>DASQGR010000128.1:0-11046 GCA_035632515.1 Allostellaceae bacterium | reverse complement strand
CGGCGCACTTGCGGGTTTTGCCGCTTCTGCAGGGGGCGAGGCGCCGCCTGAGGAGCGTGCTCCGGATGTCAGCGTGCCAGCCGGATCTTAGAGCATTATCTGTTTAAGCCGAATCGCTTTGTGTATCGCCTTGGCCGAGCTTGACCCGGCCATCCACGTCTTTTCCTCCGACGTTCGCAAAAGGAAGACGTGGACCCCGCGGGTCAAGCCCACGGGAAGGGAACTGCTTTGAGGCTTCGATCTAAATAGATCGCGCTCTAGCTTCCCCGAAGGCTGGGGCGGGTCGTCGGCGTCCGAATAGGCGATGGGGCGGGCGGCGGACCTTCAGCGGCCCAGACAAGGAATCAGCTAAACCGCGGATGGTTCGAATCCGTAGGCCGCCCGTTCGCGTCGCAACCGAGCCAGGGCAAAATGGTATCGCTCGACCGCGCCGGCCTTGCCGGAGGCGCTTTCGCCGCATTGGCGGCGGCAATCTGCGGGCGATCAAGCTTGGTGCCCGGGGATGCCGGCGTCGGCATGAGGGCGTAGCTCGGCAGCTTTTGCGCTCTCCGGATCCGGTTTGCGCGCTCGACCAGCTCGCTGGCGTTTTCGCGGTGCTGGCCGTCCACCAGGAACATGGTTTTTCCCGCGGAAAGCACCGGCGTGATCCTTTGGCCAAAATATCGGACGACGTCGTCGATCGTCGCCATCACGACAAGGTCGTCGGGAGAATGCGCGATCGGGTCGGCGCCTTTATCATGCGCGTCCCGTTTGCGGTCTTCGGCATCCTCTACGGTTGGCTTGCGTGGCCGATCAGCTTGTTTCACCGGCTCGCGCTCGGCGGAACGAACTGCATGATCTGCGCTACCGATTTGAAACGTCTCGCCGCGGATAAATGCCTCCCCTTTCTTTGCCAGTTCGAGGGCGTCTTGCAGCGGGTGCGATTTAAGGGCCCTTGCGAGCAACCAGTTTCTCAGGGCCGATGGTTCTTTAAGCAAGTCCTCGATGTCCATGGATATCACCTCCCACAGAACTGACCGATACTTACTCAGCTGAATTGCCGCTAAATTCAATAAAATTCATCGTTAATTTAACCTGTTTAGTGGTAGGGTTTGTCGCAGCGTTGCTAAATTTAAGGTAGCGCTCACGGTCTCCATAGGGTTAGGCGGATTGGCTTTTTCGTCGTTGAAAAACGGCCGGTTCCTGCGGAGTCCGAGGAAACCGGCGCCTTGCCGGAGGATATACGACTGCCGCCGAGCCGGATTGCATGATGCACGCGTACAGAAGCTACGTCACCTTGAATGTACGAGCCGGCGTCGAGGGCGGCTTGATATAGGTCAATAGGGTAATTTTTTGTGTGGCAAATTTTCGCACTGCGCAGCCTATGGGGTGGCACAAACCCAATGTCGGCGGTCCCCTCCGTCCCCCGGATGGGCGGAAAGCAGAAATTAGCCGGCGCGGACGCGACGACAGGCCGGCTGGCGGGGTGCGCTGCCCGCTGCCGGGAGCTTGATCCAACGCCCAGCCGGGAAGGCTTTCTCGAATTGCCGGGCTTGTTCGGGGCTGCGAAAGGTGATCTCGAAACCGAGCCCATGCCGGCCGATAACCGCGGCCGGTTTGAAAAGGACGGGCTCGATCTTGTGTTCGTCGAGCCAGGTCAGGATTTCGCTAAGTATTTCGCCGTAGCAGATTTCGGCGGTTTGATCGACCGGCATTGCCGAGCGGATTTGCGACGCCATCGCCCCTCCCGATGAATCGTTCCTGCCAAACGACGAAGGCGTGTCTCGGGGGTTCCGCGCCTGCTCCCAAGGCTCCGCGAAAGGCGGCAAAAGAACGCGGCGCCGGGTTTTCGAGAGCAGATAGCCGGTTCGCTCAAACCAAGAGCGCCGACATGCCTTACCCGCACCGCGAGGGCTTGCGCTCACCGGCATTTGCCCGAAGGATGGGCGCTCCCATTCTCGACCCATGATGCCCAGAACATGACCAATCACCCGCTTATGCCGCTCCTGGCGCCGCGCTCGGTGGCGATCTTCGGCGCCTCCAACGACCCGACCCGGATCAGCGGCCGCTCGCTGCGCTACTATCGCGAGGCCGGCTATCAGGGCGCGCTCTACCCGATCAACCCGACGCGCGACACGGTGCAGGGGCTGCGCGCCTATCCGGACCTCGCCTCGGTGCCGGGCGAGGTCGATTTCGGCCTGATCGCGGTGCCGGCCAACCTCGCGGTCGAGGCGATGGAGGCCTGCGTCGCCAAGGGCGTGCGCGGTGTCGTCATGTTCACCGCCGGCTTTGCCGAGATCGGCGCCGAAGGCCGCGCGCTGCAGGACCAGATCACCAAGATCGCGCTCGACAGCGGTATCCGGCTATGCGGCCCCAATTGCCTCGGCCTGTTCAACATGCGGATCGGCCATACCCCGACCTTCAGCTCGTTCCTGGAGGAGGGGCCGACCCCGGCCGGACCCTTGGGCATGATCACGCAGTCGGGCGCGTTCGGAACCCATCTGCTGGCGCTGACCGCCCGGCGCGGCATTTCGGTCGGCGTGTGGATGAGCACCGGCAACGAGGCCGAGGTGCAGGTCGCCGACGGCATCTCGTTCCTCGCCGACGACCCCGAGACCCAGGCGATCGCCTGCTACATGGAGGCGATCCAGGACGGCGAGCGCTTTGCCGCCGCGGTCAAGCGGGCGCGCGAAAACGGCAAGCCGGTGATCGCGATGAAGGTCGGCGGCTCCGAGATCGGCGCGGCGGCGGCGGCGTCGCACACCGCCTCGCTTGCCGGCAGCGACGCCGTCTATGACGCGGCCCTGCGCCAGCTCGGCGTCGAACGCGCCAAGACTCCGGAGGATTTGGTCGAGATCGCCTATGCCTGCACCCGCGGCCGGCTGCCGCGCTCGCGCCGGCTGGCGGTGATGACGATGTCGGGCGGCGCCGGCGTGCTGATGGCCGACGCGGCCGAAGAGGAGGGGCTGGAGCTGACCCCGCTCGCCGCAGACTCGCAGAAGGAGGTGCTGAGCTGGGTTCCTTTTGCGGCGCCGCGCAACCCGGTCGATGTCACCGCGCAGGCGCTGAACGACCCCTCGATCCTCGACAAGAGCTTCGAGCTGTTGCTCGGCAAGGAGAAATTCCCGTCGATGGTCGGGTTCTTCACCACCTGGGCGTCGTCGCCGCAAATGGCCGAGCCGCTGTTCAAATCGGTGACCGGCGCGGTCGCGCGCTATCCCGACAGCTATTTCGCCCTCTCGGCAATCGCCACGCCGGAGATGCAGCGGCGCTACGAAGCGGCCGGGGTGGGCCTGTTCGAGGACCCGTGGCGCGCGGTCGAGGCGGTTGCCGCCGCGACCCGCTGTGCCGAGCGCATCCAGACGCCGCCTTTCGCGGTGCCGCCGGTGCCGACCGGGTTTCCTCCGCTGCCGAAAGCGGCGATTGGCGAGCACGAGGCGAAATCCATCCTCGCCGCCGCCGGCATTCCGATCCTCGAAGAGCGCCTCGCCACCAGCGCCGCCGAGGCCGCCGCCGCTGCAAGCCTCGGCGAAAAGCTGGTGCTGAAGATCGTCTCGCCCGAGATCACCCATAAGACCGAGGTCGGCGGCGTGATGCTCAATGTGGCGGCCGCCGACGCGGCCAGCGCCTATAGCGAGCTGATGACCCGGGTCGCCGCCCGCGCGCCCACGGCCAATCTCGAAGGCGTGCTGATCTCGCCGATGCTGACCGACGGGGTCGAGATGATCCTTGGCGTCCAGCACGACAGCGTGTTCGGGCCGGTGGTGCTGCTGGGGCTCGGGGGCATCTTTGTCGAGGTGCTGCGCGACGTGACCTTCCGCCTCGCTCCGTTCGGGGTCGAAGAGGCGCGGACGATGATTGCCGAGTTGCGCGGGGCCGCGATCCTCAAGGGCGCGCGCGGCAAGCCGCCGGGCGACCTCGACGCGCTGGCCGAAACCCTGTCGAAGCTGTCGCTGTTCGCCGCGGCGCAGAAGGGGCAGTTTTCCAGCATCGACATCAATCCGCTCCTGGTGCGGCCGCGAGGCAGCGGCGTCGTTGCCCTCGACGCGCTGATCGTCACCGAGGGGACCCCGGCGGGGCATTGAGATACGGCGCCATCGGGGTCTCCGCGGCATAACCGTTTGGCGATTGGTCGCGGCGACCCCATATTCCCTGGGATGAGGACGCATCCCCACGCCGAGGCGACCTATCGGGTCGTCAAGCTCACCGGCGGAGCATTCGGGGTCGAGGTGCTGGTTCCCGATACCAAGCCGACGACCGTCAGCAGCTTCGCGACCGAGGACGCGGCCGAGGCGTGGATCGCCCGCACCAAGCTGCGGGTCGAATCTGAAAGCCAGGCCGGCAGATGGTTTACCCGGCGCAGCGACCGGGCAAGATAGGTCTCCGCCAGCTTCGTCGCCGGGTCGCCGCCTATCGCGCACAGCCCATAAACATGCGGCCGCAGTAATTGCTGCCGTCGCGCAACCAGGCGAATTCGGGCGCCGAATAATCGGCCGACACCGAGCTGACCCGCCCGTGCATCATCCCCAGTGCAACCCGGCAGTAATTCTTCAGATCCCGCGTTTGATAGACGAGCGTTGTTTGTTGTGGGCTCGCATGGGTCTCGGCCTGCGGTGCCCCGGCGCATTGCTCGACCCAAATGCGCGATTTGCCGATGAGCTGCGGCTTGACCTGGCGCCACGCCGCTTCCTCCACGGGTATCGTCTCATAGCCGGCGGTCGGGGCGACCTCGACAAAGGCGGCACACCCGGCCATCAGCAACGTCAGCAGCAGCAGAATCGTGGCCAGAAAAACGGGATAATGGGTCTGCACCGGCTCCGTCCCTCGAGGGCAGCGGAGGCCGATTTTCGCATGCTCATCCCGGGCATGGCCAGCTTTTGGCCGCCGAGTTTGCATGGCGACTGCGCTATTGAGCTGCGCCGCCGACCTCGGGCTTGGGCTTGGGCGGCCCTCGCCTCGTCTAAAGAGGTTGCAGGCCCTCAAAATAGCAGCTTTTTCCGTTGTTCTCTTGCCGGCTTCGATCGTCATTGCGAACTTTTCCACATAACGGAAAATTAACGGCAACGGTTTAAAAGCGCGAAGGATGGAAGGGATATCCGCCGTGCCCCGCTGGCTCTTCGCATTGCTTTTCCTGATTGCTCTGCCGGTCCTGATTGCTCTGCCGGCGCGCGCCGACGAGCTGCCGAGTCTCCACCTCAAGGTGGTAGGCGGCCTCGGCCAGACGATCCAGTTCAAGAATTTCGAAGAGCCGTTCTGGAGCAAGCAGCTTGCCGAACGTTCCGGCGGCCGCATCACCGCGGAGGTGACCCCGTGGGATCAGTTCGGCATCAAGGGCGCCGAACTGCTGCAGTTCACCCGGCTGGGCGCAATCGCGATCAGCACCGTCTCGCTGAGCCAGATCTCCAGCGAAGACCCGGAAGCGGCGGCGGTGGACCTGGCCGGCCTGAATTCCGATATCCCCACTCTGCGCCACAGCATCAAGGAATATCTGCCGACGTTGCGCGAGGTCTATCGCAGCCGCTACGGGCTCGAGCTGCTGGCGATCTGGAGCTATCCGGCCCAGGTGATCTTCTGCAACAAGCCGATCACGAGCCTTGCCGATCTGAAAGGCGTCAATGTCCGCGTCGCCAGCGGAATGCATGCGGATTTTATCAACGGGCTCGGCGGCGTCGGCATCACCATTCCGTTCGACAGATTGATGGACGCGCTGAACAAGCATGTCGCCGACTGCGCCATTACCGGCGCGATGTCGGGCTATCGGGTCGGACTTCAGAATGCGACCACCCATCTCGACCCGGTCACGGTCAGCTGGGGACCTTACGTGCTGTTCGCCAATCGCGCGGCCTGGCTGCGCTTTGATCCCAAGGTGCGCGATTTTCTGACCGCGCAGATCGACGAGCTCGGCGACCGGCTATGGGACGCCGCCGATCGGGAGAACCAGGAAGGCATCGCCTGCCTGACCGGGGTGGGCACCTGCACCGCCGGGCCGCCGGGCCACATGACCCTGGTGCCGGTTACCGCCGAGGATCGCAAGCTGATGCGCCAGTCCTTCACCGATGTGGTGTCGCCGCGCTGGTCCGAGCGCTGCGGCGCCGAATGCGTGGCGAACTGGAATAATACGATCGGCCGGTTGTTCAACATTACCGTCGCGGCGAGCCGGTAAGGCCGAAGCGATGCGGTGCCCTCCGTGGCTTCTCGGCATAGCCCGGCAGGTGCGCCTGCAGAATGCGATGATCGTGCTGTGCGCGATCCTCGTCAGCGCCTATGGCGCCAGCATGTATGCCTCGCTGCACCGGGCCTACCAGCAGGCTCTCGACGATGCCGCGGGGGGGCTTGAAAGCATTGCCCGCTCGGCCGAGGTCGGCACCAACCGTTCCATCTTCGAGATCGATGCGGCGCTGCTCGGGGTCGAACGCATGCTCGACGTCATGCTGCCGACGACGCCGCTCGACGCCCGCGCGGTCAGGACGCTGCTCATCCAGGCCAATGACCAGACCCTGGTGCTGCGTGATCTGTTGATCGTCGACACCGAAGGCCGGCTACTCAACGAGGCCGGCTCGGCCATCACGCGCAGGGAGGATTTTTCGCGCCAGGCATGGTTTTTGGCCCATCGCTCGAGCACCGGCCTGCCGTCGCTCTTTATCGGTCAGCCGGAACGCAGCCGTGCGACCGGCGGCTGGTCGATCATGGTCAGCCGCCCGCTGCTGCACCACGACATCGTCGCGGGCGTCATCGCCGCCGAAGTGCCGATCACGGTCTTCACCGATTTCTACGGCTCGGTCGTTGCCGCCAGTGGCGTGCAGGTGCGGCTGCTGCTCGACGATGGCACCGTCGTCGCCAGCGAGCCGCATCAGGAGGAGCTGATCGGTAAGAAACCCCAGGATGTCGCCACGGTGCTTGCCGCCGCGGCGAAGAGCCGGTTTGGCGTGCTCGGCAATCTGCCCAATCAGGCCGCCGCCTCGCGGATCATCAGCTTTGCCCATATCCCGGCGCGCCCCTTGATCCTGACCGCGTCGCGCGAACGCAGCGCGATCCTTGCCCGGTGGCGCAGCGAGTGCGAGGGCACGCTCATCGCATTTGTGCTGTTCGGGGTGACCGCGGGCTCGCTCACCTGGATGATGGTCCGTGCCATCGATCGCCAGCAGCGCGCGGCCGCCGAGTTGCGCGCCGGCGAGGAGCGCCTCAAACGGCAAAGCGACCTGCTGCAGAGCACCCTCGAAAACATGGGCGAGGGGCTCAGCGTGTTTGATCGCCGCGGGCGGCTGATCGCGTGGAACGCACGGTTTGTCGAGATGCTCGACCTGCCCGGCGACCTGACGAACGAAACGACACTGACCGACGTGCTGAGCTTGCAGGCGGCGCGCGGCGATTTCGGCCCGGTCGATATGACGGTCGATGTCCCGGCGCGGGTGGAGCGGTTTTTCCGCGACGTACCCTATGTCCGCGAGCGGCTGACCCGTGCCGGCCACACCTTGCAGATACGCCGGCGCAGCATGCCCGACGATGCGGTGGTTTCGCTCTATTCCGACATCACCGAGCGCAAGGCTGCCGAGGTCAAGATGGCCCAGGCCTGGGCGCAGGCCGAGCTCGCCAATCGCGCCAAGAGTGACTTCCTGGCCAATATGAGCCACGAGCTGCGCACCCCGTTGAACGCGATCATCGGCTTTTCCGAGATCCTCTCCGGCGAGTATCTCGGCCCGCTCAAGAACGTCCGCTACCTCGAATACTCGCACGACATCCATTCGAGCGGGCTGCATCTGTTGTCGATCATCAACGACGTGCTCGACATGTCGAAGATCGAGGCCGGCAAGCTCGACATCAACGAGGAGGAGATCGCGGTCGAGCCGCTCCTCGCCGGCAGCGTTCGCATGGTGCGCGAGCGCGCCCGCAAGCAGCGCCTCGAGCTCGCCCTCAATGTCGCCGATCCCGACCATACGATCGTTGCCGACGAGCGCGCTCTCAAGCAATGCCTGCTCAACCTGTTGTCGAACGCGATCAAATTCTCGCGGGTCGGCGGCCATATCTTGGTCGAGGCCACGATTGACGCGGAGAATCGAACCGTGCTGACGATTGCCGACGAAGGCATCGGCATGAACGAAGAGGAGCTGGAGCGCGCGCTTCAGCCCTTCGGCCAGGCTCAGAGCTCGACCACCCGCACCTATGGCGGTACCGGGCTCGGGCTGCCGATCACCCAGGGGCTGATCGAGGCGCATGGCGGGACGTTGACGATCGACAGCCGCCCAGGGCAAGGAACGCGGGTGTCGATCGTGCTGCCCCCCGAACGCACCCGGCCAACCCCGGTCCGCCAGGTTGCGCTGCGCGCGTAGTCAAAGGCGCGAAGACCCGCTGGGAAAAGCCGCGCAGGCGTATGGTGGGACGGCCTACGCGGCCCGGCGGGATCGGGCCGAACCGGCGGGCTTAGGCGCGCTTCTCGACGTCGCCAGCGCCGAAACCGCTGCCCCCGGAGTCGCGCTGGCGGAAAGCCGCCGCAGGACCACGATCGCGATCAGGTTGGGCAGAGCCAGCACCGTAAACGACGCGGCCCAGGCGCGGCCGCTCTGCGCACCGCCGGCCAGGTCGAGAATGATGCCGAACGAGGTCGGCGCCACCAGCCCGGCGGTAAAGCCAAGCATCGAATGCACGCCGAGCGTCGCGCCGCGCTGCTCGGGGGTCGCCGCGGCGACGGTGCCGGCGGTCAGCGCCCCCGAATCGGCCATGACCGTCGCGTAATAGCAGGTGAGCAGCGCCACCGAGGCGGCGAACGACACCTGCCACGACAAGCCTGTGGCAATGCCGAAGACCAGCCCCGTCACCATGATCCCGGTAACGAGATTGGCGCGGCCGAGGCGTTTGGCAAACTCGTTGCAGCCGATGCTGCTGGCGATCCCGCTCAGCGAGATGATGGAGGCCAGGGTCGGCGCGTCGAGCCCGGCGCCCGATCCGGTCGCCGTGCCGGCGGCAAAGGTCAGGAATGCGACCATCCACGCGCGCGACCCGTACAGCTCCCAGCAATGCGCCACATAGCCCGAGATGAAGCCGAGCGCCGGCTTGTTGCGGAACACCAGGCGAAAGCTGGCGAAAAAGCCGAGCCGGGCCGCGGCCGGAGCGGGCGATTTCGGCGCCATCAGAAAGAACACGAGCAGCGCGGCGGCGAGCGGGCCCAGCGCCGCCAGGGCAAAGGCAAAGCGCCAGGAGGCATGGTTGGAGATGACGCCGGCCAGAAAATAGGAGCCGGCAAGGCCGAACCCGGACAGCGAGGTGTACAGCGCAGTGGCGCGCGATTGCAGCTCTTCGTCGATGCGGTCGGACATCGCCTTGAGGCCCGGCATATAGATCCCGGCAAAGCCGATGCCGAACAGGGCCTGGGCGACCAGCGCGCCAAAGAACCCGTTGGCGAACAGCGCGAAAAACGCCGATCCGCCGGCCGCCAGCACGCAGGAGCCGAGATAGATCCGGCGGGGGTCGATGCGGTCGGTGAGGCTGGTCAGCACCGGTACCGAGCCGACATAGCCGAAGAACAGGATGCCGCCGACAAAACCCGCCGCGGCGTTGCTTAGCCCCCAGCTACCCCGCAACACCGGCAGCAAGGCGGGATAGGTTGCGAACCCGGCCATGCACAGGATCTCGGCGCCGCACATCAGGGCGACGAGGCGGGCGCTGGGCGATAGGCGGCTCACGCTGCGTTGGCCCGCTTGGCCGATTGCGCAACCCGGTGGATGCGGGTATGGGCGACCAGCGTGTTCCGGTTGGTGATCATCCGCGTATTCAGCGAGGCGATGATGCCCGAACCGGTCTTGGTGCAAAGGAAAGGAAAGATCGCATGCACCAGGCAGGCGAGGCTGCCCCGCAGCATGCTGAAACTGAACCCGGCCGCGTGGCGAAAATGCACAAAATAATTCTCTCCGACCGAGGCGGGGTGCTCGGTAAAAGACAGGCGGGTCATGACTTGACGGCCCCATGGTTGACGCCGTCCGCGGCGTCGAGGTGGAACAGCGACTGCCAGCGATCATCCGGGCGCGGCGCGCCCTCGCGGCGTTTGTCCGCAGGGTCGGGCTGGTCCGGCAGATCGCCGTCGAGTTCCTTGCGGTAATAGAACCGCACCGTGCTCGAGGTGTCGTTATAGGTTTTCAGCTCGTCGCCGCGGAGATAGCCGAGGCGCTCATAGCGGCGATGCGCGTCGAGCAGTTTGACGTCGGTCCACAGCTCGATCGCGTGGGCGCCGCGTTGGCGCGCCTCGCGCTCGACTAGGTGGCACAGAAAGCCGCCCAGCCCGTTGTGCCGCATGTCGCGCGCGACATAGAGCTTTTGCAGTTCGACGGTGCCGGGCTCGGCGCTCGGCATCAGCGCAACGGTGCCGATGATCTTGCCATTGGCCTCGACCACCCAGAACCGCCCGTCATGCCGGGCATAGGCGGTGGCGGGGGCCAGCAACTCGGGCATGTCGACCGCGGCGACCAGGGTCTTGCCGGGGTATTCGGACCAGACTGCCGATACCAGGGCGATGATCGCCGCCGCATCGTCGTCGCGCGCAAAGCGCAGGACCAATCCGGCGGAAGTGCCAATGATCGTGCCGGCCGTCATCGGCGGTGCACACAGAGGCAAATGCTCACTCGACGCCGAGCTACTCTCGGTTGCCATGCCCTGCCCTCTACAAATCCTGCAGTTTCCCGCCACAAGATCGGCTTCCCCGCGTAAAAGAATAAATATGGTTAACGAAATGTCAATATTCGATTGGGCCACCATCGCCCAACAGTTCAAATCTTCGCGAAATGTTCTTGCGCTATTTGGGTAGAACAGGGTCGGTTCGAGACTGATTCAGCCTGATTCACGCTTAGGTTCGCCTGGTCTTTACAGACAAAATTTGAAGTTCCCAAACAAGATGTGGAGGTCGATGGGCGGTATTATGCCGAGCAGTAGTGCGGTTCGGCTGAATGTCTCGCCCGTGGGTGGGGCGGCAGAGTTGGGTTCAGGACGGAGTTCTGCCATGCAAATTCGTCGCAGCGCCCTGGCATGCCGGCTTTACCCAACCCAGCAAATCCCGGCGCTGCGGTGCGGTCGCGCGGCTGC
>DASQGR010000127.1:0-10807 GCA_035632515.1 Allostellaceae bacterium | reverse complement strand
CTGCAGCAGGTTGAGGGCGTCTTGTCCATCGTTGTCGGCCATTCGATTTCCTTAAAATCACAATGAGACGGTGAGGCAGTGAGAGTAAAAATCAACATTTCACCGCAAGCGACGCAAAAGTGAACGCAGAGGACGCCAAGTCAGTCTTATAGCGCGCGACGCGCGCAATTCTTTCCCTTTGCGACCATAACGCATCGTTGGTGGTCCTTAGTGGTCAAGTGTCGTTTTTTGCTCTAACTGCCTCACCGCCTCATTGTGAACAAATTATTTCCAGATCGGCTTGCCGCTGCCCGGCAGGCCGTAGCTCGTCCATTTGCGGGTGACTTCCTCGATCACTGCATCCGCCATGCGGATCGGCGTGCCCCAGTCGCGCCGGGTCTCGGGCGGCATCTTGGTCGTCGCGTCGAGGCCGATCTTGCCGCCGAGCCCCGATTCCGGCGAAGCGAAATCGAGATAGTCGATCGGCGTGTTCTCAACCAGGGTCACGTCGCGCACCGGGTCCATGCGGGTCGAGATCGCCCACATCACGTCCTTCCAGTCGCGCACCGCGATGTCCTCGTCCACGACAATGACGAACTTCGTGTACATGAACTGGCGCAAGAACGACCAGATTCCCATCATCACCCGCTTGGCCTGGCCGGGATAGGTCTTGCGGATCGACACGACGGCGATGCGGTACGAGCAACCCTCGGGCGGCAGCCAGAAATCGACGATATCGGGGAATTGCTGCTGGAGCAGCGGCACGAACACCTCGTTGAGCGCCTCGCCGAGGATCGAGGGTTCGTCGGGCGGGCGGCCGGTAAAGGTCGAGAGATAGATCGGGTCGCGCCGCATCGTGATCGCGCTCAGGCGAAACACCGGGAATGGCTCGACCGCGTTGTAATAGCCGGTGTGGTCGCCGTAAGGGCCTTCGTCGCCGTATTCGTCGAGCGAGACATGGCCTTCGAGGACGATCTCGGCCTCCGCCGGCACCTTGAGCGGCACGGTCTTGCAATCGACGAGATCGACCCGCTTGCCGCGCAAGAGGCCGGCGAACTGGTACTCGGACAAGGTGTCGGGCACCGGCGTCACCGCGGCGAGGATGGTGCCGGGGTCGGCGCCGATCACCGCTGCGGCCGGCAGCGGCTCGGTCTTCTCCTTGGCCCAGCGCTGATGGTGCTGCGCCCCGCCGCGATGGCGCAGCCAGCGCATCAGGGTGGTGTCGCGGCCGGTCACCTGCAGCCGGTAGATGCCGAGGTTGAACCCGTCCTCGCGGCGCATGCCCGGGCCTTTGGTGACGATCAGAGGCCAGGTCACGAGCGGCGCCGGCTCGCCGGGCCAGCAGGTCTGGATCGGCAGCTTCGCCAGGTCGATGTCGCCGCCGGTGAGGACGATCTCCTGGCACGGCGCACCGCCCAAGGTGCGCGGGCGCATGGCCATCGCGGTCTTGAGCAGCGGCAGCATTTCGAGCGCTTCGCGCCAGCCGCCGGGCGGCTCCGGCTGTTTCAGAAAGGCCAGGGTCTCGCCGACTTCGCGAAGCTGGTGCGGCTCGCGGTCCATGCCCCAGGCGACCCGCTCGACCGTGCCGAACAGATTGACCAGCACCGGCATAGGGTACTTGCTCGCGGGTCCAATGACATTTTCGAACAGCACTGCCGGCCCGCCTTCGGCAAGAAGGCGGGTCTGGATCTCGGTCATCTCCAGAAATGGCGATACCGGCGCCGTTACCCGAACGAGCCGACGGCTCGCCTCGAGCCGGGCGATGAAGTCGCGCAAGCTGGCATAGGGCATCAGCGCCTATATAGGTGCAGGAGCGCTCGTGCGCGAGCGCAGTGCGAAGAGCGAGGCGAAAGCGGCCAGCATCAACCCGGCCGACACCGCGACCGCGCCCAGCCCGACATCGTCGAGCAGCAGCCCGAACAGGAACGGCGCCGCCGATTGGGTGATCCGCGCCGGCGCCGACAAGACGCCGCTGCGCAGCCCGAAACCGTGCGGGCCGAAGATCGCCAGCGGCAAGGTGCCCTTGGCGATCGTTATCATGCCGTTGCCGGCGCCGTGCAGCAGCGCGAAGGCGGCAATCCCGAACGGCCCGAGCAGCGCCAGAAAGACCGCGCCGATCGGGTGCAGGATCGCCGAGACCCGGGCCGAGATCAGCGGGTGCATCCGCCGCATCAGTCCGAATTCGACCAGCCGCGCCGCGACCTGCGCCGGGCCGACCAGCGCCGCGGCGGCGATCGCTTCGGTCGTCGTGGCGCCGGCGGCCTCGAGCAGGCGCGGCAGATGCGCCGCCATCGCGCCGGTGACGAACCACGCCGCCGAAAAGAAAAACGCGAGCACCGGCATCGCCCCGCGCGGCGGCTCGGCCATGTCGTCGTCGCTGTCTCTTGCTCTTCGCGGTATCTCGGAAGGCGCTTTGGGAATCAGCAAAAGGTTGATGGGCATCGCCACGAACAGGTTCAGCCCGGCCCAGGCGAGGCAGGCCTCGGACCAGCCATAGCGGTGCAGCAGAAACGCGCTCAGCGGCCAGCCGACCGTGCTGGCAAAGCCGGCGATCAGGGTGATCCCGGTGATCGCGTTGCGCGCGTCATGACCGTAAAGCCGGGTAAGGGTGGCGAAGGCGGGGTCGTAAAGCCCCATGGTGATCCCGGCGGCGAGCGGGATCCAGGCGATCGCCAGCCCGACGACCCCTTCCGCCCGCGACAGCAGCACCAGGCCCAGCGCCAGCGCCAGGTTGGACACCGCCAGCACGCCGCGCCCGCCGCGCCGGTCGATCACCCTCCCGACCGATGGTCCGAGCGCCGCCGACAGCAGCAGAGCGAGCGAGAAAATACCGAAGAATACGCTCGGCGACAGGTCCAGCGCGGTCGCGATAGGTGCACCGAGGATCGCCGGCAGATAGTAGCTCGACGCCCAGGCCAGGGTCTGGGTCGAGCCGAGCGCGGCGACTATGGTGACCCGGCTCGATCTCCTCGCCCGGCTCGATCTCATGGACTGCATGCACCTTGCCTATGGCGGCGTTGTGTCGCCGTCGCCGAGCGCGCGCTGCATCAGCACCGAGTCGACCCAGCGCCCGAACTTATACCCCGCCGCGCGGATCGTGCCGATCTCGACAAAGCCGGCCCGGCGGTGCAACCCGATCGAGGCGTGATTGGCGCTGTCGCCGATGACGGCGACGAGCTGGCGCAGCCCGCGCCTCTCGCATTCCGCGATCAGGGCGGCGAGCAGCAATCGGCCGATGCCCTGACCGACGCAATCGGGGCGGATATAGACGCTGTTTTCCGCGGTATAGCGATAGGCCGGGCGCGTCCGGTAGGCGCTGGCATAGGCATAGCCGAGCACCTCGCCCGCGCGCTCGGCGACGAGATACGGGTAGCCGCCGGCGAGCACCGCCTCGCGCCGCAGCGCCATCTCGGCTTCCGACGGCGCCTCGACCTCGAACGAGGCCAGCCCGTGCAGGACGTGGTGGGCATAAATGTCGCGCACGGCCCGCACGTCGCGCGTCTCGCATGGGCGCAACGTCGCAGGCGGGATCGGAGGTTTCGGCATGGAAGACCCGATGATGGCTGGTCGGCGCCGATCTTGCCGCTGATCGACAGATCAGGAAAATTTATTTGATTTATCGTTCCCATCGAGAAAATTTTGGTCTGTGCGCGGTCTAAACCTCGATCACCTCGAAGCCTTTGCCGCCGTGGTCGAGCTCGGCAGCTTTTCCGCGGCTGCGACGCGGCTGAACCTCACCCAGCCGGCGATCAGCTTTCAGATCCGCCAATTGGAGCGGCGGCTCGGGGTGCGCCTGGTCGAGCGCATCGGGCGGCGGGCCCAACCGACCGCCGCCGGGCTCGACCTGCTGCCGCATATCCGGCGAATCGACGAGGCCGCCGCCAGCGCGGCCGAGGCAATGGCCTACCACACCCATGGGATCGCCGGCCGGGTGCGACTCGGCACCGGTGCGACCGCGTGCATCTATCTGCTGCCGCCGCTGCTGAGCGATCTGCGCCGGCGCTTCCCGCGGCTGGAGATCGTCGTACGCACCGGCAACTCGACCGACATCCTGCGCGATCTCGACGACAATTCGCTCGACGTCGCGCTGGTGACCCTGCCGGCGCCGGGCCGCATGTTCGCGGTCGAAAAGCTGATCGACGACGAAATCGTCGCGGTCTTCGCGCCCGGGATGGAGCCGCCGCGCACGGTCTCGCCCGGCGCGCTGGCGGCGCTGCCGCTGCTGCTCTACGAACCCGGCGGCAACGCCCGCCGGGTCATCGATCACTGGTTCGGGCGCGCCGGGATTGCGGTAAAGCCGGTGATGGAGCTCGGCAGCATCGAGGCGATCAAGCAGCTCGTCGCCGCCGGGCTGGGTTGCGGGCTGCTGCCGCGGCTGGCAGTCGGGGAGGGCAGCGGGATCGCGGCGCGCTCGCTGTCGCCGCTGCTCAACCGCGAGATCGGCCTGGTGCTGCGCCGCGACAAGGTGCCGGATCGCGGCCTGCGCGAGCTGGTGCGCGGGCTCGGCCTGTTGCGGACGGGCGGCGGTCAGTCTGCCAGCACTTCGTAGACCGCGCCCTCGCGGGCCTCGCGGTCTTCGAGTTCGCGGCTTACCGGCACGACATAGCGCGCCCGCTCGACCAGCCCCTCGCGGGGGAGATAGGCGCGTCCCGGATCGCCGAGCAGCGCCAGCCGGCCGCGCGCCGCGATGCGGCGCAGCAGCGCCAGCACGCGCGAGGCCATCGGCTCCTCGTAGCAGACATCGCCCGCCACCACGATGCCCCAGCCGGCGGCGGCGCGGTCGAGCAGGTCGCGGGTCTCGACCGCCACGGTGACGCCGTTCAGCGGCGCGTTGAGGGCGATCGCGGCGGCGGCGAAAGGGTCGATCTCGGCGGCGACGACGCGGACGGCGCCGGCCTTGGCCGCGGCGATCGCGACGATCCCCGAGCCGGAGCAAATATCGAGCACCTCGCGGCCGGCGACAATTTCGGGGTGGTCGAGCAGGTAGCGGGCGAGGGCCTGGCCGCCGGCCCAGGCAAAGGCCCAAAACGGCGGCGGCGTTCCAAAGCGGGCGAGGCTCTCCTCGGTCGCCTGCCAGATCGGGGTGACCTCGGTGGCCAGATAGAGGCGGATCTCCGGCACCAGCGGCGGCGCCGCAATCGCCGTATTGCCGCGGACAAAGGCGGTCGGGTCCACGATCAAACCAGATGGCCGGTGACGATGCCGGCCAGCATCGCCCAGCCGACGATCCGGTTCGAGCGGAATTTCCTCAAACAGTCGGTGGGGTCGTCGATGGCCACGGTGGCCGCCTGCCAGCCAAGCTGAACCGCGGCGGCGGCGAGGCCGGCGAGAAATACATAGCCGAGCCCGGCAGCAACGCCGGCGGCGGCCCACATCGCGACGGCAGCGCCGTAGAACGCGAACAGGAACGGCCGTGTGTTCTCGCCCAGCGCCAGGGCCGAGGATTTGACCCCGATGCGGGCGTCGTCGTCCTTGTCCTGGTGGGCGTAGATGGTGTCGTAGCCGAGCGTCCAGAAGATGCCGCCGAGGTAAAGCAGCGCCGGCGGCCAGGCGTCGAGGGCGCCGGTTACCGCGGTCCAGCCGATCAGCGCCCCCCAGTTGAAGTTGAGCCCGAGAAAAAGCTGCGGCCAGTAGGTGATCCGCTTCATGAACGGATAGGTGGTGATCAGCGCGATGACGGCGATGCCGAGCCGCTTGCTTGCCATGTTGAGGCTCAGCAGCACCATCGCGCCGATGGCGAGTTGCGCGTGCATGAACCAGACCGCCTGGGTCAGCGTCACCCGCCCGCTCGGAATCGGCCGGGTGCGGGTGCGCGCGACCTTAGCGTCATAGTCGCGGTCGGCGATGTCGTTGAGGGTGCAGCCGGCGCCGCGCATGGCAACCGCGCCGATGGCAAACAGCACGAGCAGCCAGGGGCTGGGCCAACCCGGCGTTGCCAGCGATATCCCCCACCAGGCGGGAAACAGCAGCAGCCAGGTGCCGATCGGCCGATCGAGCCGGGCGAGCCGGGCATAGGGCTCCGCCCAAGACGGCAGCAGGCGATCGACCCAATCGCCGGAGTGGATATCGGCGGGATCGAACGGCTCTGCGTCCCCACCTCGCCCGGCGGAGGCGCGGCGGGGGACTTGCCGCTCCGTCATCGCGCGCCGTGGAGAGACATCGTCCCGCGCCCCGGTCGCGGGCCCGAGCCCTCTCCGCGACCACGGGAACGGGAAACCCGTGCAGCGAACGGGAGGGGGCCGGCGCCGCATTTTCCGAAAACGGTGTACATCGGCTAATCTTGAGCCGGAGCCGAACGCTTCTCAAGCCGGACGCCGCATAAAGGGCCGGACGCCGCATAAAAGGAATGAGTTGGCCGAACGATCCGCCACGCGCCTCTACGTACCGGCCGCGCTGACCGAAGACGGGACAGCCGAGATCGATGCGGCCCAGGTGCATCGCTTGCGCCATGTGCTGCGGCTCGCAGTCGGGGCCGCGGTAACGGCATTCAACGCGCGCGACGGCGAATACCGCTGCCGCCTGATCATGGCCGGCCGCCATCACGGGCTGCTGGCGGTCGAGGCCCAGCTGCGCCCGCCGACGCCCGACGCCGATCTGTGGCTCCTGTTCGCGCCGATCAAGCGGCTGCGGCTTGACTGGCTGATCGAGAAGGGCGCGGAGCTTGGCGTCGGCGTCTTCGCGCCGGTGCTGACCGCCCGCACCCAGGCCGAGCGGCTAAACCGCGAGCGCCTCGCCGCCCATGCCGTCGCCGCCGCCGAGCAAAGCGAGCGCCTGTCGGTGCCGGAGATTCGCGAGCCGGAGCGGCTCGACCGGCTGCTGGCCGCCTGGCCGCCTCAACGGCGCCTGATTCTCTGCGACGAAAGCGGCGTCGGCGCGCCGATGGTCGAGGCGTTGGCCGGCCTGGCGCCGGAAACGCCGGCCGCGCTTCTGATCGGGCCGGAAGGAGGCTTTGCCGACACGGAGCTTGACGCCCTAGCCAATCTCCCTTTTGTTACGCGAGCCGGGCTCGGACCCCGGGTGCTGCGCGCCGAGACGGCCGCGCTTGCTGCCGTGGCGGTGTTTCAGGCAGTCGCCGGGGACTGGCGCCGCACCCGCTCCCGTTGAGGCGCCGTCAGCGGCGCGGCCGGATGCATCCGGGGTTGCGGTTGTAACGACCGCGCCCAATCTCGGATGCAGTTTGGCTAGAAGCGTAGTTCATTGGAGCAGCGTCGCCCGAATGTCCGCCCCGCCCAAATCGTCCGGACCGCCGATCACCGACAAGCGGCAGCTCGTCGCGTTCCACGAGGCCGGCAGCAAGCCGCCCGCGGCGTGGCGGATTGGCACCGAGCACGAGAAATTCGTCTTTCGCCGCAGCGATCTGCGCCGGGTGCCTTATGAAGGCCCGGACGGCATCGGCGCGTTGCTGCGCGGCATGATGCGGTTCGGCTGGAAGCCGGTGACGGAGAACGGCAACGTGATCGCGCTCGAAAACGACGCGCGATGTTCGATCACCCTGGAGCCGGGCGGGCAGTTCGAACTGTCGGGCGCACCGCTCGAGACCATCCATCAGACCTGCGACGAGGTGCACGAGCATTTGCGCCAGGTGAAGGAGGTCTGCGACGAACTCGGCCTCGGAATGATCGGGCTCGGCTTCGATCCGCAGTCGCGGCGCGAGGATGTCGGCTGGATGCCGAAGGGGCGCTATCGCATCATGGGCGCCTACATGCCGAAAAAAGGCTCGATGGGCCTCGACATGATGCTGCGCACCTGCACGGTGCAGACCAATCTCGACTACCGGTCCGAAGCCGACATGGTGAAGAAGTTCCGCGTCGGCCTGGCGTTGCAGCCGGTCGCGGTGGCGCTGTTCGCCAATTCGCCGTTTACCGAAGGCAAGCCCAACGGCTTCCAGAGCTATCGCAGCCATATCTGGACCGACACCGATCCCGACCGCTGCGGCACGCTGCCGTTCGTGTTCGAGGACGGGTTCGGGTTCGAGCGCTATGTCGACTACATGCTGGATGTGCCGATGTATTTCGTCTATCGCGACGGCAAGTACATCGATGCCAGCGGCCAGTCGTTCCGCGATTTTATGGCGGGCAGGTTGCCGGCCTACCCGGGGCACCTTCCCGGCATCGGCGACTGGGTCGACCACCTGACGACGGCGTTTCCCGAAGTGCGGCTCAAGACCTTCCTCGAAATGCGCGGCGCCGATGGCGGCCCCTGGCGGCGGCTCTGCGCCTTGCCGGCCCTGTGGGTCGGGCTGCTCTACGATGATGCGGCGCTCGACGCGGCCTATGACCTCATCGCCGACTGGACCGCGTCGGAACGCGAGGCGATGCGCGCCGAGGTGCCGCGGCTGGGGCTGGACGCCCGCATCCGCAGCCGCACCCTGCGCGACGTTTCGCTGGAAGTGCTGGATTTTGCCCGCGAGGGGATGCACCGCCGCGCCCGGCGCGACCAGGCCGGCGAGGACGAGACCCATTTTCTCGACGCGCTGTTTTCTATCGCCGGCTCGGGCCGCACCCCCGCTGCCGAGCTGCTCGACGACTTCGCCAACCGCTGGGGCGGTGACCTCAGGCAGCTCTATACCGAATACGCCTACTAGCCCTTATCCAACGCCTCGACCCCGCGGACCGGCATCGAGCCCGGCCCTGACGGGAGGCCTCAGCCCGGCGACCGGGTCGGGATTCGCGGCGTCGAGTGGGCGGTGCCGTCGCGCAGCGTCATCACCCGCCAACCCGACGGATCGGCGAGCGCCTGTTCCGGCGGTTTTCCGGAGATCGTCATCCAGCGTTCGCGATGCCAGCTCGTCATCGCCACTTCGGCGCGCAGCGTTGCGCCGGTGACCGGCGCGGCGACCCCCAGGGCCGACCATGGGATCGTCATCTCGGCGGTGACACGCGGCTGGTCGGCGCCGAAATAGACCGCCTCGGCACCGGCGGGGGGTTCGCAGCCATGGGCGATGGCCGCGTCCGCCGGTCCTTCGCACAGCGTCCACTTCATCTCCAGGTAGTCCTTGATCCGCTTCTTCGGCGGAATGAAGAACAGCGTCATGCGGTGCGGCCCGGCTCCCGCATCGACCCCGATCTCGATCCGATAGGATTCGCTCAGCGGGAACGTTGCGTCGTAGGCGAGCAGGTCGACATCGAAATAGTCCTGGCCGATCGTCGCCAGATTGAGTCCCTTGTCGCTCCAGGACAGGTAGATCTCGCCGAAATCCACCGCCCCGGGCGAGGGGGTCAGCGGCGGCAGCAGGCTCGCCGGCTTGGGCCAGTCGGACAGCGAATGGTCGTCGAGCGCGATCGTCGCATGCGGCAGCTCGTATCCGCTGTCGGGGGCGGGACGGGCGCTCGCCGCCGCATGGATCGCGGGTATGTTGCGGTTGGCCGCGGCGAGGGCGTGGACGACGCGGGCGTAAGGCACGTCGTCGATGTCGACGAGCCCGAAATCATAGTCCTCGCCGTCCGGCCTGCCGCCCCTCGGGTGATCGTAATACTGAAACCAGTGCATGCCGATGAGGCCGGGGATCGCGGCGAAATTCTCCGCTGCGGCCGCGGCCCCGCGAGCGCGCTCGTCCTGGGTGGCCACGGTCATCAAGTGGCCGTTATTGAGGTTCCTGGTGCGGTTTTCCTGCGCCGCGAAAAACCACTCGGTGACCAGGATCGGCTTGCCGCCGGAAAGCTTTTCGAGCCCGTCCCAGTAGTAATGCGCGATCCAGCCGTCGCCGGCATCGGGGTTGTAGTTGGTGGCGATTGCATCGACGTGGCGGGCCATCGCCCGCACCGCCGCCGGGTCGTAGTAGATCGGCAGCCGATCGCCAAAATAAAGCGCGTCGGGGTCGGCGGCGTGGATCGCCTTCTCGGCCAGCGCGTAGTAGCGCTCGGCGACGATCCCCGTCCATTCGCGGACAGCCGAGATTCCCGACCGGCCGGGCCGCATCTTGGTGAACTTCCGGCTGGCAAGTAGGCTCTGCCACGAATCGACGCCGTCCGGCGGGACGAAATCGGCGGTGAAACGGCGCCAATCGCCGCCGTAATGCGTGCGCAGCGCCGCCACCCAGCGCTGCTTGGTGAAATTGTCCGCGGGCATCGTCGCGTAATAGAGGAACAGCGCGCCGGCCCACCAGCCGACCTCGTTGTCGGAGAAATAGCCGATGCGGTAGGGCGATCCGCGATAGGGCGCGACCAGTTCGCGCGCCATGTCCATCATCCGGGTTTCGGTTGCCGGGTCGAACGGGTCGAACCAGTGGAACTTGGCGCGGCGGCCAAGCTCGAGGTTGACGATCATCGGCACCGGCAGCTTGTCCGGGGTCAGCGACCAGCCGCCGACGGTGTTGAACCCCCAATCGGCGAGCCGGTGTGTCGCCGATGCCACCCAATCGGCGAGGCTGGGGTAGTAGCTCTGCCAGTGATAGGCGACCTTGTTGCCCATCGTTCGCCAGGAATAGCCGCCATCGAGGGTGTTGACCCCGAGGCTGAAAAAGCGCTCGCCGCAGGGCGTCTTGAGCCAGGCGATGCCGCCCTCGCGCTCGGTCGACCACTTCGTCGTCGGCGCGGTCGCGGGGTCGCAGGCGAAGGCGTCGGTGGGGACGAAAGGCGCGATCGACAGCGCGCCGGCGAGCGCTGCGGCCAAACCGAGGCGGCGCCGCACGGCCCGCCGCCAGATCATGCGGCGGTGCCGCCCACGGTGAGGCCGTCCATCCGCACGGTCGGCTGACCGACGCCGACCGGCACGCCCTGGCCGTCCTTGCCGCAGGTGCCAACCCCGTCGTCTAGCTTCAGATCGTTGCCGATCATCGCGATCTTGGTCAGCGCGTCGGGGCCGTTGCCGATCAGGGTCGCGCCTTTGA
>DASQGR010000126.1:0-14938 GCA_035632515.1 Allostellaceae bacterium | reverse complement strand
GCGAGAAGACCGGCAAGTTCTGGCCCAATGGCGACCTGCGGGCGCAGGTGCCGGTGCTCGAATGGCTGATGTGGCAGATGGGCGGGTTCGGGCCGATGCCCGGCCAGGTCCACCATTTCATCGCGCTGACCAACGAGGCCGACCGCCGCTACGGACTGAAGCGCTACTCGAAGGAGACGCACCGGCTCTACGGCGTCTTCGACAAGCGGTTGGGGGAGGTGCCGTATGCTGCGGGAAGCGACGTGTCGATCGCCGATTTCGCGATCCTCGGCTGGGCCTGGCGGCATGAGCGGCACCAGGTCGATCTCCAGGAGTATCCCAACGTCAAGCGCTGGTACGACGAGCTGATGGCGCGCCCGGCGACCAAGCGCGGGATGGAGGTGTCGCTGAGTTGAGGGAGCACAGCCCCTCACCCTCCCACGCCTGCGGCATGGGGGTGAGGGGCATGGCCCGCCAAATGACGATGGAACGAAGGAGACGCACCATTCCCCTCCGCAGTTTCCTGTTCGCCCCCGGCAACCATCCGCGACGGGTCGAGAAGGCGCTGACCCTCGATGCCGATGCGGTGATCCTCGACCTCGAAGACGCCGTCGCGATCGCCGAGAAACCGGCGACCCGCGACGCGGTCGTCGCCGCTTACGGCGAGCCGCGCACCGGGCTGCTTTACGTGCGGGTCAATGCCGCCGATACCGAGTTCTGCCACGGCGACTTCGCCGCGATCGTGCGGCCCGGGCTCGACGGCATCATCTTGCCCAAGGTCGAGAGCGCCGCCACCCTGCAGACCGTCGACTGGCTGCTCGGCAACCTCGAACGCGAGCGCGGCCTTGCCAAAGGCGGGATCGACCTGACCCCGATCATCGAGACCGCCCGCGGCCTGACCCAGATCGAGGCGATCCTCGGTGCCGGGACGCGGGTCAGGCACTGCGCCTTTGGCGCGGGCGATTTCACCCTCGACGTCAACATGACCTGGAGCCGGGCCGAGGGCGAGCTCGCCTATGCCCGCGCTCGCGTCGTTACCGCCAGCCGCGCCGCGGGGATCGAGGCGCCGCTCGACACGGTATGGGTCGATCTGCAGGACGAGGAGGGGCTCGAATGCTCGACCCGGCTGGCGCAAGGGCTCGGCTTTCAAGGAAAGATGTGCATCCACCCGAACCAGGTTCCGGTGGTCAACCGCGTCTTTACCCCAACCAATGCCGAAATCGACTTCGCCGAGCGGGTGGTCGCCGCTTTCGCTCAGGCGGAAAAAGAGGGCAGCGCCGCGATCCAACTCGACGGCAAGTTCATCGATTATCCGATCGTCTACCGCGCGCAGCGCACGCTTGATGCGATGGCCGCGATCCGCGCCAAGGCGCAGAAATAGTCGGGGCCAGAATGACCGCGGACACGCCAACGCCGGGGCCGCTGACCGGCATCACCGTCCTCGACCTGTGCAGCTACCTTGCCGGACCCTATGGCTGCACCTTGCTTGCCGATCTCGGCGCGACGGTGGTCAAGATCGAATCGCCGCAAGGCGACATGCTGCGTCAGTTCCCGTCCAGCCTGCCGGGCGAGAGCCGGTTCTTCCTCGGCACCAATCGCGGAAAATTGGGGCTTGGCCTCAACCTGAAGCAGAAAGAAGGGCTGGCGGCCCTGCACCGCATGGTCGCCAAGGCCGATGTGCTGGTCGAGAATTTCCGTCCCGCGGTGCCGGCGCGGCTCGGCATCGATTATCCGCGGCTGCGGGAGATCAACCCGCGCCTGGTCTATGCCGGGTTGACCGGCTACGGCGACAGCGGGCCGCTTGCCGACAAGGGCGGGTTCGATCAGGTGCTGCAATGCCTTTCCGGGATCGCCGTGTTTCAGGGCGGCAAGGAGACACCGCAACTGGTGCTTGGCTCGGTGCTGGATTATTTCACCTCGGCGCTGCTGGCCTATGGGGTGGCGGCGGCGCTCTACCACCGCGAGCGCACCGGCAAGGGTCAATACATGAGCCTGTCGCTGCTGCGCAGCGCGCTGACGATCCAGGCCGGGCGCTTTGTCTGGGCCGACAGCGAGGGCCGCGACGCGGTGCGCGACAGCGGCGCCGGCGGGCTGACCGGGATCCACCCGACCAAGTCAGGCCCGCTCTACATCTCGGTGCATTCCAACCATTTCTTCGCCGCGTTCTGCGAGCTGATCGGGCTGCCGGAGCTTGCCGCCGACCCGCGCCACGACACGATGGCCAAGCGCGCCGAGCATGCCGCGACCCTGGTGCCGCAGGTTCGCGTCGCGCTGGCGACGAGGACCGCGCTCGAATGGGAGACGCTGTTCGGCGAGCGGGTGCCGTGCGCCGCGGTGCGGCCGATCGAGGACATGTTCGACCACCCGCAGGTGCTGTCCGAAAATCTGGTCGCGGAGATCGACCATCCCGTCGTCGGCCGCTACCGCACGATGACCAAGCCGATCGCCTTTGCCGACACCCCGGGCCCGACCCCGACCGCGGCGCCGCTGCACGGCCAGCATTCGGACGAGGTCTTGGCCCGCTTCGGCTTTACCCCGGCCGACATCGCCGCGCTGCACCGGAAAGGCGTCATCCGTTAGCGCTGGGGGATCAATCGGGCGGCCAAGAAAGCCCGGGTCCGGGCCTCCGCATCGGCGGCGGCGGCCGGATCGCGGCCGATGTAATGACCGGCGAAATAATGCGGACCGCTCTCCGTGTCGAAGGCGTGCAGCGCGCCGGGATAGACCGTCATCTGCAGGGTATGGCCGTCGGTCTGCACCTGATCGCGCCAGCGCTGGCAGCGGGCGAGCGGGGTCCAGCTGTCGGCGTCGCCGATGAGGATCAAGGTGTCGGTTTCCAGCGCCGATCCCGGTGGCTCGCAGCCGGGATAGAACGCCACCGCAGCGGCAAACGGCGGCTCGCCGGCAGGCCGCGCGTTTGCCAGCACCGCCTTCAGCACCGCCCAGCCGCCATGCGAAAAGCCGACGAGCCCGATCGGGGCATTGCGCAGGTCCGGTCGCGAGTGCAGGTAGGCGGCGGCAGCGAACGCATCGCGCGCGCGCAGATCGGCCGGCACGTCGCGCCCGTGATTGCACACGCCGTCGGCGTAGCCGCGCGGCCGGAAGCTGTCGACCAGAAGCGTCGCGTAGCCCCATTGCGCCAATCGTGCCGCCCAGATGCGATAATGCGGGCTGATCCCGTTGCAGCCATGGAGTTCGACGACGGCGCCAGCGGCCACGGCGGGCATATAGAGCTCGGCGCGCGCGCCGCTGCCCGGCGCGCCGACGGTGCTCGCATCGATCGTCAGCGACTGCGCGTGCAGCGCCGCCGCCGCCAGTGTCGGCGGCACGGCCAGAAGCACCAGCCTGATCCATCTCATCATCGCCGTTCTCGCCCCGGTCCAGGGTTTTCATCGCGCCGACCGGCCTCCATAGTGGTGCATCACCCTGGATGGAGGAAGCGATGCCCGACGACACGACGCTGTTTGACAAAGGCTTGGCGATGCGGCGGGCGGTGCTCGGCAGCGAGTATGTCGACCGCTCGATCGCCAAGGTCGACGAGTTCAACAAGCCGTTCCAGAAGCTGGTGACCGAATGGTGCTGGGGCGAGGTGTGGACCCGGCCCGGCCTCGACAAGAAGACCCGGTCGATGCTGAACCTGGCGATGTTGACCGCGCTCAACCGGCCGGAGGAGGTGCGGCTGCATGTCCGCGGCGCGATCAACAACGGGGTCAGCGTCGCCGAGATCCAGGAAGTGCTGATGCAGGCCTGCATCTATTGCGGCGTGCCGGCGGCGCTCGGCAGCTTTCGCATCGCCTCCGAAGTGCTGCGCGAGATGGGAAAGATATAGGGGCGTATAAGCTCCGGCCATGCTGACCTTGAGCGTGCTCGATCAGTCGCCGGTGCGGCAGGGGGTGACCCCGCGCGACGCGCTTCTGGAGACGATCGAGCTCGCCCGCCACGTCGAAGCGCTCGGCTATCGGCGCTACTGGCTGGCCGAGCACCACGCCACCCCGGCCCTCGCCGGCAGCGCGCCCGAGATCATGATCGCCCGGGTCGCCGCCGAAACGCAGCACATCCGCGTCGGCTCGGGCGGGGTGATGCTGAGCCATTACAGCTCGCTCAAGGTGGCCGAGCAGTTCCGCATGCTGGAGACGCTTTATCCCGGCCGCATCGATCTCGGCATCGGCCGGGCGCCGGGCAGCGACCAGCTGACCGCGGCCGCCCTGCAGCACGGTCCGGGGGCGCTCGGCATCGAGCATTTCCCCAACCAGATCGCCGATCTGATCGGCTATCTCGAGCACACCATCCCGGCCGAGCATCCGTTCTCGCGCATCAAGCTGATGCCCGACGGCGAGACCTTGCCGGAGATCTGGATACTCGGGTCGAGCGAGCAGAGCCCGATCTTTGCCGCCTATTTCGGCCGCGCCTTTTCGTTCGCGCATTTCATCACCGACGAAGGCGGGCCGGAGATCATGGCCGCCTACAAGGCGCAGTTCCGTCCGTCGGCGATCCTGCGGGCGCCACAGGCCAGCATCGGCGTCTTCGTCATCTGCGCCGAAACCGAGGAGCGGGCGCAATACCTCGCCGCCAGCCGCGACCTGTCGCGGCTGCGCCAGCGCCAGGGCATATTGATGCCGTTCCCGCCGCCCGAGGATGCCCTGGCCTACCCATACACCGAGATCGAGCGGCGCGTCGTCGAGCATCACCGCCGCCGGCAGATCATCGGCACCCCGGCGACGGTAAAGCCACAGCTTGAGGCGCTCGCTGCGCGTTACGGGGTCGAGGAGGTCGTGGTGCTGACCATCACCCACGACTACCAGGCGCGCAAACGCTCCTACACGCTGCTCGCCGAGGCGTTCGGGCTGAAGCCGCCATAAGGTCGAGAAGATTGCCCCGGATGCTTGTCGGACTTGCCGCCGTTGCGCTTCTGCTTGCCGGGCTCGGCCTTGCCGTGCGGCTTTTCATGGGGCGCGCGGCCGAAGACGCGCTGCGGCCGGACGAGCGCATCGTCATCCGCGAGTTGCACGATCCGATCCCGGGCAATGCGTTTCTCGCCTGCCCGCCGGGATATTGTGCGGCAACGGCAGCGCCGAGCCCCGTCTTCGCGCTGCCGCGCGATCGGGTCGCGACGGCTGCGGGTGCGATGATCGCCGCGGAGCCGGGGGTGGTGACGGTCGACTCGGCGCCCGACCGGAGCCGCCTCGTGGTCATTCAGCACACCCCGCTCCTGCGCTTTCCCGACATCGTCACGATCGACTTCGTTGCCCTCGGCCCCGACCGGTCGAGCCTCGCGATTTACAGCCGGGCGCGTTACGGCCGTGGCGATTTCGGCGCCAACCGCCGGCGGGTGCTGGCTTGGCTCGGGCGGCTCGAAAAAATCGCCGGACAGTAGAATAGCTGGTCAGTAGAGGCCGCCCGTGCCGGTGAGCAGCCGCTGGGGCGGTGGCGGCGGCACGATCGTGCCCGGCGGCAAACCGTCACTGGCGCTGACCACGGTGTCCGTCGTCGATGGCACGGTCGACGGGTTGCCATACCCGCTGCCCGGCCCGGTGCCCGGACGGAACGCCTCGAGGACCGCATCCTTGTCGCCCGAAACCGTGGGCTGGCCGGTAATCGCATTGACCAGCACCATGTCCGCATTCGGCGGGTCGGGAAATGGCAGGGCCGGGGCGTTCTTCAGCGCCTCGGCCATGAAGTCGCGAAAGATCGGCGCCGCGACATTGCCGCCGGTCTCGCCATTGCCCAAGGTGCGCGGCGTGTCGAAACCGACATAGGCGCCGGCCGCGATGTCGGGCGAGAACCCGACGAACCAGGCGTCGAACCACTCGCTCGACGTGCCGGTCTTGCCGGCGAGCGGCTTGCCCACCGCCGCTACCTTGATGCCGGTGCCGTGCTGAACCACGCCCTCCATCATCGAGACAATCTGGTGGTCGGCGATCGGATCGACCAGGGGATCGGGCTTGGTCGGCTTGTAGACCAGCGGGTTCTCGGCAAATGTCGCGCCCTGAATATAGATATCCGACGGCTCGGCCACCCCCATCGCGCTGTAGTCGGGATCGGTATACGGATGAGGGTCGCGGGGGCCGGCGACGATAAAGCAGGCGGCGCAGCTGCGCGTGCCTTTCTGGTAGAGGATGCGGCCGCTGCGATCCTGTACCAGGTCGATGACCGAGGCGCTCAGCCAATGCCCGCCATTGTCGAGCATCGCGTAGGCGGTGGTCAGCCGCAGCAGGGTGGTATCGCCGGCTCCCAGCGCCATCGAATAATAAAGCGGCATCTTGTCCATGATGCCGAACTGCTCGACCGTGCCGGCGATTGCCGGCAGTCCGATCGTCGCCGCCAGACGCGCGGTCGCCAGGTTGCGCGAATGCACCAGGGCCTGGCGCAAGGTTGTCGAGCCGACATAGGTGCCTTCGTAGTTGGCCGGGCTCCATTTCGGCAAGCCGGGGCCCTGGTCCAGCTCGATCGGCGCGTCTTGGATGACGCTCGACGGGGTGAAGTCGCCCTGCAGCGCCGTCAGATAGACAAACGGCTTGATCGACGAGCCGGGCTGGCGCTTGGCCTGCACGGCGCGGTCGAACTGGCTTTCGCGATAGTCCCAGCCGCCGACCAGCGCGAAAACCCGCCCGTTCTTCGGGTCCATCGCGGCAAAGCCGCCGCTGACGTCGGGCACCTGGCGCAGCGCGTAGTGCGGCCCTGGCGCCGCGTGCTTGGTCGACGTGGCGGAAGTTTCGCCCAGTGCCTCGACGTAAATTACATCGCCGGGGTTGAGCACATCGCGCGCGCTGTAAACCGGAGGGCCGAGCCGCTGGTCGCCGGCCGTGCGTCGCGCCCAGCGCAGCTCTTCCAGGGGAATGCGGCCGGCAAAGCCGTTTTTCAGCACGATCTGCGCGCCGCCGTTGTCGATCGCAGTCACCGCCGCGACGTGCCAGCTCGGCATCGCCGCCGGCTCGGGCATCGAAGCGAGCGCAGCCCGAGCCGCTGCCGCGGTCGGCAACTGCGTCACCGGGCCGCGCCAGCCGTGGCGCCGGTCGTATTCGGCGAGCCCATTGTGGAACGCCTTGTCGGCCATGGCCTGGTACACCGGCACAAAGCTGGTGCGCACGGTCAGCCCGCCCTCGTAGACGGTTTTCTCGCCATAGCGCGCGACCAGCTCGCGCCGCACCTCTTCGGTGAAATATCCGGGATGGCCCTGCTCCGGCTCGCTCCGCGGGCGCGCTTGGAGCGGCGTCGCCTTGGCCGCCTCGGCCTGGGCCCAGCTGATCCAGCCTTTTTCGGCCATACCGTCGATCACCCAGTCGCGGCGGCTCTTGGCCGCCTGCGGGTGCCGCACCGGGTTGTAATTGTTGGGCGCCTTGGGCAGCGCGGCGAGGAACGCCATCTCGGCGATCGTCAGCTGATTGAGCCGCTTGCCGAAATAGGTCTCGGCGGCGGCGGCGACACCGTAGGCTCCGGCGCCGAGATAGATCTCGTTCAGATAGATGTCGAGGATGCGGTCCTTGCTCAGCGCGCTCTCGATGCGGTAGGCGAGCAGCGCCTCCTTGATCTTGCGCGAGACCGAGACCTCGTTGGTCAGCAGGAAGTGGCGCACCAGCTGCTGGGTGATGGTCGAGGCGCCCAGCGGCCGCTGGCCGCGCCCGAAACGGGCGATATCCGCAATTGCGGCGCGGAAGATCGCAAGCAGGTTGACCCCGCCGTGGCTGTAGAAATCGCGATCCTCGGCGGCGAGGAAGGCGTCGATCACCAGCGGCGGCACCTCCTTGATCGGCGTTATGATGCGATGCTCGGCGGCGAACTCGGCCATGAAGCTGCCGTCGCCGGCATAGACCCGCGTGCCGGTTGCGGGCACGTAGCTGAGGAGCTGCTGGTGGTCGGGCAGGTCGCGGCTGAAATGCGCTATAGCAAGCGCCAACCCGCCGCCGGCAAAGATCGCGACGAGAATGCCGACGACAAAAATCAGCTGCGCCAGACCGCGCAAAAATCCGGTGATCGCGCCCAAGACAGCGGTACCGTTCGGACGCCAGCGGGAGGACTGCATTGGAGCGAAAATGCCATGCGCGGAGCCGCTCCGCCATAGACCTTTTCTAGGCCGTGAGGCGTAGCCCAACACGAACAGCGAACCGCCTCAGGTCGTTCCGGTAGATCTAAATCAAAATTTTACCATGACTGCCGATAGTCGGGGTAGGGAGTGCGCATCGGCTTTCGTCGATAGGAGACAGGTCATCAGCGACATGGTAAGCGCCTGCGGGATCGATCGGGGGGCGGCGTCACCGCCGCCGTTCACCGATCCGCGGCTGGAACAGGCTTACGCGTATTGGTGCGGCAAGGCGTCCGGCCGGGCAATGCCAAGCCGGGCCGATATCGACCCGACCGAGATTCCCCGGCTATTGCCCGATGTAATGCTGGTCGAGCGGCTCGTCGACGGCCGCTACCGCTATCGCCTGATCGGCACGGAAAACCAGCGCGCGCACGGGGTCAACGCCACCGGATGCTATCTCGACCAGGTGCTGCCCGGCCCCGAATACCGCGCGCATGTTCTCGCCCTCTATGACGAATGCGTCCACACCCGCCGGGCGCTTTATTCCGAATGCCTGTTCTTCTCGCCGACGCGGCGCGACCCGGAGCGCCATACCAAGGTGCTGTTCATGCCGCTCTCGCCCGACGAGAGGAATGTGAACGTGATTTTTGTCGTCCAGGTCTTCTTCTACATCGACAAGGCGACGCGCGAGCGGCATTTCGTCGATGCCCGTCCCTACAAGGAAATCATCCACACGCTGCTGTAACCGGTCGGGAACGACGAACAGCGGTGCGGCATTGCAGGCGTCGCGCTTTCAGGTGCCGACCAACCCCAGCTGCGGGCTCGACGGCTCGGCGAAGGTGCGTTTCGGGATGCGGCCGGCGAGCCGGGCAAGGCGCCCCGCCTCGACCCCGGCCTTCATCGCCGCCGCCATCGCGATCGGGTCGTGCGCCTTCGAGATTGCGGTGTTGACCAGCACCGCGTCGCAGCCCAGCTCCATCGCCAGCGCTGCGTCGGACGCCGTACCGATTCCGGCATCGAGCACCACCGGAACCGGGCTCCTCGTGCAGATCAGCTCGATCGCCGCCGGGTTGGCGATGCCGCGGCCGGAGCCGATCAGCGAACCCAGCGGCATTACTGCGGCGCAGCCGACATCGGCGAGCTTCTGGCAGGCGACCGGATCGTCGTTGCAGTAGGGCAGCACGACAAAACCCTTGCGAACCAGCTCGTCGGCGGCATGCACGAGCTGCTCGACATCGGGATAGAGCGTCTCGCGGTCGCCGATCAGCTCGAGCTTGACCCAGTCGGTTTCGAGCGCTTCGCGCGCCAGCTCGGCGGTAAGGATCGCGTCGCGGGCGGTGACGCAGCCCGAGGTATTGGGCAGCAGCCGGCAGCGCGGGCTCAATACGTCGACGAGACTGCCCGAATAGCTGTCGAGGCTGATGCGCCGGATCGACATCGTCACCAGCTCGGCGCCGCTCGCCTCCAGCGAATCCAGCATCACCTGCTGATTGGGATAGCCGGCGGTGCCGATGAACAGCCGCGACTTGAGGGGCGTGCCGGCGATCAGAAACGGATCGTTGCTCATGTGCTTATCCTAGCCGAAACTCAGCCGCCTTGCAGCGGACGGACGATCTCGACGGCGTCGCCGGCGGTCAAGACCGCTTCACCCCAGGCACCGCGGCGGACCACCTCGCCGTTGATCGCGACCGCGAGAAACCGCGCGCCGGGATCGATGCCGCGGTCGGCGAGCAGTTGCGCGACCGTGGTCGCGGCGACCTCCTCGTCGATCCCGTTGATCTTGAGCCGGGTCATTGCGCCGCCTGGTCGACCGGCGCCGGGAGCGTCTTGGTGAAACGCTGCGGCGCAAAGGGCAGCGCCGTCTCCGGCAATCGCCCGTTGAGGATATAGGCGCTGATCACGGCGGCGCTGACCGGGGTGAGCAGGATGCCGTTGCGGTGATGCCCGGTGGCGACGACGAGCGCGTCGATGCCGCTCGGTCCCAGCATCGGCGCGTCGTCGCGCGAGCCCGGGCGAAAGCCGACCCAGGTCTCGGCGATCGGCAATTCCTCGATCGTCGGCACCGCGCGCCACGCGCCCTCGATCAGCGCGAGCAGCCCGCCCGCGGTGATCGAGGTATCGAAGCCGCGCTCCTCGACGGTGCCGCCGATGATCAGCCTGCCGTCGTTGCGCGGCACCAGATAGCCGCGCGGCAGCCACACGACATGGCGCAGGATCGGCGCCGCAGGGTCCATCTGCACCGCCAGCATCTGCCCCTTGATCGGCCGCACCGGCGGCAGATACGGCGCCGGGATGCCGCCGATCTCGCGCGACCAGGCGCCGGCGGCCAGCACCACCACGTCGGCGTGGTCGTGGCCGCGATCGGTCTCGACACCGCGGGCCGTGCCGGCGGCGATCGTTACTTCCTTGACCGGGCAATGCTCGTTGATCGCGACCCCCGCCGCGCGGCAGGCCGCGATCAGCCCGCGGGCGAGGCAGCGGTTGTCGACCTGATGGTCGCCGCGGCTCAGCACCGCCGCGGCGATGCCGGGCTTCAGGTGCGGTTCAAGGCGGCGGGCCTCCATCGCATTGAGCCATTCGAGCTCGAGCCCGAGGCCTTTCTGGAACTCATAGGAGTGGCGCAGGGTCTCGGCATCGTCGCGGTTGAGGGCGACGACCAGCGTCCCCTCGTCGCGATAATCGACCGAAATCCCGGTCGCCGCCCGGAGCTCGCGTGCGAACTCGGGCCACAGGCGCTGGCTTTCGAGGGTCAGCGGCAGCAGCGGCTCCTCGCCCGGCTCGGTCTCGACCGCCGCGGCCAGCATCCCCGCCGCCGCCCAGCTGGCGCCGCGCCCCGCCGCGCCGCGGTCGTAGACGGCGACCCGGCAACCGGCCTGCGCCAGGCGCCAGGCAATGCCGAGGCCGATCACCCCGGCACCGATGATGACGGTCTTGGGTCGGTCTGATTGAGCGATGAGCGCGGTTATGACGGACTCCCTCCACCGGGACACGCCCGGCCAGGTTCAGTGGGTCTGCTCTCAGCCGCACCGGGCGCGGACGATCCCGCACGCCGGGCAGCACCCCAGCCTCACGCCAATTTTGGACCGGGGCGGAGGCGATGCAAGGGTTTTCTTTGCCGTAGCCGGTCCGGTGGAACGCTTGGCTCATGATTAACGTTTCAGTGATGTTTGTTGAGCATTCTCGACGACGACGCGCGTCTTTCGGCGCGCGCTGCCCGCATGGGCATCCTCCCCTCAGCCTTGAGGCCGCCGCTGTGCGGCCTCTTTTTTCGCAGGGGTCGGGTGCTTCGGCGCTATGATGGCGAGGTTCATTGAAGGGGTGCTCTCCGATGTTGCGAGCGGCGCTGAAGGCCGTTGTCCTGGCCGTTCTCCTCATCTGCGCGGCTGCGCCGCAGGCCGCGCAGGCGGCCGATGCCGATACGCTGAAGACGGAGATCGAGGCGTTTTTTCACCACGGCCTGCTGTCGACGAACGGACAGCTGCATTGGGACGGCGCCGACAAGTTCGACGTGCAGGCGAGCGGCGATACCGCCACCGCGACCCTGGTCAACGCGCGGTTCTCGTTTCGCAAGGATCCGGCCGAGCCGAAGCCGCTCGGTACGATTACCCTCGACCGCATCGAAATCCGCCGCAAGCCGGCGGGCGACAACCTCGTCGAGTTCACCATCGCGCTGCCGGCGATGTCGACGATTGCCGGCGCCAACGGCGTCGAGGTCACCGTGTCGCTCAAGGGGGGCCAGGTGACCGCCCTGGTCGAAAACCCGGGCGAGCGCCAACGGTCGGCAACGCTGACGCTCGCCGGCGGCCGTATCGAGGACAAAAACGCCCTGAACTGGGGCAGCTTCGGCCCGGTGACCGCCGGCTGGAAGATCGTGCGAAACGACGATGGCAGCTGGCGCGGGCCGCTTGATTTCGAGCTCAAGCGGTTTGAATTCCTGATGGCCGAAACCCCGCTGACCGGCACGATCGAACGCATTGCCTATGGCGGCGAAGCCGGCGGCCGCAGCCTTGCCGAGCTCGACGCGGTGCGCGACCGGGTCGCGGAAATCCGCGAAGACGGCCAGGGCGATCCCGACAAGAAGGTCAGCGGTTGGCTATCGCTGCTCCCGAAAGTTCTCACCGCCTTCAATTATTCGAAGGGCTACCTGACCGTCGAGGGGATCACCACGAAAAAGAAGAAAAGCGACGGCGAGGCGCTGGTCACGCTGGCGAAGGCGTCGATCGAGGCCGCCCTGGCCGGGCTCGATCGCGACAACGCGGCGCTGCGCCTCACCATTCGCCATGACGGGCTGGCAATCGCCCCGTCGCTGGTTCCGGAAGTCCAGGTGCCGAGCCGGATCGTCCTCGATTTCGGGCTCGAAGACATCGCCACGAGTGCGCTGCGCACGCTCGCCGAGGCGGGCAGCCAGAGCGGGCCCGGCGCGGACGCGGCGGAAAAGGAGAAAGCCATGCAGCGCATCATCGGCGCGGCGATGTCGCTGAGCCCGGTGTTTCGCCTCTACGACGCCGCGGTCGACTTCAAGGATGTGAAGGTCGACGCGACCGGCGAGGCCAAGCGCGCGCCGCCGGTGCCGATCGGGTATGCCGCCTCGGGGGATATCGTGGTGCGCGGGTTCGACGCGCTGTCGGAGATCGTCACCTCGCAATTCGGCCGCGCCGAACTGCCGCTGCTCAAATTTATCGGCGCCACTGAAAACGCGGCGGACGGCGCGCCCGCGGTCAAATTCCACCTGGCCTCGGCGATCGGTCATCCGCTCACGGTCAACGGCAGCGATCTCACCGCCTGGTTCGATCATCATGCCTCCGGCAGCCCCGGACCCGGCCAGTCGCGCACGCTGCGCCTGGCCGACCCGCCGATGAGCGGCGACGACGTCCGCGCGGTCCAGAAACCGCTCGGCCCGCAACAGGGCGAGCGCCTCACCGACGGGCTTTACGACACGGCGACGGCGCTGGCGGTCGCCAGGTTCCAGAAGCAGTCGGGGCTCAATGTCGATGGGGTCGTCGACACGGCGACGCGCGACAAGCTCGGAATCAAGCCGCCTCCGCCGCCGCCCGCGCCGCCATCGCCCGCACCGCCATCGCCCCCACCGCCGTCGCGCCCGGCTGATCCGAAAAATTGACAGAGCGTCCTGAAAACAGAGCGTCCTGAAAATTGACAGGGCGTCCTGCTGGGGCCTATCACCAAACCCAGCAGGAGCATCCGCGATGAACAAGATCTATCCCGATGCCGAGGCGGCGCTGGCCGGGCTGTTGCACGACGGCATGACGATCATGGCCGGCGGTTTCGGCCTTTCGGGCATCCCGGAAAAGCTGATCGGCGAAATCCAGCGATCAGGGGTCAAGGGGCTGACCGTGATATCGAACAATGCCGGGATCGACGGGGCCGGACTTGGCCTCCTGCTCGAAACCCGGCAGATCAGGAAGATGATCTCGTCCTATGTCGGCGAGAACAAACTGTTTGCCGACCTGTACCTCAAGGGCGAACTGGAGCTCGAATTCAACCCGCAAGGCACCCTGGCCGAGCGCGTCCGTGCCGGCGGCGCCGGGATTCCCGCCTTTTTTACCAAGACCGGGGTCGGCACCCTCGTCGCCGAAGGCAAGGAAACCCGCGACTTCGACGGCCAGACCTATCTCATGGAGCGCAGTCTGGTTGCCGACCTTGCGGTCATCCATGCCTGGAAGTCCGATACCGAGGGTAACCTCGTGTTCCGCAAGACCGCACGCAACTTCAACCCGGTGATGGCCACCGCCGGCCGGGTGACGGTGGTCGAGGTCGAGCAACTGGTGCCGGCCGGGCAGATCGAACCCGACCAGATCCACGCCCCCGGCATCTTCGTGCAGCGCATCGTCCACTATCCGAGCTACGAAAAGCGCATCGAGCAGCGCACCGTGCGCAAGCGCGCCTAACCCCGAGGAACCGCCCATGCCCTGGACACGCGATCAGATGGCGCAGCGCGCCGCCGCCGAGCTCAAGGACGGGTTCTACGTCAATCTCGGCATCGGCATCCCGACCCTGGTGTCGAACTACATTCCCTCCGGCATCACCGTGCAGCTGCAAAGCGAGAACGGCATGCTCGGCATGGGGCCTTTCCCCTATGAGGGCGACGAAGACCCCGACCTGATCAACGCCGGCAAGCAGACCATCACCGAGCTGCCGACGACGAGCTATTTCGACAGCGCGCAATCGTTCGGCATGGTGCGCGGCGGGCATATCGATCTGTCGATCCTCGGCGCGATGCAGGTCGCCGAGAACGGCGACCTCGCCAACTGGATGATCCCCGGCCGGGTAGTCAAAGGCATGGGCGGGGCGATGGACCTCGTCGCCGGAGTCAAGCGCGTCGTCGTGCTGATGGAGCACACGGCGAAGGACGAGCCTAAACTGCTCCATCGCTGCACCCTGCCGCTGACCGGCGCCGGCGTCGTCGACATGGTGATCACCGACCTCGGCGTCTTCCAGATCGACCGCGGCGGCGGCGGCATGACGCTGTTGGAGCTGGCGCCCGAGGTGTCGCTCCAGGAAATCCGGGGCAAGACCGAAGCCGACTTTGCCCTCGGAAGCGGCATCGGCTGATACCGATCGTCATTGCGAGCGCAGCGAAGCAATCTCCTGCCGAAGTAGGCACCAGGATGGGGATTGCCGCGTCGCGCGATGCGCCCCTCGAAACGACGGCTTGAAAGAACGCTCATGGGTGCGCCAGGCCATTGCCGATCTGCCCGGCTCGCGCATTGCCGAGATTTCGGCGCTCGACTTTGGCGAACCCGCGGTCATCGCTTTGTGCTACTCCCCGAGGCCATTGCCGCTGCGGTCGAGCGCTTGCGGCCGCTGCTCGACTGATCGGGCAGGGGCGGCGCCGCGCCTCGCGCGGGCCGCAGCAGCGGCAACAACAAAAGCGACAGGACGATCAGCCCGCCGATCAGCAGCCAGGCGTCGTTGAAGGCT
>DASQGR010000125.1:0-13066 GCA_035632515.1 Allostellaceae bacterium | reverse complement strand
GGTAACGAACGGGAGGCGGCGCGACTCGGCGAGGGCTAGGTAGAGGCAGTCGTAGACCGGATGCGCCAGGTCAACCGCGATGAGCGCAGCGCGCGGAGCCAGCGATGCAGTGCCGACCAGCTCAGCGAAAAAACGGGGCAGGATCGCGGCGATATCCGAAACTTCGCTTGCCTCCATCCGCTCTAAACGATGGCACTTCCAGGCCGCGTTACAGGTCTCGGCGATCAGTAGATCAGGCGCGATCAGGATTTCACCTTCCTGTACCAAGGCCCAGGCTTCATCAGAATGCGGTTCGTCGGGAAGGAACCACTTCAGCGCCACGCTGGCGTCGACGACGCAGGTCACCGGCGGTCCCGGTCTTCGCGGATCAGCTGTTCAGCGGTGGGATAAGCGACACCCGATTTTCGAGGCCGCGTCATCGCACGGATGCGCTCAAGCTCGGCGAGCAACTCGGTGCGACCCGGTTGTGCTGCGGCGGTCAAGATCTCGCGCAGACACTGCTCCAATGATTTTCGCTGAGTCGCAGCTCGCCGCTTCAGGCATTCGATAACCTGATCGTCGATGTTGCGAATGACTACCTGCCCCATATCAGCCCTGCGGCACGCTGTGATTGCACAATGATATCATATAGTCTGTTCCACGGACGGCGCCTATAGTCTGGGGCCTTACCTTGCCCGCCTTCGTTTGAGAGGTTCAACCATGAACGACGCCACCCCCTGGGTCGACCCCGAGCTTATCGCTGCCGGCAAGCTGCTGCAGGAGAAGGGCTTTGTCGTGCCCGACCGGACCGTCGCACCGCTATCCGAGGTACGCGCCGCGCAGGACCGGGTCGGCGGGTTTCTCGGCCTCGACTCGGTGCCGCTGCAAAAGGAGCAGGACCGGATGCTGCCGGGCCCGCATGGCGACGTACCGTGCCGGCTTTATTTCCCCGAAGGCATCGATAAGCCGGCGTGCCTGATCTATGCGCATGGCGGCGGCTTTATGCAGGGCAGCCTCAATAGCTGGGACCATTTCCTGCGCGATCTGGTGCGCCAGGCCGGCATTGCCGTGCTGTCGGTCGATTACCGCCTGTCGCCCGAACACAAATTCCCGGTCGCATTTGACGAGATGGTGGCGATGGTCCGGCTCGCGGCGCGCGACGGCGCCGGCTGGGGCATCGATCCGAGCCGGCTCGCGGTCGGCGGCGACTCCGCCGGGGCCAACCTGGCGCTCGCGGCGGCACTGGCGCTGCGCGATGCCGGCGAGAGGCTGCTGCGCTTCCAGCTGCTGGTCTACGGCGTTTATTCGGCCAATGTCGAAAGCCCCTCCTGGCAACGTTTCGGCCAGGGCGCAGGCCTGTCGCAGACGCAGTTCCGCTGGATCCTCGAAACCTATCTCGACAACCCGTCGCAGCAGAGCGACTGGCGGGTCGCGCCGATTCTCGCCGACCTCAAGGGCCTGCCGCCGGCGCATCTGATCGTCGGCAGCCTCGACCCGCTGCTCGACGACAGCAACGCTCTCGCCGCCAAGCTGAAGGACGCCGGCGTACCGGCCGAGCTGACGATCTATCAGGGCATCAACCACGGCTTCATCCGCTACGGCCGGCTGATCCGCACCGCCCGCCAGGCCATCGGCGACAGCGCCGTCGCGCTGAAGAAGGCGCTGAACTAGAGCGCGATCTATTTAGGGCACGATCGGTTTAGATCGGAAGCCTCAAAGCAGTTCCCCTCCCGCGGGCTTGACCCGCGGGTCCACGTCTTCCTTTTGCGAATGTCGGAGGAAAAGACGTGGATGCCCGGGCCTGACCCGGCCATCCGACAGCGGTCCCGGGGCTAAGCCGGGGATCGCGGGAAGACGGCCGGCTTGCCGGCGCTACCGGATCGCTGCGGCAACAGCGGTGCCGAGGTCCTTGGTGCCGGCATTGCCGCCGAGATCGGGGGTGCGGGTGCCGCCATCGGCAAGCACTTCGGCGATCGCGCGCTCGACCGCCTGCGCTGCGGCGGTCTCGCCGAAATGCTCGAGCATCATCGCCCCGGACCAGATCTGGCCGATCGGGTTGGCGATGCCGCGGCCGGCGATGTCGGGCGCCGAGCCGTGCACCGGCTCGAACATCGAGGGGTATTGCCGCTCGGGATTGATGTTGGCCGACGGCGCGATGCCGATCGAGCCGACGCAGGCCGGTCCCAGATCCGACAGGATATCGCCGAACAAATTGGAGCCGACGACAACATCGAACCAATCCGGATGGCGCACGAAATGTGCGGTCAGAATGTCGATGTGGTACTGGTCGGTGGTGAAGCCGGGGTATTTTTTGGCCATCGCGGCGAAGCGCTCGTCCCAATACGGCATCGTGTGGATGATGCCGTTCGACTTGGTCGCCGAGGTCACGTGCCTTTTGCGGCGTTTCGCGAGCTCAAAGGCGTAGCGCATCACCCGGTCGCAGCCGCGGCGGGTGAACACCGCCTGCTGCATCGCCATCTCGTATTCGGTGCCCTCGTAGAGCCGGCCGCCGATCGATGAGTATTCGCCCTCGTTGTTCTCGCGCACGACATAGAAGTCGATCTCGCCGGGCGCGCGGTTCTTGAGCGGCGTGTCGACGCCGGCGAGAAGCCGCACCGGGCGCAGGTTGATGTACTGCTGGAACTCGCGCCGCAGCGGGATCAGGAGCCCCCAGAGCGAGATGTGGTCGGGGACGCCGGGGTAGCCGACCGCGCCGAGGAACACCGAGTCGAACGGCGTGAGCTGGGCGATGCCATCCTGCGGCATCATCCGCCCGGTCTTGGCGTAGGTCTCGCAGCTCCAGTCGAACTCCGTCCACTCGAAGCCGAAGCCATAGCGCCGCGCCGCCGCCTCCATCGCCTGGATGCCTTCCGGCACGACCTCCTTGCCGATGCCGTCGCCAGCTATCACCGCCACTCGATACGTCTTTGCCATACGCTCCTCTCCGCCGCCGGCGATGACCGGCACTATTTGTCGGTGTTCCAGATATCGGTTGCCAGCATCCATTTGCCGTCGATCTTGCGCCACAGCACGGCGTATTTGCCGACGATCGCCTGCGGCGGCTGGCTCTTGGTGGTGGCGGTCACCGTGCCGATCTCGCGAGCGGCGCTGCGGCCGAGCGGCAGGACATCGACCGTCGTCAACTTGATATCGCCCATCTGCTGCACCGCGGCGCCCCAGAATTTGGCGATCGCCGCGCGGCCCTGGACCATCTCGGCCCCCGGCGGCAGCACATAGGCATCCTGCGCGTACATCGCCGCGACCGCCGCGCCGTCTCCCTTGTTGAAGGCGGCGCACCAGGCATCGTTGAGCTTCTGGATCGTCGCCTTGGTCTGGGCCAGGGCCGGCGCCGCGAGCAGCGCGAACACCGCGACCAGCAGTACCGTACGCGAGCTCTTACACGGCATCGGCTGCTCCCGTTTCCTGAAGGCTGATCGTGCCGCTGAGGTAGAGCGCGGCGCGGCCGGCGATCGTCACCCGGCCGCCGTCGAGCGCGCAAGACAGCGCTCCGCCGCGGCGCGAGACCTGACGTGCCTCAAGGCGGGTCTTGCCGAGCCGTTCGGCCCAGTACGGGATCAGCGTGCAATGCGCCGAGCCGGTCACCGGGTCCTCGTCGACGCCTTTTGCCGGGGCAAAGAAGCGCGAGACGAAATCGACGCCGCGCTCCCCCGGTGCGGTGACGATCACCGCGAACCGGTCGAGCGCGGCGATTGCCGCAAAATCCGGAGCCAGCTCCGCGACCTCTTCGGCGGTGTCGTAAACCGCAAGATAATCGCGCGCCGCCAGCAGCAGCTTCGGCCTTCGGCCGAGCGCCTCGGCAAAGCCCGGCGGCATCGCACAGGGCGCCGGCGGTCGTGCCGGGAAATCCATCGCCAGCAGGTCGCCGTCGCGCACGACGGTCAGCACCCCCGCCTCGCGCGTCCGGAACCGCACCTCGCGCCGCTCCGGCGCCAAGCGGAAGACGACGGAAGCCGAGGCGAGCGTTGCGTGGCCGCAAAGGTCGACCTCGGTGGTGGGGGTGAACCAGCGCAGGCCGTAGTCATCGCCGTCGGGAACGAAGAATGCGGTCTCGGAAAGGTTGTTCTCGGCCGCGATCGCCTGCATGACGGCATCCGGCAGCCAGGCATCGAGCGGACAAACCGCCGCCGGATTGCCGGTGAACGGGCGGTCGGTGACAAAGGCGTCAAGCTGATAAAGGGGGATTTGCATCCCGCATTATGCCCGCAGCGGATGCGCGTGGTCGAGCGGGCCGTGACCGCGGCCGATGCCGGGAGCCGAGGCGATGGCGCGCTGCACGTAATCGCGGGCGCGCTCGACTGCCGCCTCGATGCCGAGCCCCTGCGCGATACCCGCGGCGATGGCCGAGGCGAGGGTGCAGCCGGTGCCGTGGGTGTGGCGGCTGGCGATGCGCGGGCTCGACCATTCGCGAATGCCGGCGGCGGTGGCAAGCACGTCATGCACCACGTCGCCTTCCAAATGCCCGCCCTTGAGCAGCACCGCGCCGCAGCCGAGCCCGACCAGCGCCCTTGCCGCCTCGCGCATCGCCGCGACATCCGCGATCGTGCGGCCGGCAAGGATCTCGGCCTCGGGCAGGTTCGGGGTCAGCACCGCAGCGCGCGGCAGCAGCCGGCGCTTCAAGGTGTCGATCGCCTCGGTCTGGATCAGCGGCGCCCCGCCCTTGGCGACCATCACCGGATCGACCACCAGCGGGACGGACGCAGCGCGCTCATCGAGCACCGCCGCGACCGTTTCGATCACCGCGCTGTCGTGCAGCATCCCGGTCTTGATCGCGTCGGCGCCGATATCGTCGAGCACGACCTCCATCTGTCGGCGGATGAAGGCCGGATCGATCGGCAGCACGCCGAACACGCCTTCGGTGTTCTGCGCGGTAAGCGCGGTGATCGCTGTCGCGGCAAACGCGCCGAGCATCGTCACGGTCTTGATGTCGGCCTGGATGCCGGCGCCGCCGCCGGAGTCGGAGCCGGCGACGATGAGAACCCGTCCGCGCACTAGGGGGCGCTCGCTTCAGAGCGAAAAGCCGAATGACGAAACCGCGTCCGTCGAGACGGCGCTCCCCGCCCCCTCGGAATATTTCCCAATGCCATTGTCAGCCTAACAACGCCAAACTGCGACGCTTCGCCGTCTTCTACAAACAGCCTGCAAGACATGCGGACACGCACTACTCCGCAGCCCGCATCGGGGTGTCGGCATCCTCGGTGCCACGGGTGACCGCGAGGATCGCCTCGCAGATATCGTTGACGACGCTGCCGAGCAGTTCCTCGTCCTCGCCCTGCGCCATCACCCGGATCACCGGCTCGGTGCCGGAGGCGCGGATCACCAGTCGGCCCGCAGTGCCAAGCCGCGCTTCGCCGGCGTTGATCGCCTGCTTCACCCGGCGCGCCTCCATCGGCTGCCCTTCGCCAAAGCGGACATTGCGCAAAAGCTGCGGCACCGGGGTGAACAAACGACCGACCTCGCTGGCCTTCCGGCCGGTCTCGACGATCGAGCCCATCACCTGCAAGGCGGCGATCAGCCCGTCGCCGGTTGTCGCATAATCGCTGAGAATGATGTGGCCCGACTGCTCGCCACCGATATTGCAGCCGTCGCTGCGCATCTTTTCGACGACATAGCGGTCGCCGACCGCGGTCCGGTGCATGCCGATATGCTGGTCGCCGAGAAAGCGCTCGAGGCCGAGATTGGACATCACCGTTGCCACCAGCGCCCCGCCCTTGAGCTGATTGCTGCGCGCGAGCGATGTGGTGATAAGCGCCATGATCTGATCGCCGTCGAGAATCACGCCGCGCTCGTCGGCCACGATCAGCCGGTCGGCATCGCCGTCGAGCGCAATGCCGATATCGGCGCGGCGCGCCAGCACCTCGTGGCGCATCTGCTCGGGCGACAGCGCGCCGCACTCGCGGTTGATGTTGGTGCCATCGGGCGACACGCCGATCGAGAACACCTCGGCGCCCAGTTCCCAGAACGCCGTCGGCGCCACCCGGTAAGCGGCGCCGTGGGCGCAATCGACGACGACCCGCAGCCCGTCGAGCCGCAGCCCCTTGGGAAAGCTCTGCTTGACGAATTCGATATAGCGGCCGCCGGCGTCGTCGAGCCGCTTCGCGCGACCGAGCTCCGCCGGCGCGGCGCGGCGCGACGGGCCTTTTTCGAGGCATTCCTCGATCTTGCGCTCGAGCTCGTCGGACAGCTTGTAGCCGTCACGGCCAAACAGCTTGATGCCGTTGTCGGCGTAGGGGTTGTGCGAGGCCGAAATGACCACGCCAAGATCCGCGCGCAGGCTGCGGGTCAGCATCGCGATCGCCGGGGTCGGCAACGGCCCGACCAGCATCACGTCCATGCCCATCGTGATAAATCCGGCGGTCAGCGCCGGCTCAAGCATGTAGCCCGATAGCCGCGTGTCCTTGCCGATCACGACAAGATGTTTGTGCGTACCGTTGCGGAAGCATTCGCCGACCGCCATCGCCACCTTGAGCGCCGTTTCCGGCGTCATCGGCTCGATATTGGCGGTGCCGCGGATCCCGTCCGTGCCGAAGAGCTTGCGCGTCATTCGCGATCCCCTAAATCTCGCGAAAATGCCGTCCAGTCGTTTAGCTGCGGTTACCGGCGCCCCCGTCCCCCGGTTTTCCGCAGCGAATTTACAGTCAGCGCGGATCAGCCGCCCGGCTGCGGCTCGGGCTCCGGCCCGATCCCGCTCGGCCGTCCCGAGGGCGGCACCGAGCTGCGTCGTCCCGAGCCGGAACGCGGCTCGTCGCTGGCCGTCGGCCCGGTCGAGGTGTCGCGCACGATCCGCTCGCCCTTGATGACGCGGCGAATCTCGTCGGCCGACAGCGTCTCGTATTCGAGCAGCCCCTGGGCAAGCGCATTCAGCTCATCCAGGTGCGAGGTGAGGATGTCCCGCGCCCTCTTCTCGCCTTCCTCGACGATACGGCGGATCTCGTCATCGATGACCTTGGCGGTCGCATCGGAGACATTCTTGCGCTGGGTCACCGAATGGCCGAGGAAAACCTCCTCCTCGTTGTCGCTGTAGCGCAACGGCCCGAGCTTCTCGCTGAAGCCGAACTCGGTGACCATGCGGCGGGCCAGCCCGGTGGCGCGGCGGATATCGTCGGCGGCGCCGGTCGTCACCTTCTCCGGGCCGAAGATCAGCTCCTCGGCGACGCGTCCGCCGAACAGGCTCGCCAGCATCGCCTTTATTTCAAGCTTCGACTGGCTGTATTTGTCCCGCTCGGGCAGGAACATGGTGATGCCGAGCGCCCGGCCGCGCGGGATGATCGTCACCTTGTGCAGCGGCTCGTGCCCTTCCAGGTAGAGCATGCACAGGGCGTGCCCGGCTTCGTGGAAGGCGGTCAGCTTCTTTTCGTCCTCGGTCATCACCATCGAGCGCCGCTCGGCGCCCATCATGACCTTGTCCTTGGCCTGCTCGAACTCGGTCATCGCCACCGAGCGCTTGCCGCGACGCGCCGCCATCAGCGCCGCCTCGTTGACGAGGTTGGCAAGATCGGCGCCGGAAAAACCGGGAGTGCCGCGGGCGATGATCTTCGGATCCACATCCGAGGCCAGCGGCACCTTGCGCATATGGACCTTGAGGATCTTTTCGCGGCCGACCACGTCCGGGTTGGGCACGACGACCTGACGGTCGAAGCGGCCCGGGCGCAGCAGCGCCGGGTCCAGCACGTCGGGCCGGTTGGTCGCGGCGATCAGGATCACGCCCTCATTGGCCTCGAACCCGTCCATCTCGACGAGCAGCTGGTTGAGGGTCTGCTCGCGCTCGTCATTGCCGCCGCCGAGCCCGGCGCCGCGATGGCGCCCGACCGCGTCGATCTCGTCGATGAAGATGATGCAGGGGGCATTCTTCTTGCCCTGCTCGAACATGTCGCGGACGCGGCTTGCGCCGACGCCGACAAACATCTCGACGAAATCGGAGCCGGATATCGTGAAGAACGGCACGTTGGCTTCGCCGGCGATGGCGCGGGCGAGCAAGGTCTTGCCCGTACCGGGAGGCCCGACGAGCAGCACGCCCTTGGGGATTTTGCCGCCGAGGCGCTGGAATTTCTGCGGGTCCTTCAGGTACTCGACGATCTCCTCGAGCTCCTGCTTGGCCTCGTCGATGCCGGCGACGTCGTCGAAGGTGATGCGCCCGACCTTCTCGGTCAGCAGCCGCGCCCGGCTCTTGCCGAAGCCCATCGCCCGGCCGCCGCCGCCTTGCATCTGGCGCATGAAGAAAATCCACACGCCGATCAAGAGCAGCATCGGGAACCACGACACCAGGATGCCGAACAGCGACGGCACGTTTTCGTCGAGCGGCGCGGCAGTGATGCGCACGCCCTTGTCCATCAGCCGGTTGACGAGGCCGGGGTCGTTCGGCGAGTAGGTCGTGAAGGCGCGGCCGTCGGTGAAATGGCCGGTGATGTTGTTGCCCTGGATGGTGACGTCGGTAACCTGGCCGCGATTGACGTCGGTGGCAAAATCGGAAAACGCGAGCGTCGATTGCGGCCCGCGGGTAGACGAGGTTTGGAAGAGATTGAATAGCGCGACAAGCAGCAGCCCGATCACGATCCAGAGGGCGAGGTTCTTGCCGAAATTGTTCACGCCGGGGCCTTTCCCTATCGCCTCGCGACCAGCGATATTCCGGTCGGGAAGACTGCGCTTCTACCGCCACCGAAACATAAGATGCCTCGGCAATTAAACAACTGTAAAGCCTGCGCTGAGCAGCGACACGGCCGGATGAAAGGCCAACGCCGGCAAACATCGAGCCGTTGCGCTCCGATAATCGAGATGCGGCACCGCCAGCAACCGTCCCGCGGCGTCGCGGAACGCCGGCAGCATCGGGTAGACCAGGCGCGGCAAGGGATTGCCGGCAGGGGCCGCATCGCCGCCGAGAGCGGCAACCCCGTCCCGTCCGAGCTCGCCAAGCGAGACGTGCTCGGTGGCGGCGGCGGGAAGCCGGGCCTCGAACCGGTGGTCCCACAAGCCAGCCATGCCCGGAGCGAGGGAAAGCGGCGGCTCGGCTCGCGCCGGTTCCCGCACGACAAGCACCCGGCCGCGCCACGGTATGAACCGGCAGCCGCCGAGCGTGCGGGCGCGCTGCGGCGCCGCGGCGAGGCCGGCGCGCAGCCGCGCCAGCCGGGCGCGCCGAGCCGGGTACGCGGCCCCGCCGATCGTCGCCGCGACCCGGCCGAGCACCTGCTCGCCAAGCTCCCCGGCCTCGACGACGGGTCCCAGGTCGAGCACCGCGAACCCGGCCGGATGCAGCGCCACCGTGCGCGCCAAAAGGGTGGCGAGGGAGCGTTCGCGGGCGATCCGAGCGGCCGCATTCGTCCTTGCCGCGGCGAGCGCCGGTGCGATATCGCCGCCGGAGAGCCGCAGGCGGGCGCGCTCGAAGGCCGGATTGCGGTTGCTCGGATCGCGCACGTAGTCCTGGCCTTCGCTGTCGAGCAGCGCGACCAGGCGCTCCTTGGGGGTGTCGAGCAACGGGCGGACCAGGCGACAGCCGCGCAGCTCGCGCACGGCGGGCATGCCGGCAAGTCCGTCGGTGCCGCTGCCGGCGCGGCGGCGGATCAGATAGGTCTCGGCCTGATCCTCGCGGTGGTGCGCGGTCAGCAGATGCAGGCAGCCCTGCGCGATGCACCATTCGCCGAGCAGGCGATAGCGCGCGGTGCGGGCGGCCGCCTGGATGCCGGTCGCCGGCTTTTCCCCCTGCCACGAAAGGATCGCGCAGGCGATGCCGCGGGCGGCGAGCCAGCCGCCGACCGTCTCGGCCTCGGCGGCGCTTTCCGGACGCAGCCGGTGATCGACGACCAGCGCCACGATCCGGCCGCCGCGCTGGCGCGCCCAGCGATCGGCAAGGATGGCGAGGGCGAGGCTGTCGGAGCCGCCCGACACCGCGACGGCGACAAACGGGCGAGGCTCAAATCCGCCGATCGAGGCCAGCAGACGGTCGAGCTCCGTCACCGTCAGCGGCAATATCGCGGCGGGCGATCGATCCTCAGCCGCAGCCAAGGCGCTTCTTCTCGGCACCGGCGCGCTCGCGGATCGCCGCGCCGGGATGCGGAAATGCCTGGTCGAGTTGCGCCAGCACGACGCAGGCATTTTTCTTCTGATCGGCGTGGGCCAGCGACATGGCCAGCTTCAACAGGTCGTCCGCCGCCTTCGAGCCTTTCGGGAAGCGCTTGTAGCCCTCGGCAAATGCCGCTGCCGCCTCGGTATACTTGTTGCGCGCGTAATAGGTCTCGCCGAGCCAGTAATGCGCATTGCCGGCCAGCGGGTCTTTCGGATGCTGGCGGATAAAGGATTTGAGCGCCGCCTCGGCGCCCGGGTAATCGGCCTGCTTGACCAGCCCGAAAGCGTAGTTGAACTGGTGCATGGCCGAACCGGACGGCAACCCGCCATCGGCGGCGGAAGCCGGCTCCGCCTCTGACGCCGAGGGGGCGGGCGGGGGTGGCTGCGGCGGGCCGGATGAGGAGCCCGGCGGGGTCAGGGGGGTGAAAATCGGATTGAGCCCGCTGTTCGGGCCGCCGGGGGGCGGAACCACCGGCCCCGGAGGCATCAGTCCGCCCGGCGGCGGACCGGCGCCGGCGACCCGGCCCGAATCCTGGCGCGGGCCGGGGCGGGCCGGCGGCGGAGCGGCAGACGACGCTGTCCCGCCGGTCTGCCCGAGCCGTACGTCGATATCGGAGTTGATCTGCTCGACCCGCTGCTTCATCTGGTCGATGCCGTTGCGGATTTCCTCGACTCGGCCGGTCAGGTCGCGCATCTGCGCTTCGAGCCGCTCCATGCGGATTTCGACGTTCGCCGCATTGCTGGCATCGCCGGTGGCGGCCATGGCGCTGGGCGCGCCGCGATAGACCTGCCGCTGCAGCATGTTGAGGTCGCGCTCGATGCGGTCGAGGCGCTCGCCAGTGCTGCGGTCCTGGCTGCGCGCCGCGGCCGGCACCAGCATCGCTGCGAGCATCAGCACCGCCGCGAAGCGGACACAGGAAACCGGAAGCGGCACCATCAAACAGGGCCTCACATGGCAAGCGGGAAAATCGGCCTGCATCGATGCCGCGTCACGGCAGCAAGGCGCCAACCCGCAGCCGGACGCGAACAGGTCCGCTGCTCGCCCAAATATGGAATAGTGCCGGTTTTAGGCAAAACGAGGGCGCCATCCGGCCCGTTCCGGCCGTGCCAGTGGTCGGTCCCGCGGAGCCCGAACGGGTCCGCCGCCTAGTGAACGGTGGTGATGCCGACGCGGTTCTGTGCGTAGCCCTCTTCGTCAGAGCCGACGACAATCGGCCGCTCCTTGCCGTAGCTGATCGTCGATATCCGCGTCGAGGGGATCCCCAACGCCACCAACACGTTCTTCACCGCCGCGGCGCGCCGCTCTCCGAGCGCGAGGTTGTATTCGCGCGTGCCGCGCTCGTCGCAATGGCCCTCGATCGTCACCGAAACGTTGCCGTAGCGCTTCAGCCAGTCGGCCTGGCGCTGCAGGATCTGTTGGCCTTCAGGAGAGATCGTCGACTGATCGTAGGCGAAGAACACGCGGTCGCCCGCAGTGGCCGCCAGGTCCTGCTGCGAGCCGGGCGTGAAGCCGGCGCCACCGACGGAGGACGGCGCCCCGCCGACGCCAGTCGCCGGAGGCGGGTTATTGCTGCAAGCGGCGAGCAAGAGCACCGCGGCCGTTATTCCGATCACTCGCATAATCATTGATAGACTCCCTCAGCCGATCGGTGGTGGTGCCCCAGTAACGGGGACAATTGAACCTCGCCTTCACGCAATTGGCGAGCCTGATGCCAAACCCTTAGTGCAAAAAGCGCGCGGACTATATCGCCAAATTCTAGCGAAGCAAGGGTGACCAAGCAGGATCGGAAGCATCTCCCGAGGTCGGAACCTCGCGCTGATTAGAGCCGGTCAGGTCAATTGTGAACAAACGCGAGGCCCCGCCGCCGCCACTTTTGGTCGTAGGCGACCCGCGAAAATACATCAGGACGCGACCGTTGGGCGCCCAGGTCGGCCCCTCGACGAGAAAGTCCTTGGTCAAGATCCGCTCGCCCGAGCCGTCCGGATGCATGACCCCGATGGCGAAACTGCCGCCCTCGATCTTGGTGAAGGCGATCAGGTCGCCGCGCGGCGACCACACCGGGGTTGCGTATTTCCCCGGACCGAAGCTGATCCGCTGCGCCCCGCCGCCGCCGGCGCTCATCATATAGAGCTGCTGCGAGCCGCCGCGATCCGAGTTGAAGGCGATCTTGCTGCCGTCCGGCGAAAAGGCGGGCGACGTATCGATTGACGAGCCCTCGGATAAGCGCGTCAGGCGCCGGGTGCGCAGGTCGAGCGAATAGATGTTGCTGGCGCCGCCCTCGGTGCGGCTCAACACGAGGCGGTTGCCATCCGGCGAGAAGCGCGGCGCAAAGCTCATGCCGGGAAAATCGCCGACCGATTCCTGCTGGCCGGTGTCGATGTTGAACAGATAGACCCGCGGCACTCCGTTGGCGTAGGACAGATAGGTTATCTCCTGCACCGACGGCGAGAAGCGCGGGGTCAGCACCAGCGAACGCCCGTCGGTCAGAAACTGCTGATTGGCGCTGTCCTGATCCATGATCGCCAGCCGTTTGATCCGCTTTTGGGCCGGACCGGATTCGGCGATGTAGACGATGCGGCTGTCGAAATACCCGTCCTCGCCGGTGATCCGCTTGTAGACCTCGTCGGCAATGATGTGCGCGATCCGCCGCCAGTTCTGGCGGGTCGTGGTATAGGCAAAACCGGCGAGCTGGGTTTCGGCGAACACGTCCCACAGGCGGAACTCGACCCGCGATTTGCCGTCGCCCTGGGTCTGCACCAGCCCGGTGACGAGCGCCTGGGCGTTGATCTGGCGCCAGTCGCCGAAGCGCGGCGGAGAGCCGCCGATCGACACATTCTCGATGAAACTGCGCGGATCGAGCGGCTTGAAGAGGCCGGAGCGCTCGAGGTCGGCGGAGACCACCTGGGCGATGTCGCGGCCGATTTGCGCGCCGTCGCCCTCGCCGGGGAACGCCGGAATCGCGATCGGCAGCGGTTGCGACTGGCCGTGGGTGATGTCGATATGCAATTCGGC
>DASQGR010000124.1:0-9173 GCA_035632515.1 Allostellaceae bacterium | reverse complement strand
TTTTCGGGTGTGGGCGAAGGAACGTCGCCCTCGGGCACGGCGATCGGGGTCGCTCCTCCGGATTGATTGTTGTCGATCTTGCCCCGAGTGGTGGACCATTTCTTGAAGCCGTTTGCAGCGCTTGCCGTATGAGAGATAAACATTGGGACTACGTTCCTTTCAGTTCTGCTGTCAGCCAACATTCCGGCTTAGGGGGCGTTGGTTTGTCGCTGAACCTGGTTGGCGCCGCTGGAGACGCTGTAGCCAATATTGGACACGTCTTGACCAGCGCCGGCAATTGTGCCGCATGCTGAGAGCAGCAGGCCGCCACCGAGAAGTGCAACGACAGTCATGGCGAGATTTAGCCGCTGCAACCGCGCTGTAAGTTTCATAGTAACCTCCATATACATTCCGTTATATGTGATATCTCGCAGACCGATATTACATCTTCGGAAAATACTCAGGCCGCTTGTCATGCTCCCGGCGGCGGTTCTAATCCGTAAAGCAGGAATGCCTCGGCTACCTCAACCAACTCCAGCGCTTCGTGGAGCGGCATGGTCTCCAGCCCTTTAGAGAGCAACCAAAAACGCCGCCACGGTTGGTCGAACCACATGCGTTCGGCTTCCTGCGTTGGGGGATCGATCCTGGCTATGAAGACCTCCACTACTGCTGAAACGCAGCCTGAAAAAGCGTTGCCTGAGCGGGATGGCTGAAGTTGACATCGAAGGCGATGCCGCTGCTAAGCCTGATCAATCTGAAATCGACCAGTTGTGCTATCCGGCGGCGTCCCGATCCTTACCGATCGCTCGGTCTCCTGCATTGAAACCTCCTTGCGTGAGCCTCCATTCTGCTCGCGCTGTTAATGAGGGGGAGGGTCGGAAAATACTCATGCCGGAGCCAGGAGCCGAAAGCAGGACTAGATGTGAGCGCGTCGATCGACAAGCGCCACCACGTGTTGGACGGTCACGAAATCGGCATTGGCCGATCCCAAATACGCTCCGCGGCCGAGGGTGGTACTTCGGCGCCAGCCATGGCGTCCATTAAGCCACGGCCTTTGCCGGGTGCTTTAACGGTCTGCACCGTCCTGGCGGCTAGTCTTTCGATCGGTCGAGCCACTTTTTTGTCCCATGTTTCAGCCCATGTTTATGAGCCGAATTGGGGCAAACGTCACGAACATCGATGGAAACGATTTCGTTTATTTGTTAATGATATCCGCCTGTTAAGTGAACATGGTAGAACAGTGGCGGACTGCTAGCCGCGGATCAGGGTTCCCGCGCCCTCGGTGAAGAGCTCGAGGAGGATCGCGTGCGGCACCCGGCCATCGAGGATCACCGCCGCCTCGACACCGCCGTCGACCGCATCGAGGCAGGTCTCGACCTTGGGGATCATCCCGCCCGAGATCGTGCCGTCGGCAATAAGGCGGCGCGCTTCGCCGGCGGTCAGTTCGGGGATCAGCTGCTTGTCGGCGCCCAGCACGCCGGGCACGTCGGTCAACAGGAGGAACCGGGCCGCCTTGGCCGCGGCGGCGACCGCGCCGGCCACCGTATCGGCGTTGATGTTGTAGGTCTCACCCGCCGCGCCGACGCCGATCGGGGCGATCACCGGGATCATCCGGGCCTCGCGGAACCCGGCGAGCACCCCGGCATCGACACGCTCCGGCTCGCCGACAAAGCCGAGCTCGCCGTTGCGGGTCAGCTTCTTTGCGATCAGCAGATTGCCGTCCTTGCCGCACACCCCGATCGCGCAGCCGCCCGCACGGTTGATCGCGGCGACGAGCTGCTTGTTGATCGTGCCGGCGAGCACCATCTCGACGACTTCCATCGTCTCCGCATCGGTCACGCGCAAGCCGTTGACGAAATTGCTCTTGATGCCGAGCCGGTCGAGCATGCGATTGATCTGCGGACCGCCGCCGTGGACGACGATCGGGTTGATGGCGACCTGGCGCAGCAGCACGATATCCTGCGCAAAGGTCGCACCCCCGGCGCCCATCGCGTGGCCGCCATATTTGACGACGACCGTCTTGCCGGCATAGCGGCCGAGATAGGGCACCGCCTCGGCCAGCACTGCGGCGATGAGGGCGGGGTCGGTCGTGCGGGCTGGCGCTGAAAGGTCATTCATCGGTGGGGCGCATGTTATCGTGGCGCCGACGGTGGCGCTACCTCGGCAAAGCCGGCCAGGGTTGCGCGCAGCCCCGCGATGCCGCGGCGTTTCAGGGCGCTGGTCAGGTGGATTTCGGGATGCGCGGCGCGCCGGCGGGCCAGATCGGCAATCATCGCCGCGGCCACGGTCGCGAGTTCCGCGGGGCGGACGGCGTCGGTCTTGGTCAGCACCACCTGATAGGACAGCGCCGCCTCGTCGCACAGCGCCATTGTCGTGCGGTCGACATCGGTGATGCCGCGCCGCGCGTCGATCAGCAGGCAGGCGCGGCGCAGGCTCGCGCGACCGCGCAGATAATGCTGCACCAGCGCGGTCCAGGCGCGAATCGCCCCTTTGGAGGCGTCGGCGTAACCGTAGCCCGGCAGATCGACCAGCATCAGCCGCCCGCCGAGATCGAAGAAATTGATCTGCTGCGTCCGCCCCGGCGTATTCGAGGTGCGCGCCAGCGTCCGCCGCCCGGTCAGCGCATTGACCAGACTGGATTTGCCGACGTTCGAGCGGCCGACAAAGGCGATCTCGGGCAGGCCCTCCGGCGGCAGCGCGGCGGGATTGCCGGCGCCGGCGACAAAGCGGCATTCGCGAGCGAACAGCAGGCGGCCGGCCTCTTCCTGCTCGGGATCGATCTCCCTGGCCGGGAAAACGTCGTCGCTGGCCAAATCCCCTAGGCCGCGCCCTGGCGATGCATGATCGTCCATTGCTGCGCAATGCTGAGAAGGTTGTTCCACGACCAATAGATCACCAGCCCGGCCGGGAATGCCGACAGCATGTAGGTGAAGATCACCGGCAACGCCATGAACATCCGCGCCTGGATCGGGTCGACCGGCTGCGGGTTCAATTTCTGCTGCAGGAACATGGTGACGCCCATGATGAGAGGCCAGGCGCCGATCGCCAGGAAATGGCCGAACGTCGGTATGCTCACCGGGTCGAACGGCAGCAGGCCGAACAGATTGGCGAACGAGGTCGGGTCGGGCGCCGACAGATCATGGATCCAGCCGAAGAACGGCGCGTGGCGCATCTCGATGGTGACGAACAGCACCTTGTAGAGCGAGAAGAACACCGGGATCTGGATCACGATCGGCAGGCAGCCGGCGAGCGGGTTGGCGCCGACTTTCTTGTAGAGCGCCATGATCTCCTGTTGCTGCTTCTGCTTGTCGTCCGGGTACAGCTCGCGCACCTTTGCGACCTGCGGCTGCATGAGCTTCATCTTGCTCATCGCCGAATAGGATTTGTTGGCGAGCGGAAAGAACAGCAGCTTGATGATGAAGGTCAGCAGCAGGATGGCCAGCCCGAAATTGCCGATCAGGCCGTAGAAGAACTGCAGCACCAGGAAGATCGGCTTGGTGAGGAAATAGAACCAGCCGAAATCGATCGCCCGGTCGAACCTGGGAATGCCGGAATCGGCATAGGCGTCGAGCGTGTTGACTTCCTTGGCGCCGGCAAAGAAGCGGGTCGAGCTCGTCGCGGCGCCGCCCGCCGGCACCGTCACCGCGCTGCCGGTAAAGTCGGCCTGATAGCGGTCGACCCCGCCCTCGACGACATGGCGAAACTTGACCTTGACTGCCGCGTCCTGCGACGGGACCAGCGCGGTCAGCCAGTATTTGTCGGTAAAGCCGAGCCAGCCGCCGGTCGAGCTGAAATCCTCGGGCTTGTCCGGGGTCAGGGACGAGTACTTGACCTCCTTGAGCGAGCCGCCGAGCTCGCCGATCAGCCCTTCGTGCAGGATGTAATAGCCGGCGACGTGCGGCGTGCCGGTGCGGCTGATCAGCCCGTAGGGCATCAACGTGACCGGCGCCGAGCCGGTGTTCTTTACCGCCTCCTCGACCGTGAACATGTAGTTCTCGTCGATCTTCAAGGTACGGGTAAAGACCAGCCCCTCGCCATTGTCCCAGGTCAGGACCAGCGGATGGTTCGGCGACAGCGGCCCTCCGGAAGCCGTCCATTTCGTCTGCGGCCCCGGCAATTTCGCGCCGGGCCCCGTCTCGACCCAGCCGAACTCGGCGAAATACGGGTCCTCCGTTCCGGTCGGCCACAGCAGCACGACCTCGGGGCTCTTCGGATCGACGGTCTCGTGGTAGTTGGCCAAGGTCAGGTCGTCGATCCGTCCGCCGGTCAGCGCCACCGAGCCGTGCAGCCGGGGCGTGTCGATCTTGACCCGCGGCTGATCGGCGATCGCCTTTTCACGGGTCACCGCGAGCGCAGCGGTGGCGGCGCCGGCCGGCGCCGTGCCCCCTGCCGGGGTCGGCGCGCGCGCCGGCGCGCCCGCGGTCGGCGCCGGAGTTGCCGTCGTCCCGGCGGTTTGCGGGGACGGGGTCGGCGGCGTCGGCGGCTTCTTTGCCTCGAACAGGAACTGAAACCCGATCAGGATCGCCACCGAGATCACGATCGCGAGCAGAAGGTTTTTTTGGTCCATTTCCGGTGATCTTGGCCTTTAGCGGCGCAGGCTGTCGGGAACGGGATCGTAGCCGCTGCCGCCCCACGGGTGACAGCGGCACAACCGCCGCAGCGCCAGCCATGTGCCGCGCGCCGGCCCATGCCGGGCGATCGCCTCGTCGGCATAATGCGAGCAGCTCGGCAGATAGCGGCAACCGGGCGGCAGCACCGGGGCCAGCAGCAACTGGTAAGCGCGAATCATTGCACGAAGGGCGAGGCCGATGCCGGTTGCGATGAGGCCGCTTGTCGTCATCTCAGCGCTTGTCCTTTGGCGACTGCTTACGCCCTACCTGACGCAGCGCGCCTTCGAGGTCGGCGATGAGCTCAACGTAGCGCCGCGTGCCGGTATCCGCGCGCGCGATCAGCACGTAATCGGTGCCGGCCTTGCCGCGCTCTCCCAGCACCGTCGCCGCCGCTGCGCGCAGACGCCGCTTTGCGCGGTTGCGCACGACCGCGTTGCCGACCCGGCGGCTGGCGGTAAAGCCGACCCGAACCTCCTCGCCTTCCGCCGGCCGCGGCGCGGCCTGCAGGACCAGCCCCGGCCGGCCAGCACTCACCCTGGCGGCGGCGACGCGAAGGAACTCGGCGCGGGTCTTGAGCCGGGCAAGGCGAGCGGTCATCTCGCCGCGAGCCGCAACCGGCAAACCGGAACGGCTCAGGCTGACAGGCGCTTGCGGCCCTTCGCACGGCGCGACGCCAGTACGCGCCGCCCGCCCGGAGTGGCCATTCGCGCACGGAAGCCATGCCGGCGCTTGCGGATGAGCCTGCTGGGCTGGTAAGTGCGCTTCACGGCACCGGCTCCACGGGAAACTGCCTGCTTTCGGCGGAGGGCGCTGTATACGGGAGCGGCCCTTCTAAGTCAACGAGGGCTAAGTCGACGACGGGCGGCCGAAATGCCGCGCCGTTCCACGCGGGGATAGAGGGGAGAGTGGCGTTTTGACCGACGAAGCGACGCTAACGGCAGCGGATATCGCCTTCCGGCATTGGTCGGCGCCGGCGCCGGGGACGATCCAGCCCGGCAGCGACGAGCACAAGACCGCCTTCTGCCGAATGCTGCTCGACACCCACAACCCCTACAAGCCCGCGGTGATCGACTGGCCGCCGCTCGAAGACGATGCCCGCGACCGGCTAGTCTCGCTGCCGATCTGGGACATCGCGGTGCAGACCGAAGGCAAGGCCAAGACGCGCGTGCTGACCTTTGCCGAGACCCTGACCGACCCGCTGCTGCGCCAGGCGATCACCCTCGACGGGTTCGAGGAAGGCCGGCACAAGGAGGTGCTGTCGAAGCTGGTCGCCGCCTATGGCATTGCGCTGGCGCCGGAGCCCGCCTATCCGCGCCCGCGCCATCCGGAATGGGCGTGGATGACCACCGGCTTCAGCGAGTGCATCGACAGCTTCTTCGCCTTCGGCCTGTTTGCGGTGGCGAAGCAGTCCGCGTTCTTCCCGGCCGAGCTGGTCGAGACCTTCGAGCCGGTGATCCAGGAAGAGGCCCGGCACATCCTGTTCTTTGTCAATTGGGTCGCCTGGCACCATCGCAATCTGCGGTGGTGGCAGCGGCCGTGGTTCTGGGCGAAGATCGCCGCGGTCTGGGTGCGCCTGGTGCGCGAGCGCATCGGCTTTGCCCGCGGCATCGGGGGGACCCCTGATGATAAGCCGCAAGACAACAACTTCACCCTGACCGGCGGCAAGGCCGTTGCCGATGTCGATCTGCCGGTCGCGACCCTGCTCGACATCTGTCTCGCCGAAAACGACCGGCGGATGGCCGGCTACGATGCGCGCCTGCTGCGGCCGACGGCAGTGCCGCGGCTGGTGCGCCTCGCCCGCCGCTTCATGCGCACGCCGCGCTGCGCCGTCGCGGGGGCGGCGTGATGCGGATCGGCTCCGACGACCACAAGGAACGCTTCTGCCGCCAGTTCATCGACAGCCACCAGCACTTCGAGCCGGAGACCCTGCCCTGGCCGACGCTTGACGGGCCGGCGCTGGAGCGTATGCGGGCGGTACCGTTCTGGCAGGAAGTGCTGCACACCGAGCGCCGCGCCGGCGCGCTCGTCCGCGCCTACGCCGCCACGATCACCGACAGGCTGGTGCGCGAGGCGGTGGACCTCCAGGGGGTCGAGGAAGAGCGCCACGCGCAGCTGCTCGCGGTGATGATCCGCCGCTATGGGCTGGCCGTCGAGGATCAGGAGATCGAGGCGATCGGCCCCGACCTGCACACCGCGTTCGCCGATTTCGGCTATGGCGAGTGCCTCGATTCGTTTCTCGGCTTCGGCGTGTTCAAGATCGCTCGCCAGGCTGAGTTCCTGCCCGAGGCGCTGTTCCAGATCTTCGACACGCTGATGCTCGAGGAGACCCGGCACATCGTCTTCTTCATCAATTGGATGGCTTGGCAGGAGGCGATGCGCGGCCGCGCCGGGAAGATGTGGCGGGCGCTGGTCTCGGCCCGCTATTACGCGCGGGCGATCGGCCGCCTGATCGGCACCGTGCGGCGCGGCCAAAAGGAAAACGACGGCAAGGACTTCTCGGCAACGCAGGCCAGCGTCTTCCTCGACGGCTTCACCTTCCGTCGTTTTGTCGAAGAGTGCTACGCCGAGAATGCCAGGCGGATGGCCGATTTTCACGGCGACCTCCTGCGCCCGCGGTTTCTGCCGGCACTGGCCGGGGCGGCGCTGTCGGGACTGCGACTGTTTCCGTCGAGAAGTGCCGCCACACCGGCGGTGCCGGCAGAGCGCCCAGCCAGCCCGTGAGGGCCTTCTCCATCCTGGCGATTGTCGCGGGCGTGGGGGCCATGGTCGCGCTGGTTCTGTATTTCGGCGCCGTCGGCGTATGGGGGGCGCTGCTCGCGGTCGGCTGGCTGGGTTTTGCCTCGATTGTCCTGATCCACATCGCGCTGACCTGCGTGATGGGCCTGGCGTGGCACGCGCTGCTGCCGCGGATCCGGTGGTGGGTGCCGGTCTGGGGCCGCTTCGTCCGCGATGCCGGCTCCGAGGTGCTGCCGCTGTCGCAGGTCGGCGGCTACGTGCTGGGAACCCGCGCAGTCGCCTTGTTCGGGGTGCCGGCGACACGCGGCGCGGCCAGCACGATCGTCGACGTCACACTCGAGTTCGTCGGTCAGCTCGGCTATACCGCGCTCGGCCTGTTGTGGCTGCTTCACCTGAACGCCGGGACGATCGATCCACGCGCCGTGGTGGTCGGTCTGGCGTTGGCGAGCTGCCTGGCGCTCGGCTTTGTCATGGTGCAGCGGCGCGGGATCGTTCATATCGACCGGATTGCCCGCATCCTCGGGCGGGGCTGGGCGGCGCGGACGGCGGCGGGCGCCGCCTTGCTGCACGCCGCGCTCGAAAGCATCTACCGCTACCGCAGCGGCATCTGGGCCAGCTTTTTGCTTCACTTCGGCTGCTGGGTCGTCAGCGCGGCGGAAATGTGGGTGGCGCTGCGTCTGGCCAATGCGCCGCTGCCGTTCGGCACGATGATAGTGATCGAAAGCCTGGTCTACGCCACCCGCGCCGTGGCCTTTGTGGTGCCCAACTCGGTCGGGGTGCAGGAGGGCGCTTATGTCGTGCTCGGCACCGCCTTCGGGCTCAGCCCGGAGATGGGGCTCGCGCTGTCGCTGCTGAAGCGGGCGCGCGACCTGACGATCGGGATGCCGGTGCTGGTGGTATGGCAGGCGATCGAAGGCGGCAGGCTGATGCGACGCGCCGCTGCCAAGGCCCCCGGCGCGCCGATGGGCGAACGCGAGTAGGCCGGCGGATCGCGCCGCGGCCGCGTCACAATCACACATCCGAGCGGGCATGGCCGCGCACCCAGGGTTGCGCTAACCTCTGCACGTTATGATCGGTCGCGCTCAATCATGGAGGCGGTTCGGAGCGTCCCTGGCAAGCGTGGCGCTCGCCGTGCAGCTTGCGGCGTCGAGCTGGGGCATCCTCGCCGCGGTGCAGACCGCCGATCCGGCCGATGCCTTCGGCGAGCACGCGCTCTGCCTCGCCGGCGGCGGCACTCCGGCTGCGCCGGTCAAGTCGGATCGGGCGCCCGCCGGTCCGACGCACCACCATGCCGCCTATTGCTGCCTATGGCATGCGCTCGCCGGGAGCCTGCCGCCTGCCTTCACGGTTGCGGCGATCGAGCAAGGCGCCGTCGCGGCGCTTATCGACCCGGCAACGCTGGGCCCGGCGCCGAAGCGTCCTCCCGGCACCCCCGGCGCCCGCGCCCCACCCAATCTGGCCTGACGTCGCGTCTTTGATCGACGTGCCCCGCGAGCCATCGCGGCTTGCCGGCGCGTCTGCCGCACCTTTGGCCAAGGAAGATTTCCATGCACGTTCCGCGTTCCGCCCTGTTGGCGGCGTTGCCCCTCGCTTCCACCTGCCTGTCGCTCCTCCCGCATTCCGCCGCCGCGCATGGTTTTGCCGGCGACCGGTTTTTCCCGGCGACCTTGCTGACCGACGACCCGTTTGTCGCCGACGAGCTGTCGCTGCCGACCTTCAGCCGCAATCCGACTTCCGCCGACGGCACCCAGGAACTCGACTTCGATGTCGAATTCTCGAAGCGGCTGACGCCGGACATCGGCATCGGCCTGTCGCGCGGCTGGCAGCACGTGAAGCCGTTGGGCGGTC
>DASQGR010000123.1:0-11037 GCA_035632515.1 Allostellaceae bacterium | reverse complement strand
CGACAGGTCCATTACGACGAGGGAGAGCTTTGTCCTGAAACTCGAACGGGTGATCGAAGCATCCGCCGTGGGCGGTTGGCACTGACCGTCGATGACGATGGTGTTGTGACCGACCGTGCTCGTCCGGTAGTAACGAGACTTCATCGCCGGCAGGAAATAGTCGCGAAGATGGTAATCGTCCGGCCCCAGATCGACGGCCCACCGCACGCCGAGGGCATCGAAAACAAAGCTGCCGAGGTCGTAATGCGCGTGCCGGCACGCATCATTCGCGCCGCCCTTGACCCCTAGGAAAGTATCGACGGGGTTCCAGCCGCCCCGAAGCATCGCCACTTCGGCGCGGCGGAACCGCTTGGCCAGCGGCAGACGGTGCGGATCACGCTCGTTCTGGTCGAACCACAGCAGGTCCATCGGGTGGACCTGGCCGCGGTGTTGTTCGGTCCAGGCGTCGATCGGGTGGTTGTAGCGCCGCGCCAGCCAGAACAGCCAGTAGCCGCCGCTGTGCTTTTCCTCGCTGTCGGCGAAATTGAAGTGCTTACCCGATGGACCCGCCACATGCAGCCGGAACAACCCGGTCTGTGAAAGTCCCAGCGAAGCGTCGAGCCCCAGATCCGTGCAGAGCGCCGTGTCCAGGCAGTCGAGCAGGTAGATCGCATATTGCGTGGCGTAGTGCCAATAGCCGGGCCCCTCCGCCCATGCGCCATCCGGGCCATATCCCTCAAACCCGGCGCGTACGGAGGCGCGACACAGGGCGAAAATGCGCGCGGCCCGCGGGTCGCATTCCGCGACGGATAGCGCGGCAATCATCAACGCACCGTTGCACACCAGGTTCCAGTTGGTTGGCGCCGTCATCCAATGCTGCGGCGGTGGCGGTGCCGCGGCGAACTGATCGAGGCCCGGCTGGATGGCCTTGTCGAGGATCGCCTGGACGACCTGTCGGCTCTCCGCCTCGGTAAGAGCACAATGCAGCCAGTCAAAACCGATCGCTGCGCCGAAGGCCATTTCGGCGGTGATGAGGAATTGCTCGTCCGCCCCCCAATTGGGAAAGGCGCTAACCGCGAGGAGTTCGGTTTTTGCGCGATCGCGGTATCTTGTGTCCTCGGTGACGAGCCACACGATCCCGAGGGTTTGTATTCTCAAGCAAAAGCGACGCGCGATATCGAGGAGGGCGGCCGGGCCCTCCGACGATGGCGAAGAGCGGACAAGCGGCAGGGGCGCTGCATCGGTTTCTCGCGGATCGAGCGCCGAGGTCGGGGTCAACGGTGGCAGGCACAGCATGAGATCGGCCCGCTCGACTATTTCGGCCAGCCATCCGCTTGCGGTGCAGTTCTGTTCAAGCAGGCGCCGGGTCCGCAGGATCGCTGCCCTCGTCGCCATCAGGCGCGGTCGCTCGGCGCCGATCCTCGCGAACAGATCGCGACTGACGCCGCGCCTGCGGCTGTCCGGCGGCGGCTTACGCCGGGAGTTCGAGCCCGTCATCGGCAGAGATCACCGCGACCTTGCGGCCGTCGCGCGGGTTTCCTCTTGAGCGCGGCGAAATTGACGGTGAAGTCGGCCGCCCCAACGCCGCCAACAGCCGCGTTTGAAATTCGGCACTCGTGCCGTTGCAGAGGCGCCCGCCCGGCCGCAAGACAATGTACCCGCCATTCTCCGGATTCCGCGTTTGGCAGGGGTGAGTTTCCGCCAGCACGAGCCGACGAGTCAAAGCCCAGATCGAGAGCGACATCAGCCCGGGCGTCGCCGAGGCACCGAATGAGTTGCCGCGACAGGCAACCGGCGGGAAATCTGGGCTGTAGCACGATCTATTGAGGTCGAAGCCCCAAAGCAGTTCCCCTCCCGCGGGCTTGACCGCGGGTCCACGTCTTCCGTTTGCGAATGTTGGAGGAAAGACGTGGATGGCCGGGTCAAGCCCGGCCAAGGCGGTACATAATGCGATTCGGCCTAAACAGATAATGCTCAGACCAATTGTTTGCCGTCCCGGCGAACGTTGAGACCCACTGATGGGCAGGTCTCGATTTTTTTGAGCGAGCCGCACCGTCGATGCGCGATCGGCAAACGAACGAGGGCTGAAAAGCGGGTCCCGGCTTTCGCCGGGAGGCCATCGTGGGTTAGCGGCCAGTCGCCTTTCTCCGGTCTGCCGCCACCTCGCCGCCCTTCAACACCAGGGCGATGTTCTTCGCCTCGCGCAGGACGGCGATGTCGGCGAGCGGGTCGCCCGCCACGATGACGAGATCGGCGAGTTTGCCCTTCTCGACGGTGCCGAGCTCGGCCTCCTTGCCGCAGCACTCCGCGGCCCAGGCGGTGCCGGCCTGGATCGCCTGCATCGGCGTCAGACCGGCGCGCACCAGACAGTCGAGCTCGCCGGCATTGGCCGGGTGGCCGTGACCGCCGGCATCGGTGCCGGCGACGATCTTGACCCCCGCCGCCAGCGCCTTGCGGATCGCCTGCTCATGCGGCTTTTGCAGGTGCAGCGCCCGCTCCTTGACGTGCGGCTGCGGCGATTTGCGGTGATACTCGTAAACCAGCAGGGTCGGCACAAAGACAATGCCGCGCGCCGCCATCCTGTCGAGATGGCGCGGGTCTTCGTCGAGATAGCAGCCGTGCTCGATCGAGTTGACCCCGGCCTCGATGGCGATGTCGAGCCCGCGCCCGCCGAGCGCATGGCACATCACCCGGCGGTCGAGCGCATGCGCCTCCCCGACCAGGGCCTGCATCTCATCGAGGTTGAAGGCGCCGTCGCGCGGCCCGTGCCCCGGCCGCGAGCTGGCGCCGCCGGTCGTCGCGCATTTGATGACGTCGGCTCCGGCGCGCACCATGCGCCGCACCACCGGGCGCACATCGGCGAGGGTTTCGACCACCCCGCTCGGCAGCAGCGGATCGCCGGTGACGCAGCAGCTATCGCCCGACGGGCTGACCGGGTCGCCGATCCCGCCGATCGGCGAGATGATCGCCAGCGAGATGATGAGGCGCGGCCCCGGGGTCAGGCCTTCCTCGATCGCGCGCTTGAACCCGGCGTCGAGCCCGCCCGCCTCTCGGACCATGGTGTAGCCGGCCTCCAGCGTCTGGCGCAGCACCGCGGCGGTGCGCAGATGCCGGGTCGAGTGCGGCTCGTCGATGCCCCAGCGATGGGCAAGGTCGTATTTGTGGTTTGCCATATGGTCATGGCAGTCGATCAACCCGGGCAGCACGGTCATGCCGGCGCAGTCGATCACCTCGGCGTCGGCGGGAAAATCGCTCTGGCTTGCCGAAGTGATCGCCGCGATGCGGTCATCGCGGACAACGACCGTCGCGCCGTTGACCGGAGCCGCGCCGGTGCCGTCGATCAACCTTACGTTATTGAGGACTTTCATCGCACCTCTCCGATCGCCATCTCTTCGACGAAAGGATGCTGCCATGACTTCAGTCGCCGCGATACCGTCAGCGCCGCGAGTGATCCGCGCCGCATTGGTTTCCTGTCTGGTCATGCTCACCGGCTGCGCCGGTCCAGCCTACGCCGCAGCGCCGGAGCAGGCCCCACCCCTCGCGGTCGGGCAGGCGCGGGTGTGGTTCCTGCGCCAGCTGCTTCCCGGTACCGCGTTTCACGCCCCGATGATCTATGCCAACGGAGCGCCGGTCGGGAGCAGCGCGCAGGGCACCGCGTTCTACCGTGATTTCACCCCGGGCAATTATGTCTTCAGCATCGAGAACTGCAAGGTCGAGCCGCAGACATCGCAGACCGTAGCGCTTGGTCCGGGGACGCAGACGGCGCTGCAAGTCCAGTCGGACGAGAACGGTTACTGGGACTGCTATCCCAGCCAGATCTCCTACCTGCGCCCGGTTCCGCCGCAGACGATGGCGTACCTGTTCGGCCAGGTGACCTATCTCGGCGCAAAATAAAGCCGGGCCGTCACAAATTCGGCCTCCGGCCGCGCCACGGGGTCGCTCGCTCATAGGCGTCGGCAAGGCGCAGCACCGTGGCGTCGTCGAAACGCTTGCCGACGATCTGGAACGACAGCGGCAGGCCGCCCTCGCCATAGCCGCAGCATACCGACATTGCCGGGCTGCCGGTGACGTTGAACGGCATCGTCAGCAGCGGCCGCTCAAGGATCGAAAATTTCCCGACGGCGTCGATCTTCGGCGCCTCGGCCGGGGCCGAGGCGGTCATCACCAGGTCGAGCCCGTCCATCGCCCGGTCGAGTTCGTCGACGAGCTCGCGGCGGCGACGGATCGCCTGGATGTAATCGGCGGCGGTGAACAGGCCGGACAGCGCCATGCGGTCGCGAAACGCCTCGCCGAAATCGGTGAAGCGGGTGCGCAAATTCGCCTCGTGGATCGCATAGGCCTCGGTCATCATGATGATGACCCCGCACGCTGCCCAATCGGCCAGCGGCGACACGGTGATCTCGCGCGCCGACGCGCCCATCTCTTCAAGCTTTTTCGCCGCGGCGTCGATGGCGTCGCGGGTCGCGGCATTGGCCGGATTATCGGCAGTGTAGAAATGGCGGATGAGGCCGATGCGCAGGCCCTTCACGTCGCCGGTGAGCGCCTTGCGGTAATCGGGGATCGGCCGATTGGCGCTCGCCGGGTCGGCGGGATCGTGCCCGGCCATCGCCTGGAGCATGATCGCGCAGTCCTCGGCGGTCCACGCCATCGGCCCGGCATGGTCGAGTGAGAACGCCAACGGCAGGATGCCGCGGCGGCTGATGAGCCCGTAGGTCGGCTTGATCCCGGCGATGCCGCAGAGCGCGGCGGGGCCGCGGATCGAGCCGCCGGTGTCGCTGCCGGTGCCGCCCAGCACCAGCCCCGCCGCCACCGCCGCGCCGGTGCCGCTCGACGAACCGCTGGTGAAACGGGTCGTGTCCCACGGGTTGCGCGCCGGCGGCCACGGCAGATCGAAGCTCGGCCCGCCAAAGGCGAATTCGTGCGTCGCCAGCTTGCCCATGACGACACAGCCGGCGTCCTTCAGCTTCCGTACCGAGACCGCATCCGCCGCCGGGATATGATCCTGCATGACCTTGGAATGGCCGGTGGTGGGGATGCCGGCAGTCTCGTAGATGTCCTTGAGGCCAAGAGGGATGCCGTGCAGCGGTCCCCGGTAGCGTCCGGCGGCGATCTCGGCCTCGGCGGCGCGGGCGGCCGCGCGCGCATCGTCGGCGAGTACCCGGATAAAGCTGTGCAGCCGGCCGTCGAGCCGCTCGATGCGCGCGAGCCGGCTCTCGCAGAGCTCGACCGGCGACAGCTCGCGTTTTTCGATCAGCTCCGCTGCCTCGGCGATGGTGAGGAAATCGGCGGCCATCGCTATTTCTCCGGAAAGGCGACGGTGTGCGCGGGCTCGGCCATGACGGAGCGGGGCTTCCTGACCGAGGCGGCCATCTGCTCGACGTATTTTACGGCGTCGGCGATGCCGTCGCGCTCGGCTTCCGGAACATCGAGCCCGAGCCGAGCCAAAGCCGCATCGAGTTCCTGTCGGGTCATGGCCTACCCCCTTTCGTCATTGCGAGCGGAGCGAAGCAGTCTCGCACCGTGAGAGGCTCATACCAGCGAGATTGCTTCGTCGCCGCGCTTCTCGCAATGACGCGTTGATTTAAGCCATCGGCCGCTGTGCCTTGGCCTCCTTCAGCGGGGTGTCCGCCTCGGCGAGCTGGCGCAAATAATCCGACGGCCGCCAGCGGTCGCCGTAGCGCTGATGCCACGAGGCAATCTGGTTGTAGACCTCGCGCACGCCGATCGTGTCGGCCCAGTACATCAGCCCGCCGCGGTAGCGCGGGAAGCCGAAGCCGTGCAGCCACATCACGTCGATGTCGCTGGCCCGCAGCGCCACCCCTTCATCGAGGATCTTGCACGCCTCGTTGACCGAGGCGAACAGCAGCCGCTTGAGGATTTCGTCGTCGGTGAAGTCGCTGCGCTGCGGGATGCCGAGCTCGGCCGCCGTTTCCTTGATAATGCGCGCGACCTCGGGGTCGGGCCGCGGGGTGCGGTCACCCGGCTCATAGCGGTACCAGCCGGCATTGGTCTTCTGCCCGAGCCGCCCGGCCTCGACGATGCGGTCGGCGATCGGCTGCTTGCGGTAGTTGGGGTACTGCGCGGCGCGGCGCTTGCGCGTGTCGTAGCCGATGTCGAGGCCCGACAAATCCGATACCGCCAGCGGGCCGATCGGATAGCCGAAATCGACCATTACCTTGTCGATCTGCTCGGGCAGCGCGCCTTCCTCGATCAGGATATTGATCTCCATGCCGAACGGCGCGCGGCTGCGATTGGCGAGAAAGCCGTCGGAATTGCCGGCGAGCCCCGAAATCTTGCCGATCTTGCGGCCCAAGGCCATCGCCGTCGCCAATACGTCGTTGGCGCTTTTGGTGCCCTTCACCACCTCGAACAGCTTCATCACATTGGCCGGGGCGAAAAAATGCGTGCCGGCGACATCCTGCGGCCGCTTTGTCGCATTGGCCATGATGTCGATGTCGATGCCCGAGGTGTTGGAGTAGAGCAGCGCGCCGGGCTTCATCACCGCGTCGAGCTTTTTCCAGACCTCCTCCTTGACCGAGATCTGCTCGAACACCGCCTCGATCACGACGTCGCAATCGGCAATGTCGTCGATGCCGGCGACCGGGTGGATCCGGGCGAGGCGGCGCTCCATCTCGTCCTGGGCAAGGCTGCCGCGCCTGACGCTGGTTTCGTAATTGGCGCGGATGCGGGCCATGCCGCGGTCGAGCGCCTCCTGGGTCGCATCGGTGATCTTCACGTCGAAGCCGTTATCGGCGAAGCTCATCGCGATGCCGCCGCCCATCGTCCCGGCCCCGACCACGGCCGGGTTGTCGGTCGAGCGCAGCTTGGTGTCGGCCGGGATGAACGGGATTTTCGCCACCTCGCGCTCGGCGAAGAAGGCGTAGCGCAGCGCCTTCGCCTCCTCGGACGCCACCTGCTCGTCGAACAGCTTGCGTTCGAGCGAGCAGCCCTCGTCGAACGGCAGCTTGCAGGCCGCCTCGACCGCCTCGATGCAGGCATAGGGCGCGCGCTGGTTGCGGGCGCGGCGGGCGATCGACTTGCGCATGTTCTCGAACAGCTCGGGGGTGCCCTCGGCGAGTTTTTCGTTGCGCTCGCGGATCACCGGGAGCGGCCGCCGGTCGGCGATCTTGCGGGCAAAGGCGACCGCGGCATTCTTGAGGTCGCCCTCGGGCGCCAGCTCATCGATGATGCCGAGCTTGTGCGCTTCAGCCGCCGGGACATGCCGGCCCGAAGTGATCATCTCCAGCGCCGCTTTCGGCCCGACGAGGCGCGGCAGGCGCTGGGTGCCGCCGGCGCCGGGAAGGATGCCGATCAGCACCTCGGGCAGGCCGACCTTGGCGCTCGGCACCGCGACCCGGTAATGGCAGGCAAGCGCGGTCTCCAGGCCACCGCCCAGCGCATAGCCGTGGATCGCCGCGACCACCGGTTTCGGGCTCTGGTCCATCACGTCGTAGTGACGGCGGGTCGGCGCCGGCTGCGCCGGTCCCTTGCCGAACTGGCGGATATCGGCGCCGGCGATAAAGCTCCGCCCCGCGCCGATCAGCACCATCGCCTTGACCGACGGGTCGGCATTGCCCTTGTCGAGCGCCGCAACGATGCCCTGCGGCACCCCCGGCGACAGCGCATTCACCGGCGGGTTGTCGACGGTGATGATCCCGATGCCGTCATCGGTCTCGAAGCGGACCAGCTCGCCTTCGGCCATGTCAAATCTCCAACAATCGAATTAACCACAGAGGCAGTGAGGCAATGAGAAGGTCTAGAGCACCAACCGTCTTATGCCGTCTTTCAGCACCGGCGAGTTGAAATTTAGCAACAATCCGACCCGCAGCCCGCTGAGCTTGAGATAGGTAAGCAACTGGGCATCGTGGACGGGGATCAGGCGCTCAACCGTTTTGAGTTCCAAAACCGCCTTCTCTTCGACCACTATGTCCATACGGTAGCCGCAATCGAGGCGGATCGCCTTGTACACCACAGGCAACGGCACCTGCCGCCGAAAAACAAGGCCGCCCTGTCGCAGCTCGTAACAGAGACATTCCTCGTAAGCCGATTCCAAGAGACCCGGTCCAAGCTGCCGATGCACTTCTATGGCGAAGCCAATAATCCTCTCCGTGAGAAGATCATTTGCCTGCGGCGCAAGCATCAGTTCAGTCTCTCACTGCCTCACCGCCTCTGTGGTGAATTATAAGGTCGCCCCGCTCCCCAAAATGACGGTGCTTTGCGACGACAGCACGCCGCCATTGCCGTGGGCGATCGCGGTCTCGGCGCCCTTGATCTGGCGCTCGCCGCATTCGCCGCGGAGCTGGCGCACTGCCTCGATCAAGAGGAACAGGCCGTACATTCCCGGGTGGCAATAGCTGAGCCCGCCGCCGTTGGTGTTGACCGGCAGGCTGCCGCCGGGCGCGATGCGGCCGCCCGAGACAAAGGCGCCGCCCTCGCCCTTCTTGCAGAAGCCGAGGTCTTCAAGGAACAGGATCGTGTTGAGCGTGAAGGCGTCGTAAAGCTCGACGACGTCGATGTCCTTTGCCGCCAACCCCGCCATCGCATAGGCGCGCCGCCCGCTTTCGGCGGCGCCGGTGACGGTGAGGTCGGGCATGCTCGAGATGTTGGCATGGGTGATCGCCTCACCCTGGCCGAGCACATAGACCGGCGGTTTTTTCAGCGATTTCGCCCGCTCGGGGCTGGTCAGCACGATCGCGCCGCCGCCATCGGTGACGAGGCAGATGTCGCGCACCGTGAACGGGTAGCTGACCATCCGCGCCGAGAGAACTTCCTCGACGGTCAGCGGCTTTTTTTCCCAGGCGACCGGGTTCTTCAGCGCCCATTGCCGCGCCGCCACCGCGACCTCGGCCATCTGCTCGCGGGTGGTGCCGAACTGGTGCATGTGGCGCGAGGCCGCCAGCGCATAGGCGGTCGAGGGCAGAAACGGCCGGTACGGCGTCTCGTACGGGTTGACCTCGCGCACGCTGGCGTTCTGCCGGCCGATGCTGCGCTGGGTCGAGCCGTAGGCAATGACTGCGACCTGGCACAGGCCGAGCTGGATCGCCGCCAGCGCATGCCCGACATGGAACATGAACGAGGAGCCGCCGATGATCGTCGAATCGATGAAATTCGGCGAAATCCCGAGATATTCGCTGAGATTGAGGCCGGACGTGCGGCTTTGCGTCGTCGCGCAGAGCAGGCCGTCGACATCCTTGAGGCCGAGCCCGCAATCGTCGAGCGCGCGGGTGATCCCCTGCGCCATCAGGTCGATGACGTTGAACCCCGGCCCGACCTGACCGAGATCGCTTTCCGCGGCGCCGACGATCGCCGCGCCGCCGCGCCGAAGACCTGAATTGCCCGGGCCGCTCATGCCGCGCCTCCCGCTGCGGGATTTATCGGGGTGAAGACTGGATAGGCCGGCTGGTTTTCGCTCGCGGGATGGACGCGGAACTTGACCCGCATGCCGATCCTGACCGCCATCGGGTCGATCTCCTCGACCCGGCCCATCATCCGGAACCCTTCGTCGCAATCGATGAGGGCGATATTGTAGCCGTCGCCTTGAAACGGGTAGGTGACGGTGGTCGCGTAGACCGTGCCGAGCCCGCTCGCCACCCGCCATTCGAGGTCGGTGCTGCCCGAATAAGGACAGACGACGCGCGGGTAGAACACCGCGCGGTTGGCCGCCTTGCTCCATTGATAAGCCAACTCGCCCTTGTCGAGATGCGCCTGATAAACCGCCAACGGCGACTGCGCCATGTGCCCCTCCCGCTGATCCGAGCGCATAGTGGCGACCCCGGACGGCGGCCTCAAGCGGCTTTGGCCGTCGCCCGTGCTCCCGCGCGGATGAGGTCGGCCGCCTTCTCGGCGATCATGATCGTCGCCGCGTTGGTGTTGCCGGAAATGACCGTCGGCATCACCGAGGCGTCGACGACCCGCAGCCCCTCCATCCCATGCACCCGGAGCTCGCTGTCGACGACCGACAGCGGGGTCGAGCCCATCATGCAGGTACTGGTTTGATGGAAGGTGGTGCTGCCGTTGCGGGCGACGTGGTCGAGCCATTGCTCGTCGCTCTGGGTGGCCGGGCCGGGCCAGAATTCCTCGGTGGTGATGCGCTGCATCGTCGGGGTCTGGAAGATGCTGCGGGCGACGCGCATCCCGGCGACCATCGTGTCCCTGTCGTTCTGCGTCATCAGATAGTTGGGCTGCATCGCCGGGAACACGGCCGGGTCGGGCGACTTGATCCTGAGCCAGCCGCGGCTTTCCGGCCGACACGGGATGCACACCAGCGAGCAGGCCGGGAACGGGTGCATCGGCTTGCCCGGCTGGTCCAGGCTGCCGGCGAGAAACTGATACTGGCAATCGGGAGAGGCCGAGCCCGGCCGGGTGCGGGCGAACAGCCCGATCGGCGCCGCCCCCATCATCAGCGGCCCCCTGGCGGTAAAGACATACTCCATCCCCGCCCACGCCTGGCGCAGCCAGCTGCGCGAGATCTCGTTGATCGTGTTGGCTTTCTTGACCTTGTAGATGACCCGGCAGCCGATATGGTCCTGGAGGTTCTCACCGACCCCCGGCAGCTCGTGTACGATTTCGATGCCATGCTCCCGGAGCAGTTTCGCCGGCCCGACCCCGGATAGCTGCAGCAATTGCCGCGATTGCAGCGAGCCGCCGGCGAGCAGCACCTCGCGGCGCGCGCGGGCGCGGCGGATCTTCCCGTCCTGGCGATATTCGAGGCCGATCGCGCGCTTGCCGTCGAAGATCACCCGCTGCGCCAGCGCGCGGATTTCGACCTTGAGGTTGGGGCGTTTCATCGCCGGGCGCAGATAGGTCACGGCGGTGCTGGCGCGGCGCATCTTGCGCACGGTGAGCTGGTAGGTGCCGACCCCTTCCTGCTCGGCGCCGTTGAAATCGGGATTGAACTTGTAGCCGGCCTCCTGCGCCGCCTCGATAAAGGCGTCGTGCAGTTCGTGCCGGGCGCGCATGTCGCTGACGCTCAGCGGCCCGCCGGTGCCGTGGAATTCGTCACCGCCGCGTTCCTGGTGCTCGGCGCGGCGGAAATAGGGCAGCACGTCCTCATACGAC
>DASQGR010000122.1:0-16211 GCA_035632515.1 Allostellaceae bacterium | reverse complement strand
CACCGCCTCGCACAAATACATCCATTTCCACCCGGCGAGGCCGAGAATGCCGTCGAGCTCAAGCAGGCTGGTCGAGACCGGCGCGCCGATCGCGATCGAAATCGGGATCGCCGTCATAAACCCGGCGATGATCCGGCCGCGATGCACGGTGGGGAACCAATAGGTGAAGAACAGGACCATGCCGGGGAAGAAGCCGGCTTCGGCAAGCCCGAGCAGGAAGCGAACCAGGTAGAAGCTCCACGGCCCGACGACCAAGGCGGTGCAGGCGGACACGATCCCCCACGAGATCATGATGCGCGCGATCCATAACCGCGCCCCGACCTTGTCGAGGATCACGTTGCTGGGGACCTCGAGGATGAAATAGCCGATGAAAAAGGCGGTGCCGGCGCCGAGGCCGAACGAAGCCTGGCTCAACCCCAGATCGCCGCGCATCGTCAACGCGGCAAATCCGACATTGACCCGGTCGATGTAGCAGATCAGGTACAACAGGCCGGTAAAAGGCAGGATGCGCCAATACACCTTGCGCATCGTGCGTCGTTCCACTGAATCCATCGGCTTCCTCTTGATAAAGCGTACCGGTCACAGCACAAGCCACTTCGCCGCGGCAGGTGCTGCGGTGTTTACGTTCACCAGATTTGAAGCCCGTGGAGATCGCCCCTTCGGCGATCCGTCCTGCTTATTTTGCCGGCCTCACGCAGCCGGCGCGAAAATGGCGCCGAATGCGGTTTCCCGCCTCCGGCGCCATGACGCGTACTTAGTTCGTCAGCCCGTAGAACTTGGCGGCGTTTTCGCACGTCATCTTATAGGTGACGTCGGCCGGCAGGTGGCTGAACTGATCATCGATGTACTTCTTCGATTCTGGCCAGACACCGTCCGGATGCGGGTAGTCCGAGCCCCACATCAGGGTCTCGACGCCCATATCCTCGATCAGCTTGGTGCCGATGCGGTCGTATTGGAACGTCGCCTTGCACTGGCGGCGCCAGTATTCGCTCGGCAGCATCTTGAGCTTGAGGTCCTGATACTGGTCCTTGTACTCGAAATCCATGCGGTCGAGCACGTAGGGGATCCAGCCGATGCCGCTCTCGCCGAGGACCATGCGGATGTTCGGGAACCGCTCGAACACCGCCGCGCCCATCATCGCGGTGAGGATGTTGCCGAGCGTCATCTGGAACAGGCAGAGGCCGGCATAGGTCATCTGCCGCTGGACCGGCAGCTCGTATTGCTTGCGCAATTCGGGGTCGACCGACGGGAAGGTGTGGAAATGCAGCGGCAGCTGCGTCTCGTTGACCGCCTCCCACAGCGGATCCCACATCGGATGCCACATCGGCGTCATGTGCCAGGAGCACGACAGCTCGACGCCGCGCATGCCCTTCTTCGCGACGCGGCGAACTTCCGCTGCGGCAGCGTTGATGTCGCTGTACGGCAGGCAGGCGAGCCCGATCATGCGCTCGGGATAGTGGCTGCAAAAATCGTGCATGAAGTTGTTGTAGATGCGGAGCATCTCATTGGCGGCGTCGGGGCTCTTCATCTTCGCGCAGGCGGCGAGGATGCCGTAGATCACCTCGGCGTCCATGCCGTCGCGGTCGAGCTCCTTGACGCGCAGGTGCGGGTCGCCGGGGCGGCGCAGCCCCTTGTTCTTGAAATCGTCGTAGAGGCCGGCCGCGTGCATCTTGTCGACGCGCAGCTGCTTGCCCGGGACATAGGGCGTGCCGGAGGCGCCGACGCCGCCGGCCATGCCGTAATCGGCGCCGTTATTGTCGACCCAACGCTTGGTGCCGTCAGCCTGGTCGGCGACGAACGGCATTTGATCCTTGAGCGCGCTCGGCGCGTTGGAGGTGAACAGGTCGGGCGGCAGCCATATCATGTCGAGATGGCAATCGGCCGAAATTCGCTTGTACTGCATCAGCTCTGTCTCCCTGCGACGTGGCGCGATGGTAAGCAACCGATACCTTCGCTCACTTTATCGCAGGTCCCTACCGATGTCCCCTGGCTATTTCTTGCGTTTTTGCCGAGCTGTCATGCGACGGTAATACTATATTCGGGGGAATGGACGACATCGCCAGCTCCGCCGATGAGACGGCCCGCCTCGCGCGGTTCGAGGCGCGGGTCGCGCGTGAGGACAAGGTCGAGCCCAACGACTGGATGCCCGACGCCTACCGCCGCACGCTTATCCGCCAGATCTCGCAGCACGGCCATTCCGAGATCGTCGGGATGCTGCCCGAGGGCAACTGGCTGACGCGCGCCCCGACCCTGCGGCGCAAGGCGACCCTGCTCGCCAAGGTGCAGGACGAGGCCGGGCACGGGCTTTACCTCTATGCCGCGGCCGAGACGCTCGGCATCTCGCGCGAGGAATTGACCGAGCAGCTGCTCACCGGGGCGGCGAAATATTCATCCATTTTCAACTACCCGACCCTGACCTGGGCCGATGTCGGGGCGATCGGCTGGCTGGTCGACGGTGCCGCGATCATGAACCAGATCCCGCTCTGCCGCTGCTCCTACGGCCCCTATGCGCGAGCGATGATCCGCATCTGCAAGGAGGAAAGTTTCCACCAGCGCCAGGGCTTCGAGATCATGGTGACCCTGTGCCGGGGCACGCAAGAGCAGAAGGCGATGGCGCAGGACGCGCTCGACCGCTGGTGGTGGCCGAGCCTGATGATGTTCGGCCCGCACGACGCCGACTCGGCGCATACCGACAATTCGACCCGGTGGAAAATCAAGCGCATCTCCAACGACGAGCTGCGGCAGCGCTTTATCGACGCGACGGTGCCGCAAGCGAAATATCTCGGGCTCGCGATCCCGGATCCCGAGCTGGCCCATGACGAGGCGAGCGGTCATTGGCGGGTCGGCGAGATCGACTGGGCCGAGTTCCGCCGCGTCATCGCCGGCGACGGGCCGTGCAACCGCGAGCGCCTCGCCGACCGCCGCGCCGCGCATGACGACGGCGCCTGGGTGCGCGAGGCGGCGCTGGCCTACGCCGCAAAGCGGAAGGCGGCGGCGAAGGCCCGCCGGCCTGCCGGAGAACGCCCGCAGCCGGTGCCGGTCAGAACTTGAAGGTCAGGTTGACATCGAGAAACGTCGTCGTCCGCCCGCCGGCGGCGCGGATCGCCGCACCGGGGATAAAAACGCCGAACTCCGCCAGGGTCAGCAGATGCGGGGTGATCGCCCAGGTGATCCGCAGATCGGATTGCCGCCCGATCGTCCGGCCCGGAGTCAGCACCGTCACCGCATAGTTGTTCTGCCCGTTGCCGCCGGGCCACGGCGCGCCGGTATAGATCGCGTCGGCCTGGGAGTAGCGCCACAGGAATGAGTAGTAGTATTCGGCGGTGACGGTTTCGCTCGGCCGCACGCCGATCCGCGGTGCGACATCATAGAAATTGGTCGGCGCGAACTCGTTGTTCGGCACGTAATACTGCGTGTTCGGGTACATCGGCTGATAGGTGTGCAGGGTTCGCCCGACCGTGTCGGCGCCGCCCGAGGCAGCGTCGACATGGACGCCGATGCGCGGCTTCCACGGCAGATCGTGAAAGGTGTAACCGGTGTCGGTATTGAACGCGAACGCGTCGACCCTGAACCCGGCATAGCTGCCGGTCTGCCAGGCGCCCTGCCAGTCGTAATCGACACCGCCGATGCCGCCGTAATAGCGCAGGCCGAAGGTTTCACGGTGGTCCTGGCTGGCGACGAACCCGGCCCCGGTGGCGGCGACGATGCGGGCGCCGGTCAGAAACGCGCGGTCGTCATAGATCGCCGACCCCCTGCCGTTGGCGAAGGCGGCCGAGCGCCAGCCGAAGTAGAACAGATCGACCGAGCTCTTCAACGTACCTTCGGCGATCGCCAGCTTTGGCAGGTCATAGCTGCCATAGACGCCCCACAAATTGGTGTGGGGGTTGTCGCGGTCCTCCAGGACGCCGTTCTGGAAATTGACGACGTTGTAGAGAAACGCGTCGATCCGGAGATCGCCCCAATCGCGATAGGCGCGGAAACCGTCGAACACCGGCGATGGCAGATTGGTCGAGACGTTGGCGCGCACCTGCAGATTGTTGCCGAAAAATACCTCCTGTCGGCCTGCCCGCAGCCCGGTCATGGCACCGTCGACGATGCCGTAAACCTCGCCGAACCCGTTCACCAGGCCGAGGTCGTCGCGCTGGTTGCCGGGAATCGGGCTGCCGGCGTTATGCCCGGTTTGCTGGCCGTGAATGAGCTCGCCGTAAAGCCGCAAGTGCTCGCCGAAATGCAGATCGCCGCCGAGTTCGTAGCGTTGCTTGTAGAGCTGGTTGGAGCTGACCCCGGTCGCGGGGGTGAAGACCGGTGTCCGGCCCGGGGCGGTGCCGGGGGTCGCCGCGAGGGTCGCTGCCGTGGCGATGGCGAAATTCTTGTGGTCGGTGTTGTCGTAGCGGAACCGCGCCTCGCCGTTGAGGGTCAGATAGATGTCGCCGTCCGCGGTCAACGGGATGAATTTGAGCGGATCGAAGAAATCGGCCGCGCGGCCAAGTCCGCCTGGATAGTCGCGCAAATAGGCGTAATCCTCCTCGAACCGCTCGACATAGAAATTGCCGCGGCCCGGCCCTTTGCCTTTGTAGAACACCGGCTCGGATTGCAGGCCGGTTGCCGCCTTCGCCGGCAGTTCCGGGCTCTCCTGCGCCAGCGCCGGCGCAGCCGCGACACCAAGAAACGCGGCGACGAGACAAGAGGTCAGGCCATCGCCAAATTGCGGCCTTCGAGACTTGCCCCGCGGGCGCTCCCCGGCATGAAAACAATTTGGCGATGCCACCAAATCATCCTCATGCCGAGGAGGCCGTAAAGCGGCCGTCTCGAAGCACGCAAGGCCGCCATGCAGCGTTTACGCTAATTGACGAACCGGTAGAGCTTTGCCGCGTTGTCGCAGACGATTTTCTGCTTTACCGCCGCCGGCAGGTGGCCGAGCTCCTTCTCGATGTATTCCTGCGAATCCGGATAGATGCCGTCGGGGTGCGGGAAGTCCGAGCCCCACATGATGTTGTCTTCGCCCAGCTCCTCGATCAGCTTCACCCCCACGGGGTCGCTCTGATAGGTCGCGTAGCACTGCCGCTTCCAGTATTCGCTGGGCTTCATCGTCAGGTCGAGTTCCCTGAACTGGTCCTCCCATTCCGCGTCCATGCGGTCGAGGATATAGGGGATCCAGCCGGTGCCCGCCTCGCCGATCACCATCTTCATGTTCGGCCGGTGGTGCAGCACGCCGGCGAAGATCATCGACATCAAGACGTCGGCCATGTGCATCTGGAAGCTGGTGATGCTGGCGGCGCGCGCAGCGAGCAGGGTCTTGCCGCTGAGCTTGGAGAAGTCGCGGCCCGGCCCGCCGATCGTGTGGAAATGCACCGGCAGCCCGCTGGCGGCAATCGCGTCCCACACCGGGTTCCACCACGGGTCCCACAGCGGCGTCATGTCGTGACGCCGGGCGACCTCGAGCCCGCGGACATTGCCGCGCTTGGCGACGCGCTCGACCTCCGCCACCGCCTCGTCACGGTCATGGTTGGGGATATTGGCGAGCCCGCCGTAGCGCTCGGGATGCTTCGAGCAGAAATCGGCGAGCCAGTCGTTGTAGATGCGCAGCATCGCGCCCGCCGCCTCGTTGTCGTTGAGGCGGTTGGTGGCGCCGAGGATGCCGTAGAGGATTTCGGCCTGAACCCCGTCGCGGTCCTGGTCCTGCAGCCGCAGGTCGGGGTTGGTCAGCCGGCGGATGCGCTGCTGTTCGTCATCGTAGAGCCCGGTCGAGGCCATCCGGTCCGAGCGGTGGATCTTGCCCGGCTCGTATTTGCGCCCGGCCGAGCCCATCCCCGCATCGAGCCCGAAAGACGAGCCGTTCTTGGTCACCCATTCGCGGCCGCGCGGCCCGTCGGTGACATAGGGCATGCGCTCCTTGATCGCCGCCGGCGCGTTGGCGGTGAAGAGGTCGGGCGGCAGCCAGATCAGATCGACGTGACAATCGGCCGAGATCACTTTGTATTGCATCGCCTCATCCTCCAGATTCCCCTATTCGCGCGAGCCTAGCGCGCCAACCGTGACATGAATACCCTCACCCGCCTCGCACCGGCGATGCCGGCGCTCGACACCCTCGCCCGCATCGCGGGAGAGAGAAGAGCGAGGGTCACCCCTTCAGCAGCATCTCGGCCAACTCGGCCGGCACGCTCAGCATCGGATAGTGACCCGTATCGAGCTCGGCAAAGCTGCCCTGGAGCTTTTCGGCGGTGCGGCGCTGGTGCGCTTCGCCGGGGTTCTGCGCCCGCTTGCACCAGATGACGCTCGCCTGCCACGGCATCGACCAGAACTTGTCGAGCTTGACCCCCTGCTCGTAACAGGCGATCGGGTGCTGGGTGTAGCGTTCGAGCGCGTGCTCGCGCGTCGCCGGGTCGAGGTCGGCGAACAGCCGATTGGCGGCATCCTCGCGCGACGGCCCGGCGGTAAGACCGGTCGCCTGCGCGGTCGACCGCTTGACGATGTCGCGGATCTTCTCGCCGTTGAACAGCGCCAGCGCATCGACAAAAACCAGCCGCCCGATCCGCTCCGGGATCAGTTCGGCAACCCGGCAGACCACCATTCCGCCCGAGCTGGTGCCGACCAGGACGACGTCATTGAGATCCTCATAAAACAGCAGTTGCGCGACCTCGTCGGCCTGGCTCTCGGTGTCGATCCCGGCCCGCACCTGGCTCGCGCGCTCGCCGCAGCCGTCGAGGGTCGGGGTGTAGACTTCATGACCGGCCGCCCGCAGCCGCGTCGCCACCGGCTTCCAGATCCATCCGCCCTGATAGGAGCCGTGCACTAAGACGAATGTCGCCATGTCTCTGTCCCCTCCATATGTCCAGTTAGGCCCGCTCCCCGCCACCAGCCGGGGCCCACTCTTCCACCGTCACCGGCGCCGAACAGTGGGTCCCGGCTTTCGCCGGAAGCGTTTTAAATTCAGCTTCCGCCGGTGACGTCGATGGTGACGCCGGTAACGAAGTCGGCGTCCTGCGAGGCGAGAAAGCAGATCACCCGGGCCTGGTCGACCGCCTCGGCGACGCGGCGCAGCGGGGTCGCATCGATCGCGCGCGCCTGGTCTTCCTGGCTGCGCCGCTCCCAATGCGGGCGGATGCGCTCGGTCAGGGTCGTGCTCGGCGCGATCGCGTTGATGTTGATCCCATAAGGGCCGAGCTCGTAGCTGAGCTTTTTGGTGAAGGCGATGATGCCGCCCTTGGCCGCGGCATAGGCGGAGGACGACGAGGCGCTGCGCCCGCGCCCGGCGATCGAGGCGAGGTTGACGATCTTGCCGCGCTGCTGCCGCTTCATCACCGGCGCCACCGCGTGGGTGAACAGGAAGGTGCCGTCGAGGTTGAAGTCGATCAGCTTTTTCCATTCCTCGAGAGTCAGTTCGTCGACCGTGGCGCCCGAGCGCGGGATGATCGTGCTGCCGCCGACGGCATTGACGAGAATGTCGATGGAGCCGAACTCACCGGCGACCGCCGCGACCAGAGGATCGACCTCGTCCTTGTCGAGCGCATTGCATAGCCGCGCATGCGCCCGTCCGCCGGCGGCGGTTATCTCGGCGACCGTCTTTTCCAGCCGCTCGGCATTATTGTCGACACCGATGATGATCGCGCCCTCGCGCGCCATGATGTCGGCCGTGGCGCGGCCGATGCCGCTGGCGACGGCGGTGATCAGGGCCACCTTGTCGGTAAAGCGCATCGCTGCCCCCTTTCCCACCTCGTATCGTTGCGGGCATTGTGGCGGCCACTAGGCTATGCCTGTCAACGCGCGAAGAATGAGGCGAGCAATGCAGATCGGGATTCACCTGCCGCATGCCGGCAGCAAAGCGACGCCGGCGCTGATCAAGGGCCACGCGCGGCGCGCCGAGGATATGGGGCTCAGCGATGTCTGGGTCAGCGAGCATATCATCGTGCCGCGCGCGCAATTTCCGCGCTCGCCGCTGTTCTATGATCCGGTACTGACCCTGACCTGGGTCGCCGCGGTCACCGAGCGGGTGCGGCTCGGCACCAGCGTTCTGGTGCTGCCGATGCGCCACCCGCTGCCGCTCGCCAAGGAGCTGTCGACCTTGCACAACCTGTCGGGCGGACGGCTGATCATGGGGGTCGGGGTCGGCTGGCTCGAACCCGAATTCGCCGCGCTGGGCGTGCCGTTCAACGAGCGCGGCCGCCGCATGGACGAAGGCATTGCGATGATGAAAGCGGTGTGGTCGCAGGACCCCGTCAGCTTCGACAGCAAGTACATCGCGTCCCAGATCAAGGACATGACGATGCTGCCGCAGCCGATCTCGCCGATCCCGATGTGGCACGGCAGCCGGTCCGAGGCAGCGCACAAGCGCACGGTGCGCATCGGCGACGGCTGGCACGGCAGCCAGGTGACGCCGGAGCAGGCCAGCGAGGTGGTCAAGCGCCTGCGCCGCGACCGGCCCGAGCCGAGCTTCACCATTTCGGTGCGCAGCCACTGGGACGGCAAGGATGTCGGCATGATGCGCGAGCGGGCCGCCGCCTATGAGGCGGCCGGGGTGCAGCACATCATGGTCCACCCGCAGGACCGCGAGGTCGACGACTGGAACACGGTGATCGAAGGCGTCGGCAAACTTATATAGAGGCGTATGCATCGCCTCGCCGAATTGTCGCGCTATCTGATCCCGGCCTTCTGGCTGATCTGGCTTGCCGGCTGGGCCATCGCCGCCCGCGACGTCAAGCCGACGCGCTGGCGCGAGAGCACGGCGGAGGGCGCCCGCAACCGCATCCCGGTCCTGATCGGCGCGGTTCTGATCGCGGCGCCGCAAATCCTCCCGGCGGTGCTGAGCCACCGTCTGCTGCCGCCGGGCGCCGCAGGGCCGGCGGTCGGCACCCTGCTGGTGGGTGCGGGGCTCGGCTTTGCCGGCTGGTCGCGCTGGCATCTCGGCCGCAATTGGAGCGGCAACGTCACCGTCAAGGAAGGGCACACGCTGATCCGCAGCGGGCCCTATCGGCTGGTGCGCCATCCGATCTATAGCGGCATGGTGTTGGCGCTGTTCGGCACGGCGCTGGCGATTGGCGAAGCGCGCGCTTTTATCGGGGCGGCGCTGATCCTCATCGGCTTTGTGCTGAAGCTGCAGGTCGAGGAAGCCCGCATGCGCGAGACCTTCCCCGAATACATCGATTACAGCCGCCGCACCGCCCGGCTGATCCCCGGACTGTACTGAGCCGGCAGCTAACGCGGCAGCGTCGTCTTGCCCATCAGGAATTGGTCGATGGCGCGGGCGCATTGGCGGCCCTCGCGGATCGCCCAGACGACGAGCGACTGGCCGCGGCGCATGTCGCCGGCGGCAAACAGCTTCGGCACCGAGGTCTTGTAATCGATGGTGTTGGCCTGGATGTTGCCGCGCGGGTCGAGCGCGACGCCGGACTGCTCGACCATCCCGGGCCGGCGCGGCCCCAGAAACCCCATCGCCAGCAGCACCAGATCCGCCTTCAGCTCGAAGGTGCTGCCCGGCACCTCCTGCATCGACCAGCGACCGTCGGGCGCCTGGGTCCATTCGACCCGCACGCATTCGAGCGCCTCGATCTTGCCGTCGGCGCCGCGGGCCTGCTTGGTCAGCACCGCCCAGTCGCGCTCGCAACCTTCCTCCTGCGACGACGAGGTGCGCAGCTTCAACGGCGAGTCCGGCCAGGTCAGCGGCTTGTTTTCGTGCTCGGGCGGCTTCGGCAGGATCTCGAGCTGGGTGATCGACGCCGCTCCCTGGCGGGTCGACGTGCCGATGCAGTCGGAGCCGGTGTCGCCGCCGCCGATCACCACGACATGCTTGCCGGCGGCGGTGATCGTGCCGCCGGGCGCGGCGCGCGGCTCGTCGTCGCCGGCGTTGCGCTTGTTTTGCTGCGGCAGGAACTCCATCGCGTAATGGATGCCGGCAAGCTCGCGGCCGCGCACTTCAAGATCGCGTGGCGCTTCGGCTCCGCCGGTCATCGCCACCGCGTCGAAATCGGCCAGCAGCTGAGCGATGCTGATCGCTGTCCCGACCTCGGTCGAGGGGCGGAACTCGACCCCCTCGGCGCGCATCTGCCCGATGCGGCGATCGATCAGGTGCTTTTCCATCTTGAAGTCGGGGATGCCGTAGCGCAGCAGCCCGCCGATGCGATCGTTCTTCTCGAACAGGGTCACCGAGTGCCCGGCGCGCGCCAATTGCTGGGCGCAGGCCATGCCGGCCGGGCCGGAGCCGACCACCGCCACCCTCTTGCCGCTCTTCTTCGCTGGCACGAGCGGGACGATCCAGCCCTCGTCCCAGCCGCGGTCGACGATCGCGCATTCGATGGTTTTGATCGTCACCGGGTTGTCGTCGATGTTGAGCGTGCACGCCGCCTCGCACGGCGCCGGGCAGATGCGGCCGGTGAATTCCGGAAAATTGTTGGTCGAGTGCAGGACGGTCAGCGCGTTCTTCCACTGGTCGCGGTAGACCAGGTTGTTCCAGTCCGGGATGATGTTGTTGACCGGGCAGCCGTCATGGCAGAACGGGATGCCGCAATCCATGCAGCGCGAGGCCTGTGCGCGCAGCTCCGGCTGCGGCAGCGGCTTGACGAACTCGTGCCAATTCTGCCGCCGCACCGTCGGCTTGTCGTAGCCGCGATCGTGACGCTCAACCTCGAGAAATCCGGTCGGCTTACCCATCAACCCGCCTCAACCCAGCCTCGCCGAGACTGGTCATAACTGCTGACTTATATCAATGATGCCCTGCCGGGCGCGCAACATCAAACAATAACGCGCCGCAGCGGAGCGCGCCGCGAGTTTATTCGATGACCTCATCTGCCCGGGCGAGCAGTGTCGGCGGCAATGTCAGGCCGAGCGCCTTGGCGGTCTTAAGATTGACGATCAGTTCGAACTTGGTCGGCTGCTCGACGGGCAGATCGGCGGGTTTGGCGCCTTTCAATATCTTGTCGACGAAGATCGCCGCGCGGCCATAATAGTCCTTCGCTTGCGCGGTGTACGCCATCAGGCCGCCGGCCCGGGGAAACGGCGCCAAGGGCGACACCGCCGGAAGATGATGGCTCAACGCGAGATCGGCGGCGCGCTTCAGCGGCAGGCTCGGCTGGACGACAACGGCACCGACTTGCTCGCCGGACATCGTCGCGAAAGCGCCGTCGAGTTCCGCGGCTTTCTCGACCATGGTCGCCACGATCTCGATGCCAAGGGCCTTTCCGGAAAGCTGGACATGCTCCAGGAATAACGTCGAGAACGGGTCCGGTGCATTGCATAGCGCGGCGATGCGGCCGATCGACGGCAGCAGCTCCTTGAGCAACTCGACGTGCTTTCCGGCCAGTTCGGCGGTCACACCCGATACCCCCGTGATGTTGCCGCCGGGCCGCGCTAGGCTCGCGACCAATCCGTTGCCGACCGGGTCGCCAGCACCCATCATCACCACCGGGATATCGTGCGTCGCACGTTCGGCAGCGAGGACCACCGGCGTCTGCCACGCGACCAGGACATCGATCTTTTGGCGGATCAACCCCGCCGCGAGTTCGGGCAAGCGCCGAGCGTCCCCTTCGGCGGAGCGGACCTCGATCCGAATGTTCTGGCCCTCGACATAACCCAGGTCGCGGAGCTTTTCCCGAAATATCCGCAGCGGCAAATCCGGCTTCGGATTTCCCATGACAAGCACGCCGACGATCGGCGCTTTGGCCGGTTGCGCTACGCCCGCGAGCGGCCGCAGTGCCGCCACGCCGCCAATCAGGACGATGAGGTCGCGCCGCCTCACTCGGCGGCGGCCATGCGGATTGCCTCGCTTTCGGCCTTCAACTCCAGCAGCGCGCGGCGGTAATCCTTGGGCATAACCTTGACGAAGCTGGCGAGCGTGTTGTCCCAGCCCTCCAGGAGCTGGCGGGCGCGGGCGCTGCCGGTCAGGAGATGATGCCGCTCGATCAGGATGCGCAGCCGCTGCGCGTCGAAACGCATCAGGTCGCCCATGCCGTTGTCGTGGACGTTGACCGGGCGCTGGCGTGGCCGCCCTTCTTCCTCGCCCTCATCGCCCGTGCCGATGTTTTCGAGATCGACCCCGGAGATATTGCACAGGCTGGCGAAGCGGCCCTTCGGGTCGTAGACATAGGCGATGCCGCCCGACATCCCGGCCGCGAAGTTGCGACCGGTATCGCCGAGCACGACGACGATCCCGCCGGTCATGTACTCGCAGCCATGATCGCCGGTGCCCTCGACGACCGCGATCGCACCCGAATTGCGGACTGCGAAACGCTCGCCGGCGACCCCCTCGAAATAGGCTTCGCCGGCGATCGCGCCGTACAGCACGGTGTTGCCGATGATGATGTTCTCGGTCGGCTCGCGCCTCGCCTGCGGCGGCTGGCGGACGATCAGCCGCCCGCCGGACAGCCCCTTGCCGACATAGTCGTTGGCGTCGCCGATCAGCTCGACCGTGACCCCGTGCGCCAGAAAGGCGCCGAAGCTCTGCCCCGCGGTGCCTTCGAAGCGCGCCCAGATGGTGTCCTCGGGCAGCCCGTCATGGCCGTACCGCTTCGCCACCTCGCCCGACAGCATCGCCCCGACGGTGCGATGGACATTGCGGATCGGCTTTTCGATGCGCACCGGCTCGCGCTTTTCGAGCGCCTCCTGCGACTCGGCGATCAGCTCCCGGTCGAGCGCCTTGTCGAGCCCGTGGTTCTGCGTCTCGCAATTGTAGATCGCCACCCCGGGCGCCGCCGGCTCCTGGTAGAGGATGCGCGACAGGTCGACCCCGCGCGCCTTCCAGTGATTGACCGCACGCACCATGTCGAGCCGGTCAACCCGGCCGACCATCTCGTTCATCGAGCGGAAGCCGAGCTCGGCCATCAGCTCGCGCACTTCCTCGGCGACAAAGAAGAAGTAGTTGATGACGTGCTCGGGCTGGCCGGTGAAGCGGGCGCGCAGCACCGGGTCCTGCGTCGCGATGCCGACCGGGCAGGTGTTGAGATGGCATTTGCGCATCATCACGCAGCCGGCGGCGATCAACGGCGCGGTGGCGAAGCCGAACTCGTCGGCGCCGAGCAGCGCGCCGACGACGACGTCGCGCCCGGTGCGCAGGCCGCCATCGACCTGCACCGCGATGCGGCCCCGGAGGCCGTTGCGCACCAGGGTCTGCTGGGTCTCGGCGAGGCCGATCTCCCACGGCGAGCCGGCATGGGTCAGCGAGGTCAGCGGGCTGGCGCCGGTGCCGCCCTCGTAACCGGCGATAGTGACATGGTCGGCGCGCGCCTTCGACACCCCCGCCGCCACCGTCCCGACCCCGACCTCGGAGACGAGCTTCACCGATACCGCCGCCTTGGGGTTGGCATTCTTCAGATCGTGGATCAGCTGGGCCAGATCCTCGATCGAATAGATGTCGTGGTGCGGCGGCGGCGAGATGAGGCCGACACCAGGGGTCGAGTGCCGCACCTTGGCGATGGCTTTGTCGACCTTGTGACCCGGGAGCTGGCCGCCCTCGCCGGGCTTCGCCCCCTGCGCCATCTTGATCTGCAGCACGTCGGCGTTGACCAGGTACTCGGTGGTGACCCCGAACCGGCCGGAGGCGACCTGCTTGATCGCCGAGCGTTTTGAATCGCCGTTCGGCATCGGCTTGAACCGCTCGGCCTCTTCGCCGCCCTCGCCGGTGTTCGACTTGCCGCCGATGCGGTTCATCGCGATCGCCAGGGTCGTGTGCGCCTCGCGGCTGATCGAGCCGAAGCTCATTGCCCCGGTGGCAAAGCGCTTGACGATTTCCTTTGCCGGCTCGACCTCGTCGAGTGGCACTTTCGCGGCCGCCGGCTTGAACTTCATCAGCCCGCGGATGGTCAGCAGCCGTTCGCTCTGGTCGTTGATGATGTTGGCGAAGGCTTTGTAGTCGGTCGCCGAGTTGCCGCGCACCGCATGTTGCAGGCGGGCGATCGTCTGCGGGGTCCAGGCATGCGCCTCGCCGCGCACCCGGAATGCATAGTCGCCGCCGACGTCCAGCATCTCGCGATACAGCGGGTCGTCGCCATAGGCCTGAGCATGGCGGACCAGCGCCTCGTTGGCGATGGCGAACAGATCGGCCCCTTCGATGGTCGTCGCGGTGCCGGTGAAATACTTGTCGACAAAGGCGCTTTCGAGCCCGACCGCGTCGAAGATCTGGGCCCCGCAATAGGATTGATAGGTCGAGATGCCCATCTTGGACATCACCTTGAGGATGCCCTTGCCAACCGCCTTCAGATAGTTTTTCTGAACGTCGTAGGCGCTCAGCGCGAGCCCGTTCTCGGTGCGGATCTGCTCCAGGGTGGCAAAGGCGAGATAGGGGTTGATCGCCTCGGCGCCATAGCCGGCGAGGACGCAGAAATCATGCACCTGCAGCGCGTCGCCGGTCTCGACGACGATGCCGGTGCGGGTACGCAGCCCTTCGCGGATCAGGTGATGATGCACCGCCGAGGTGGCGAGCAGAGCCGGGATGGGCGCCCGCTCGGCCGAGGTGCCGCGGTCGGACAGGATCAGGATGTTGTGCCCGGCAAGCACCGCCTCGGTCGCCTCGTGGCACAGACGGTCGAGCGCCGGCTCGACCCCGGCCGCCCCTTCCGCCGCCGGCCAGGTGATGTCGAGCGTGTCGGTCTTGAACCGGCCGTCGATCAGATGCTCGATGTTGCGGATCTTGTCGAGGTCGCCGTCGGTGAGGATCGGCGGCGCCACCTCCAGCCGGTGATGGGTGCCGACCTCATGGCCCAGCAGGTTCGGCCGCGGCCCGATCATCGAGATCAGCGACATCACCAATTCCTCGCGGATCGGGTCGATCGGCGGGTTGGTGACCTGGGCGAAGTTCTGCTTGAAATAGTTGTAGAGCACCTTGGGCTTGTTCGAGAACGCGGCGATCGGCGTATCGGTGCCCATCGAGCCGATCGGATCGTCGCCGTCGCGCGCCATCGGCTCCAGGAAGAAGCTGACATCCTCCTGCGTGTAGCCAAAAGCCTGCTGCAGCGCGAGCCGGGTCGAGGGGTCGTTGGCGCGGGGCGGAATGGTGTTCTCGGCCGGCTCCGGCAGCTCCGACAGCTTGTACTGGGTCTCCTTCAGCCAGGCCTCGTAGGGGTGCTCGGCGGCGAGCTTCGCCTTGATCTCGTCATCGCCGATGATGCGCCCCTCCTCGAGGTCGATCAGCAGCATCTTGCCGGGCTGCAGCCGCCACTTGCGGGCGATCTTCTCCTCCGGAACCGGCAGCACGCCGGCCTCCGAGGCCATGATCACATGGTCGTCGTCGGTGATGATGTAGCGCGCTGGGCGCAGCCCGTTGCGATCGAGCGTCGCGCCGATCTGGCGGCCGTCGGTGAAGGCGATCGCCGCCGGCCCGTCCCCCGGCTCCATCAGCGCCGCGTGGTACTCGTAGAACGCCCTTCGCTCCGGATCCATCAGCGGGTCGGCCCACGCCTCCGGGATCAGCATCATCATCGCGTGCGACAGCGAATAACCGCCGCCGACGACCAGCAGCTCCAGCGCATTGTCGATGCAGGCGGTGTCGGACTGGCCGGGCAGGACCAGCGGCGTCATCTTGCCGAGATCGGCGCCGAGCAGCGGCGACGACATCGCCTGACGGCGCGCGTGAATCCAGTTGACGTTGCCGCGCACCGTGTTGATTTCGCCATTGTGGCAGAGAAAACGGTACGGGTGCGCCAGCCGCCACGACGGAAAGGTGTTGGTCGAAAATCGCTGATGCACCAGCGCCAGCGCCGACACCGTCAGCGGGTTGCGCAGGTCCTCGTAGAAGCTGCCGATCTGCGGCGCCAGCAAAAGGCCCTTGTAGACCACCGTGCGGGTCGAGAACGACGGGACGTAGAAATCGCGCAGCCCCGGCAGCCCATGCCGCTCGGCCAGGTTCGAGACCCGGTTGAGGGTCTGCTTGCGGATCACCAGGATCTTGCGCTCGAACGCGTCCTGGTCGGCGATCTCGGGGCTGGCGCAGACGATCGCCTGGGCGATATAGGGCATCGTCTCGACGACCTTGGCGCCGAGCCCGGCCGTATCGGTCGGCACCTCGCGCCAGCCGAGCAATTCCTGTCCCTCGACACGGATGAAGCGCTCCATATGCGCGACGGCGAAGGCCCGCGCCTTCTCCTCCATCGGCAGGAAGCACATCGCCACGGCGTAGCGGCCGGGCGCCGGCAGCACCAGGCCGCGTTCCTCGGCCCAGTGGCGCAACAGCGCATCCGGGGTCTGGATCAGGCAGCCGGCGCCGTCGCCGACCAGCGGGTCGGCGCCGA
>DASQGR010000121.1:0-2540 GCA_035632515.1 Allostellaceae bacterium | reverse complement strand
CGATGGGACCGGCGGAACGTCCGCGGCAGGCGCCTGCGGCGGTACCGGCGCCGCCGCAGCGGGCGGCTCCGGAGACCCGATCGGCGAGGCGGGTGTGGCGGGCGACGCGAGCCCCCGCTCCTCGGCGGTTCCGAGCATGCGGGTATGGGCCGGGTCGCTGCCCTGGATCGGCGACACCACGACGATCGACACGCGGCGGTTTGCGGCCTTGCCTTCCGGCGTGTTGTTGGGCGCGATCGGGTGGTATTCGCCAAAGCCGGCGCCGACCAGCAGGGTCGGGTCGACGCCGGCCGCCACAAACCGCTTGACCACCGAGATCGCGCGGGTCGCCGACAAATCCCAGTTCGAGTCGAATTGCGGGTTGTGGATCGGAACGTTGTCGGTAAAGCCGTTGACCTGGATCTGATAGTGCAGACCCTTCAGAATCGCGGCGATCTTGTCGATCAGCGGCAATGCCGTCGGCGTCAGGTCCGCCTTGCCGCTGCTGAACAGCAATACTTCATTTATGTCGATAACCACGCCGAGCGATTGCAGCGAGACGCGAACCTCGCCGTTGTCGATCAGGGCTTTGAGAGCCTTGGCGAGCGCTTCGTAAGCGGTGTCGAGCCCTTGCACGCGCTGTTCGACCTGTTCGCGCAGGGCGGCGGCCGGACCTTTGATGTCGACGTCCGAGCGGTGCTGCGACTGTGCCGTCGCCCCGCCGCCGGCGAGGTATTGGCCGTTTTCGGTCTTTTCGTTGGGATCGCCGGCGGTGGGCTCCTGGCGCATCGCCGGCGGCTGGTTCTTGACCTGCTGCTCGCGGGTAATAATCGGCACGTGCATCGGCGAGGGCATGAAGTTGAACGGCCCTTTTTGCGCCGCGGCGAACCCTTTGTCCTGGGTGTGGGTGGTGCGACCGATAAAGGCGGTCGAGAACGATTCGGCCATCTCCTGGAATTTCGACGAATTGATGCTCGACACCGCGTACATCACGACAAATGTCGCGAGCAGCAGCGTGGTGAAATCGGCATAGGAGATGATCCACCGCTCGTGGTTCGGGGGTTTTTCCGGTTCGGGTTTCATGCCGGGTCTCCGTCAGTCATGCCGCGGGCCGCTCAGTCGGCGCCGGCCGGGCTGGGGCTTGCCGGGGCCGCCTCGTCCTCCGGGCCGGCCCTGTTGCCTTCCGCCTCGCCGTGTTCGAGGTAGGCGCGCAGCTTCATTTCGAGCTGTAGCGGGCTTTCGAGGATGGCGATGCCGATCATGCCCTCGGTGATCATCTCCAGCCGCCGCACCCGGCGCTTGACGAGGAACTTCAGCTTGGCCGCCACCGGCAGGCAGAACAGGTTGGCGCCGCCGACGCCGTAGACGGTGGCGACGAAGGCGGTGGCGATGCCCTCGCCGAGCTTTGACGGGTCGTCGAGATGCGACATTACGGTGATGAGCCCCATCACCGCGCCGAGAATGCCGACGGTGGGGGCATAGCCGCCCATCGCCTCGTACATCTCGGCGGCGAGCAGCTCCTCGTGCGCAGCGGTCTCGATGTTCGATTCGAGGACGACACGGATCTGCGGCGCCTCGATGCCGTCGACGACAAGGCGCAACGCCTGGCGAATGAACGGGTCGGTTTGCTGCTCGGCAATCGGATCGAGGGCGAGGACGAATTGATGGCGGGCGATACGCAGCCAATCGGTGAGCTGGCGCAGCTGGTCGGCGCGATCGTCCTTTGGCGGCAGGAAGATCCACACCAGCATCTTGAGGCCCTTGAGGAAGATGTTGAGCGGGGTCTGCAGCAAGGTCGCGGCGAGGGTGCCGCCGATGACGATGACAAAGGCCGAGAGCTGCAGCAGCGCCCCGAGATTGCCGCCGTCGAGGGTCATCGACCCCATGATCGCGGCAAGGCCCAGCACCAATCCGACTACCGATAGAAAATCCACCTGCTAATCCCCCGACCCCGGCGGCTCAGCCGCGTCTGCCCGCCAGTCCGCGAGCGCGCCGCGCAGCATCAGCAGCGCCCGCCCATGCACCCGGCTCACCGTCGATTTATCGAGGCCGAGCACCGCGCCGACCTCGTCCATGTTGAGCTCCTGCTCGTAGTAGAGCGACAGCACCAGTTTTTCGCGCTCGGGCAAGGCAGCGATCGATTCGGCGAGTGCCGCCATCATCCGGCTGCGATCGAGCACGGCATCCTGGTTGTCGGCCGCGTGCAGCCGGTCGTCGTCGCTTTCGTCGAATTCGTCGATCTGCAGCAGGCGGATGCCGGCGATCTCGAGCAGCACCGCGTGGTACTCGTCGAGCGCGATCCCCATTTCCGCGGCAATGTCGGCATCGCTGCCGTCGCGGCCGAGACGGCGCTTGACGGCGCGCACCGCCTGGTCCGCGGCCTTGGCGAGCCGCACCGTGCGCACCGGCGCCCAGATGTCGCGCCGGGCCTCGTCGATCATCGCGTTCATCAGCGAGCGCTGCAGCGCCGGATCGCCGGCGGGCGCCAGGCCGGCCTGGCGGGCGAGCCGCAGCACCGCGATCAGCCCGGCCTGGATCAGGTCGTCGAGCTGCACCGTCTC
>DASQGR010000120.1:0-19884 GCA_035632515.1 Allostellaceae bacterium | reverse complement strand
CCTGACCCGCGGGTCGAGGTCCTCGTTTTGCGAACGTCCGGGGAAACGACGTGGATGCCCGGGTCAAGCCCGGCCTAAGGCGATATGCAAAGCGCTTCGGCCTGAAGAGATAAGGCTCCAGTTCGCCCCGAGCAGCTCGGGCGAGCAGGCGGGCGGGCCCTTCAAGGCACGCGGAAGAGCCCTCACCGCGGGAAAAATTTTATGCGCTGCGATACACCGCCGCCCCTTAAAACCGCGAACCGATATCGCCGATATCGACATATCCCTGGCTCCAAGGTTCTATGCGCCTCGCTTAATGCAACCAGGACGGTAAAGACCTCAAGCTGTGTATTCAATTGTCCATCACAACCAGAAAGTGATAAAAACGGATTAAATCAAGAGTGGTTGCGCAACCCGTGCGTGTATCGGGAATTGGCGCAACGGACGCCTTGGCCCGCTGCCGCCCCGACCCGACCAGGCTCCGTCAATGGAGCATGCCGCGCCGCCGCGCGAATGAGAGCTCAACCGGCTGGCAACGCGCCTCGATGAACCCGCGGGAGCGGATCTCGCCCGCGGCGGAAGGTTGCTGTCGTCAGGCTGCCGTCACGCCGATTTCCGCCAGCCGTGCGATCTCCGCGGCAGAAAACCCCGCTTCGTTCAGCACCTCGGCATTGTGTTCGCCCATGCGCGGGGGTTGGCGGGTGATGCCTGGCCGCCGGCGGTCGAGACCGAACTCGATAGGCAAGGCAGGAAGGCCGGCGAATTTGCCGTCTTCGCCGCCGAAACGCGAGACGAACACGTCCACAAGGCCGCCCGTCGCCAGCAAATGCGGGTCGGTGAACAGATCGCCCGGCTGGCCGACCGGCGCCCATGACACGTTGCAGCGCTCGCAGCGCTGCGCGACCTCGTCCTGCGGCAGCGTCGCCAGAACGTTCTGCAACGCCGGGATCAGCCACGCCCGCTCCGCCAGGCGCATGACGTTGGTGGCGAGGCGCGGATCGGCGGCCAGCTCCTGCAGGCCGAATTCCTCGACAAAACGTGCCCATTGCTGGTCGCTGGTGACGCCGACGAAGAGCTGGCCGCCGTCCCCGGTCTTGAATACCTCGTAGATCGCCCAGGCGCCGCGCCGCGCCGGCATCGGCCGCGCCTCCAGGCCGGTCGCGGTCATCCCGGCCATGTGCGTGCTCATCAGGAACGCGGCGCTCTCGAACAGCGCGCTCGACACGCGCTGGCCGTTGCCGGTGATCTCGCGCTCGCGCAGCGCGGCCTGCGCCGCGACCACCCCGAACACCGCGCCCATGATGTCGATCACCGAGGCGCCGGCGCGCAGCGGCTGCCCCGGCGGGCCGGTCATGAAGGCGAGACCGGTCTGAAACTGCACCACCTCGTCGAGCGCCGGGCGATGCTCGTAAGGCCCGGCGAGGTAGCCCTTGAGCGCGAGGTACACCAGGCGCGGGTTGATCGCGGCGAGCTGCTCGTAGCCGCAGCCGAGCCGCTCCATCGTGCCGGGACCGAAATTCTCCAGCACGACATCGGCACTCGGCACCAGACGGCGGATCACCGCCTGGCCTTCCTCCCGCTTGAGGTCGACCGCGAGGCTGCGCTTGTTGCGGTTGAACGCGGCGAAGAAGCCGGCGCCAAAGCCGCCCAACCGGCGGGTGTGGTCACCATTGGGCGCCGGCTCCACTTTGATCACGTCGGCGCCCAATTCGGCGAATACCAGCCCCGCGGTCGGCCCCATCACCGTATGGCTGAACTCCAGGACCTTGATGCCGGCCAGCGGACTGGGCAGCGGCTCAGCCGCCATCAGGCCGCCGCCCGGCGGCGGAATGCGTCGAGGCTGCCCGCGTGGATCAATTCTCCCGGCAGCTGGTGACCGACAATCTCCTCGGCCATGCGCCCGACCTCGATCAGCGCGTCAAGGTTGACGCCGGTGTCGATGCCCATTTCCTCGCAGAGCAGCACCAGCTCCTCGGTGCAGATGTTGCCGGCCGCTTTCGGCTGGCCGGCAAACGGGCAGCCGCCGAGCCCGCCGACGGTCGAGTCGAACTGGGTGACGCCCATCTTCAGCCCGGCATAGGCATTGGCGACCGCAAGCCCGCGAGTGTCGTGCAGGTGCAGCGAGATCGGCATCTCGGGCCAGCGGCTGCGCACCTCGCCGAGCACCCGCTCGATGCGCATCGGCGTCGCCCAGCCCATCGTGTCGGCGAGCGAAAAGTACTTGATGTCGGCGCCGGCTTCCTCGGCGATCGCGAGCCCGTCCTCCAGGGTCGAAATCACCTGCGCCGGGGCGATGTCGCCCTGGTAGTTGCAGCCGAACGCCGCCATCACCCCGATCCGCGGAACGGCGACGCCGTTTTCGAGATGGAGCGCGGTCTGTTTCTTCATCGCCTCGACGTTTTCCGCGTGGCTGCGGTGCAGGTTCTTCTGGGTGAACCCTTCGGATGCCGTCAGCGAGATCGAGCCGGTGACCGTCAGCTTGTTGCGGAACACCAGCGCGCGGTTGAGCCCGCTGGCGTTGAACCACAGCGCGGTGTGGTGCACGCCCTCCTTCGGGGTGAACCCGGCGACGACATCCTCGGCATCGGCCCAGCCCGGCACGATGCGCGGGCTGACGAACGACGCGGCCTGGATGTGGTGCAGCCCGGTTTCGGCGAGCGCCTCGATCAGCTTGATCTTGTCAGCGGTGCTGATCGGGCCGGGTTCGATCTGAAAGCCTTCGCGCGGACCTTCCTCATGGATGTCCACATGCTTTGGCAGGTCGGTCATGTCTGGATTTCCCTTCGGAAGATGGCTCGCCGAACCCTATCACCGACGGCCGGCCGCCGCACCGCCCGTCAGCGATTGATCGCAAACGGTGGCGGAGCAGGCCGAGCCTTAACCCGGTGGCGGTTCGAACGCCCTGATGTCTGGCAACAACCCATCGAAGCGCTCGATCTCGACGAGAGAGAGCTGCCCGGTGCAGCCCTGCGCCAGCCTGGACGTGCCCGCGTCGCGGGTCAGCACGTTCGGATTGCCGTGTACGCAAAAGGGCGTTTCGGCGGCCGGGTCTTCCGGGTCGTACCAGGCGCCGGTGGCGAGCTGGACGACGCCCGGGCGCAGCGCCTCGCTCAATACCGCACCGGCGAGACAGGCACCGCGATCGTTGTAGAGACGCACGATGTCGCCGGCGGCAATGCCGCGCGCCGCAGCGTCCTGCGGGTGGATACGCACCGGCTCGCGCCCCGCGATCTTCGAGGCGCGGCTGGCGGCGCCGAAATCGAGCTGGCTGTGCAGCCGGGTGGCGGGCTGGTTGGCGATGAGCTGGAGCGGGAAGCGCGCCGCGGCGGCCGACCCGGCGCCGTCGACCGGCGGCAGCCAGGCCGGATGTCCCGGGCAATCGGCATAGCCGAAAGCGGCAATCGTCGCCGAGGCAATCTCGATCCTGCCGCTCGGCGTCGGCAGCGGCGCGCTTTTCGGGTCCCGCCGGAAGTCGCGGACGATGCCGCCGTCCCAGGGCTGGGTCGGCAGAACCAGCTCGCCGTCTTCCCAGAACTGATCGAAATCGGGCGCATTGATACCGCGCTCCGCCAATGCAAGGCGGGTCGGTTCGTAGAGGTGTTCGAGCCATTGGCGAGGCGAGCGGCCTTCGGTGAAGGCTTGGGCAAAGCCGAGGCGCTCGGCGAGCCCGGAAAAGATGTCGTAATCGTCGCGCGCCTCGCGGTACGGCGCGACCGCGCGATGCATCGCCACCAGCAGCGGATCGCCGGCCGAGCCGCCGATATCCTCCCGCTCGAGCGTGATCGTCGCCGGCAGCACGATGTCGGCATGGCGCACGGTCGCCGTCCATGCCGACTCGTGAACGATCACCGTATCCGAGCGCGCAAAGGCGCGGCGCAGCCGGCCCAGATCCTGGTGATGGTGGAACGGGTTGCCGCCGGCCCAATAGACCAGCTTGATGTCGGGATAGGTCAGGCGGCGGCCGTCGTAATCGAATGCCTCCCCCGGGTGCAGCAGCAGGTCGGCGATGCGCGCCACCGGAATGAAATCGGCGATGCCGTTGCGGCCGGTCGGCAAGGTCGGCAGCGGCGCCGCCAGCGGCGGTTTGCCGGTGTTCGAGGTCGAACCCAGCGCATAGGCGAAACCACCGCCCGGCAGCCCGATCTGACCGAGCATCGCCGCTAGCACGACGCCCATCCAGACCGGCTGCTCGCCATGCTCGGCCCGCTGCAAGGATTGCGAACAGGTGACGAGGGTGCGCCGGCCGGCGCAGCGCCGCGCCAGCGCGACGATCTCAGCCGCTGCAATGCCGCAGATCGCAGCCGCCCAGGCGGCATCCTTCGCCTGGCCGTCCGTCCGGCCCAAAAGGTAGGCCTCGAAAATCTCCCAGCCGACACAGCAGCGATCGAGAAATGCGCGATCATGCAGCCGCTCGCTGACGAGCGTGTGCGCCATTCCCAGCATCAGCGCGACATCGGTGCCGGGCCGGATCGGGTGCCATGTCGCGTCGACCGACGCCGGAAGATCGTCGCGCAGCGGGCCTATCAGGTGGAATTCGGCGCCGCGCCGGCGCGCCGCGACGAGCCGGTCGCGGGCGACATGCTCGCTCGTGCCGCCGCCGCCGACATCGTTGTTCTTCAATGCCATGCCGCCAAAGACCAGCACCAGCGCGCTCTCGGCGACCAGTTCGGCCCAGCTCACATTGTTGCCGGCGACCACTGCCTGCGGGCCGATGACGTGGGGCAGGATCACCGCCGCCGCGCCCGAACTGTAGCTGTTGACCGAGCGGACATAGCCGCCGGCCAGATTGAGGAAGCGATGGATCTGGTGCTGCGCGTCATGAAAGCGTCCGGCGCTGGCCCAGCCGTAGGACCCGCCGAAAACGCCGCGCGGCCCCGAGGCGGCGTAGACGCGCCGCAGTTCGGAGGCGGCGCGGTCGAGCGCTTCGCGCCAGGAGACGGCGACAAACTCGTCGCTGCCGCGCCGTCCGTCCGGCCCCGGACCGCGCTCCAGCCAGCCGCGCCGGACCATCGGCCGGGCGACGCGCGCCGGGTGCGACACCGAGGCCGGGATGTTGGCGAGCAAGGGTGACGGGTCGGTATCGCGAGGATGCGGAACGATGTCGATCTCGCGATCCCGCACCATCACCGAAAAGGCTCCCCAGTGAGAGCTGTGGGGCAAACCCCGGGCGGGCAGCGGACGACGGTGATCCATGTTGCTCATAAGCTACGCGGGCCCGATCGGATCTGCATGGAAATTCCTGGCTCTGCGACCGCGGGGATCATTTCCGATGGCTGGACGTCGAAATCAGGGCTGCGCTCCGCCTGGCACATCCTGTCGAGCGCTTCTGCGGCCAACAACCGACGCCGTCTCGGCGTATTTGAATTCGGAGGCGATTTGCGGCATGACCTGTCGGGAGAGGCCCCGCATCGGGAATGACGGCGCCAGCAGCACGAGGCGGGGCTTCCACGGCCGGCAACGACGCAATGCAGGAGACGCCGCATGACTCTCAGCCAGACCGATAAGGCGAAGCAGTTCCGCGCACTGCATGAAGCGCCCGACGCCTTTGTCATCGCCAATGTGTGGGATGGCGGCTCGGCACGGATGATGGCGGCGCTGGGGTTCGCCGCGCTGGCGACCTCGAGCGGGGCCTCGGCGGGTGTGCTGGGCCGGCGCGATGGCAAGGTGACGCGCGACGAGGCACTGGCCCAGGCGCGGGTGATCTGCGATGCCACCGACCTGCCGGTCTCCGCCGACCTGGAGAAGGGTTTCGGCGATGCGCCGGAGGTTGTGGCGGAAACCATCAGGCTGGCGGCGGAGGCCGGGCTTGTCGGCTGCTCGATCGAGGATGCGAGCGGCAATCCGGACGCGCCGATCTTCGAGCTGGGCCCCGCAACGCAGCGGATAGCGGCGGCCGCACGCGCGGCGCGCGCGTTGCCGTTCCCCTTCACCCTGACGGGGCGGACCGAGAATTTCCTGCGGGGGCGGACCGACCTCGACGACACGATCAAGCGGCTGAAAGCGTACGAGGCGGCAGGGGCAGATGCGCTGATGGCGCCCGGGCTGCCGGATCTGGAATCGGTGCGCGCGGTATGCGCGGCGACGGAAAAGCCGTTCAATTTCATGGTCGGGATCAAGGGCAAGTCGTTTACCGTCGCGGCCCTCGCGGCAGCCGGGGTGAAGCGCATCAGCCTGGCCACCTCGCTGTACCGCGCGGCGATGACCGGGCTGATGAGCGCGGCGAAGGAGGTGCGGGAACACGGCACGTTCGGCTATATCGACACTTCCCTTGCCACCCCCGACATGAACGCGTTCCTGCGCGGCTGACCCAACAAGCGCCGTCGTATCGCGTGCCGGACGGATGCGCTGGAGCTCCCAGGACGGCTGGCCACCCGGCGGCGGCTGGACGCCGACCTCCACGCGTAGCCAAAGGCGGTGCTCGCCTCCCGCCATGCGCCGAACCGCCGGCTTCGCGTCGTTTTTTTGCCGGTAGCCGCCGCAGATGTCTATGTTTAGTCGGTGGTCGGCTTTCGCCGCCGGGGGCGACGAACGATGCTGGTGAGAAACGGTGACCGCACCTGTCTCGAGGCGCGGGCAAAGGCGGAACCCGCCGATGCCGTGGTGACGGCCGATTATTATACTCAGTTGCCACAAATCCGGCTGACAGGTGATTTAACCAGTCATCCAATGAATCCGGTACCACCAACAGAAGTAATGCTCGACGACAATGACGTCGCCAAATTGATCGAATGCGCCATCCGGCATCCTGCCCCGAATATGCGAAATGCTGTGTTGGCCGCTATTTGGAACCACCCCGACTCGTTCCGACAGCTTTTCCAGTTCGGTCTTAAGGCGCCCGTCAGTTTTCCTGAAATATGCAAGATCGTGGCGGAGGAGCTTGGTAAATTCTCGCCTGCGGTGGAGTCTCTGGCTGCAAACCCGGCCAAGCCCGCCGTCGGAACGCTGCTGCCGCGGATGCCCCTGCCGGCGCACGTACGACCTCGCGAGGGGCAATAGTTGGACCTTGATGCCGGCGGCGGATGACATCGATGCCGCAGCCGAGGGAAGCAAAAGAGGAGGGCACGGGCCGAATGAGCGACTGGAGCAAGGTGACGCGGCCGATCCCCGTTCCCAACGAGTGGACCAAGCCGTTCTGGGATGCGGCCAAGCGGGGCATACTGGAGCTGCAACGCTGTCAGAGCTGCGGCCATTTCCAGCACCCGCCCTATGCGACCTGCACCCAATGCGTCGCGACGGACCTGAAATTCGAGCCGGTGCGTGGCGCCGGAACGATCTATGCGTACACGATCATGTACCACACCGGTGACAAGCGCTTCGCCTCCGCGGTGCCCTACGCCAGCATCATCGTCGAGCTCGACGATGCGCCCGGCGCGCTGCTCGCCGGCAACCTGCTGGAGGCGGAGTACACCAAGGCAAAGGTCGGGCGGCGCGTGGAGGTCGTCTTCGAGAAACTGAACGACGACATCACGCTGCCGCAGTTCCGCCTCGCGCGCACGCCGGCCGCGTAAGGGAGAGACCGCATGTGGGAGAACCGGTGCAAAATCGCCGTCAGCGGCGTGGGCTATTCCAAGGTCACGCGCTCCGCCGACATTCCGCTTGCCGCCCATGCGCTGACCGCCGTCAAGGAGGCGGTTGCGGATTCGGGGCTGCAGATGTCCGACATCGACAGCCTGGCGACCTATCCGGAACTGCCGGCGACCGGCCATGCGGAGGTGGACGGCATCTCCATCGTCTCGGTCAACTGCATGATGGCGATGCTGAAGCTGCCCAACCTCACCTGGCACATTCAGGTGGGCACGACCAACATCGGCGGCGCCGTGCAGCAGGCGGTCAACGCGCTGCTCGCCGGGGTGTGCAAATATGCCGTGGTGTGGCGGGCGATGCACAACCCGCGCGGCACCTACCAGAACCTGCCGAGCGGCATGGCCGCCGGCGCGACGCAGTTCACCGCGCCCTACGGCTTTGGCGGACCGGGGCAAGGCATGGCGGTCGCCTATACGAGATGGCTCGAGCGCAACAACCAGAACCGCGAGAAGATGGCGACGCTCGCCGTCACCCAGCGCAAACACACGCAACACAACCCGCACGCCTATTTCCACGGCACGGAACTGACGCGCGAGGACTACCTGGCCTCGCGGATGGTGGCGTATCCGTTCTGCCTGTTCGATTGCGACATCCCGGTGCAAGGCGCGGTCGCGATCGTGCTGACCACGGCCGACCGGGCGCGCGACCTGAAGCCGACCCCGGCCTACCTCGCCGGCTACGGCCAGCGGCTGCATTTCGAGGTGGCGGGCCGCATCGGCAGCCTGTCGAGCTACATGGAGGGCGGCAGCAGCTCGGCGAAGCTGACCTGGGAGCGCTCCGGCTTCACCCCGAAGGATGTCGACGTGGCCCAGATCTACGACGGCTTCTCGGCCTCGGTGATCTACGGCCTCGAAAGCTATGGGTTCTGCAAGGAAGGCGAAGCGCTCGATTTCATCCAGGGCGGCCGCATCGAGCTCGACGGCGAGCTGCCGTTGAACACGTTCGGCGGCAGCCTGAGCACCGGCCGCATCCACGGCCTGTGGCACATCATCGAAGGCGCGCTCCAGGCCTCCGGCCGCGCGGGCTCCCGCCAGGTCAAGGACGCCAACATCTCCTTCGTCGGCGCCAGCGCCCCGATCGTCACCGGCACCACGTTTATCTTTGTGAGGGAGCCGTATTGAGGCCGGGCCATGCTGTACGGATCGATCGAGTTCACCTACGCAGAACCATTCGCGAATGGCTTGGTGAGCGATCCGGCGTTTCGCTCGTGGGTATTGCGGCATACGAAATTTGCCAATGTCGCGGCTGAAGCTAGGCTTCTGAGCGACGAGATGCAGGCGAAGCGCACCCAACCCACCACGAATTGGTGGCGCTCGCACTACACCGAGAAATGCCGCTGTCAGGGGTGCAGCGGGCAAGAGACCGACATCCTCGCGATCTTTGAGACCGCGACCGGTGCCCGCTTTGCCCTTCACTTCGAGGTCAAACAGCCTGCCGATAGGTTCCCAACCGACAAGGACCAAGCCGGCAACTACGCGCTCCGCGCGAAGTGCTGGGCGACATCGGCACCAAAGGCTATCGTGCCGCACTCAGACGCCACTACAGCGCTGCTGTGCAGCGCGTCGAAGCTGGCCGAGTATGCGCCACACCTGCCGAAGTTCGGGGCAGTAATTACATTCGAGGATATCGCAAAAAATTCCCGCACAACTCGATCTGCACTTTAAGCAAGGTATATCCAGGTTCCCGATAGCAGCGAGGCAAATCTGGTAGTTTGATATTCCCGAGGAGAACAGCCATGGCACAAATCGGCACGGGTGAATATACCTACGAGGTGATCCGCGATTTCTTCAAGCTGCCGCCCGGGCAGTCGTTCGGGATGATCAGCCGGGTGGGGACGGATGCGCAGGACCGGGTTTACGTGTTTCAGCGCAAGGACCCGCCGGTGGTGGTGTTCGACCGCGAGGGGAAGTACCTCGGCGCCTGGGGCAGCGGCGAGGTGACCGACCCGCACGGGCTGAAAATCGTCGGCGACATTGTCTACACCACCGACCGCTCCGACTCGGTCGCCAAATCGTTCACGCTCGACGGCAAGCCCCTCATGGAGCTCGGCACGCGCGGCGTGCATTCCGACACCGGCAATGTCGGGACCAACTGGCTGGCGGAGCGCGCGGCGGGGCCGTTCAACCACCCGACCGAGATGATGGCCCACCCCAACGGCGACATCTACGTCACCGACGGCTACCGCAACGCCCGCGTCCACCGCTTTACCCGCGACGGCCGGCTCGTCACATCGTGGGGCGCGCCGGGCCACGGCCCGGGCCAGTTCCACCTGCCGCACAGCATCGCGTTCGACGATGCCGGCAGGCTCTATGTCGCCGACCGGGCGAACAAGCGCATCCAGATCTTCACGCCGGACGGCGACTTCCTCGGCCAGTGGACCGGCATGGGCGGCCCGAACGACATCAGCCGCGGCAAGGACGGCAATTTCTACATCGCCGAGCAGGAAGAGGACGGCGGGCCCGCGCATATCTGCGTCCGCGACGGACAGGGAAATGTGCTCGCCCGCATGGAAAGCCGCCATGTCCACGGCATCGGCGTCGACTCGCGGGGCGACATCTACGCCGGCCTCACCCAGGACCGCAGCGTCGACAAGTTCGTGCGAAAAGGCTGAGCGCCAACGTCTCCCTCGTCGGCGCCAGCGGCACGAGCTTTACCGTCGTCGGCGATCCTAGCGGGGCTTGTTCGCCCGCAGGAAGGTGTGCACGTGGCGCACGGCCAGGGGGATCTTGTCCGGGGTGTCCTTCCACGGGTAGAGGCTGACCTGGGCGTTGGGCGCGAGATGCACGCTCTCCATGGCGACGGCGTATGGGTGCGCCGGGACGTCGTCCGGCAGGACCAGGATCGGCGTCCCGCAATCGCGCACGAAATCGCGCGTCACGGTGAAGACGAAGTCGGGGTTGGAGCGGTACATCTTGTTGAGGAAGGCGTCGACCATCGCCATCGTGATGTCGGGCCGGCGCTCGCATAGCGCCGGGCCCCAGCCCTTGATGTTGTTCTGGTAGAAGAGGTCCGGCATCTCCGGACGGGACCCGCTGGGCTGCGCCAGCACGGCGGCGACGATGCGCCGGCGTTCCCGCTTCAACAGGTTCCAGATGAACGGGCCGCCGATGCAGAATCCCAGCACCATGAACTCCTCGATGCCGAGGTGGTCCATCAGGCCGATATGGTCATCGGTGTAGGCGTCCCACGGCCGGTCGATCTCGAGGGGCCCCGAGGACTGACCGCCATTGGCATTGCGCAAATCCGCCGCGATAACGCGGTATTCGCCCTTGAACTCCTCCAGCGGGTTGAAGGGATGGGTCGCGAGGCCCGCGACCGTCGAGTTAAGCCCGCCGCCGGGGATCACCAGCAGCGGGAAACCGGAGCCGGTCTCTTGGTAATGGATGCGGACGTCGCCTCTTTCATAGAACGGCATGGCAGTTCCTCCTCAGTAAGCGTAGGGCAGAAAAGCGCAGCGCCTTCCGCCACGACGTTTCGTATCGCGTCAGCTGACTCGCCCTATTGCGCGGCTGCCTTCAGGGGTTGATGCGCCTTGAGGAAGGAGCGCACCCGGTTGATGGTCCGCTCCTTCAGCTCCGGCGGCTCGCGCCAGGGAAAGACCGTGACTTCGGCATTCGGGCACAGCGAGGCGACATCCACCGACGACTGGTGCGGGTGCGCGGGTGTCTCGTCCGGCAGGACCAGCATCGGCGTCCGGCACGACCGCGCGAAGTCGCGCGACACGCTGTACACGAAATCGGGCTGGACGCGGTAGAGGTTGTGCAGGTACGCGTCGACCTGCGCCTGGGTCAGGTCGGGCCGCCGCGCAAGCAGCTCGGGGGCCCAGACATCGCGGCCGGACCGGTACATCACATCCGGGTCGTCTGGCCGGTGCCCGACCGTCTGGCATAGCACCGCGGCGACGACGCGCTCGGGGGCCCGCTCGATCAGCTTGAGGGCGAAGCAGCCACCGATGCAGTAGCCCATGAAGAAGAACTCGCGGATACCGAGATGATCCATCAGCCCCAGCTGGTCGTCGGCGAAGCCGCCCCACGGGTCGTCGACCGGGATCGGGCCGCTGGACTCGCCGCCGTTCGCGTTGCGCTGGTCCATGGTGATGCAGCGGAAGTCGTTTTTGAAAGCCTCCATGGCGTTGAACACCGCGGTCGGCCAATTGCTGACGCGGGAGTTCAAGCCCCCGCCGGGGGTGACCAGCAGCGGGAAGCCGGAGCCGGCCTCTTCGTAGCGGATGCGGACATTGCCTTTTTCGTAGAACGGCATGGCAGTCTCTCCTTGCCCGGTGTGGTGTCACGCTTCCGAATGCGTCTCGACCAGAGGCGTGCGTACATAGGGGGTACTCGGCCCAAACCCAGGGGACCTCCCGAAGCTCTTTGCTTCAAGCGGCCAGGGCCGGGTATCGGCTCAAGGTGCAGTTTTGTACAAACCGAGCGGTGACGCCAGACTGCAGCAACACCATCGGGCCCCGCCGCGCGCGGATTTAGCGATCCGACGCCACCCAACTCGCATCAATGAAAATAGCGGCCGGAATCGATGACCATCGTTTGGCCGGTCATCGTTTCGCTGCGGCATAGGGTGACGACCATGTCGGCGCAGTCGTCCTTGTCGGCGGGCTTTTTCAGCAGCGAGGTGGCCGCGGAGTTCTGGATAAACTCGGGCCGCAGATTGGCCGTCGCCCGCGTGCCCTCCAGCAGGCCCGGCGCGACGCAATTGACGAGCGTCTCGGGCGCCAAGGCCACCGCCATGCATTTCGTGAGGTGGATGAGGCCCGCCTTCGACACCGCATAGGCGATCGACGAGCCGGTCGGCCCGACCCCCGCCACCGAGGCGATGTTGACGATGCGGCCCCTTTCCTGGGCCTTCATGACGGGCGCCACCGCCTTGATGAGGCGCATCGGCCCGGTCAGGTTGACGGCGATGATCTTGTCCCACACCTCCATCGTCAGATTGTCGAGATCCGCGAACGGGATCGCCTTGTTGTAGGCGGCGTCGTTGACGAGGATGTCGAGGCGGCCGAAGCGCGCGGTCACCTCGCCGACCAGCCGCTCCACAGCCGCGCCGTCGGTGATGTCGCAGGCGAACGCCGCGGCGTTGACCTGGTATCGCGATGTGAGGTCGCGGGCGACGCCCTCGGCCTCGTCGCGGCTTTGTGCATACATGACGGCGACATGCACACCCTCCCTCGCCAGCGCGTGACAGATGCGCTGCCCCAGTCCGCCATTGCCGCCTGTCACCAGTGCCACCGCGCCCCTAAGGTCCATAAGCTTTACTCCTGCACACGGGTGCGCGGTTATCCCCCCGCGCCTCCCCCGAGATGCGGCCAGTTTGTTACCGACCCTGCGGAGCAGGCAAGTCATTGACCGCGAGGGGCGAGCAGAATTGCGTGCGTGCCGCATCGCCTTGTGTTGCCCCGAATGGAACGCCAGGCTCGCCTGCCGGCTCGGGAGAGGCGAAGTCGAAAAATGAGAATGCCCAGATCCGTTCGAAGTGCCGAAGCCCTTGGGCGCGTTCGGCTGTCACAGTCCTTTTTCATGCGCGATTTTCTCCACAGCGAAATCGCGGCGATGAACGGGATGGCCAACCTGCCGCACGACCCCGACCTCGCGATCGCCGCCGGCCGCAAGCTTTGCGAGCATCTTCTGGAACCCTTGCAGGCGACGTTCGGCCGGTTGGCGATCCGATCGGCGTATCGATCGCCGGAGGTGAATGCCTACGGAAATGCACACTTCCATAGCTGCGGCTCGAACGAGCGCAATCGAGCGCGGCATATCTGGGACCAACGCAGCATAGACGGCGGCATGGGAGCCATGACCAGCGTCGTTGTGCCCTGGCTGGTCGATCGCTTGGACAAAGGCGTCACCTGGCAGGCGATGGCGTGGTGGATTCACGACCACCTTCCCTATAGCGAGCTTCAGTTTTTCCCGAAGCTCGCGGCCTTCAACATCGGCTGGCACGAGATTCCCCGGCGCCGCATATCGAGTTTCGCCCCGCCGCGTGGTCTGCTTACAAAACCGGGATTGCCGAACCATGACGGCAATCACAGCGACCAATATCGCGGATTCCCGACGCCTGTTGCCGCAAGGAATTGCCCGCCCCGCTGGGGGTGAAGCACCCCCGTCGCCGGAATGCTCGTCCCCTACTCAATTTTCAGACAGCCCTAACGGCTGCCCGCCCGTCTCCGGGCGGGGGCCGTCTTTGCGGATACGGTGGTCGGATCAGGGTGCGTTAAAACCGACCCCAACCGAACAACAGATAGACGATCAGGAGGATCAGTATGATACCGCCGATGCCGATTCCGCCGCCGTAACCGTAGCGCGAATACCCGTATCCGCCGCCGCCAAGCAGCAGGATAATCAGCACAATCAGTATTATCAGGCCCATTTTGGCTCCTTTGGGCGCCTCTAAGGGTGACGAGGGCCCGCCTCAATTAACCGCTGCCGCGAATTGGCGTTCCCGCATCGCCGCAGAAAAGAGAAGAGCCATCGGTTTCGGGGACAGCACGGAACCCGCGCGACGCGGCAGGGCGCGGCGAAGGCTCGCCCGGATCGGCCGCCCCGCTCTCGAGCGCCGAATGCCGATTTACCCGCCTGACGGGGCTACTTATGATCGCGCCGACCTGAACGAGCGAATATCGACGCACGGCAGCCTCCAGCGATGGCCGAAACTGGATTTTGCCGGGCGAGGTCGGCCGCCGGAGCGCTTAAAAGTAAACCTCGTGATGGATGACCGGCCGAACATCATCCTCTCACCGCATTTCGACGATGCCGTGTTGTCGCTTGGCGGCTTGATTGCTCGAGCGCCGGAACGCGCGATCGTCGTGACCATCTTTGCCGGCACCCCACCTGTCGGCATCAACGGGGGCTGGGATCGCCGATCCGGTTTCACGACCGCTGCCGCCGCCATGCGCGCGCGATGCGAGGAAAATACGGCGGCACTTGCCGTCATCGGCGTGCCTCCGGGCGGCATCCGCAATCTCGACTATCTCGACCGCCAATACCGGCCACCGGGCTCGAACGAAAAGGACGCAGCGCTGCAATCAGCCATCGCCGCGGATGTCCGCCACTTGGTTGAGGATTACGGCGGGTCGGTCAACCTGTTCGCGCCGGCGTCGACCTGGCACCCGGACCACCGGATCGTCACCGACGCGGTTCTCCACATCTGCCGGAACGGAGAGTGCCCAAGAGCGAATATCTTTTTGTGCCAGGACCAGCCCTACACCTATTTGGAACTGCGCCGGAAAAGTCTCCTGCCGCTCCGCTTCGCGGATTTCAACCGGCTGACCGATATCGTCGGGCAACGCAGCAACGTCGCCATTACCCGTCACTTCATCGATCTGCAAAAGGCCGAAGTGCTGGCGAAAACAAAGGCGATTCACCAATACAAATCGCAGTTTCCCTTCATCAGGCATTTGCTGTGCAAGATGATCGCCGATTTTTCCTATTATCAGGCGGGGGATGCCCCGACCCCGGCACGCTACGTCGAGGTGGCGTATCGAGTGGCGGCGCGGGATGCGCCTCGGTCGTAGGGGCAGGCGTCTATCATCGACACGCCTGGGTCGCGCCGTCACCGCAGCCAAGCGCACGGCCACTTGCCCGCAAAAGGGCGAGATTTGCCGCCTCGGTGCTAGAGCCTTATCTGTTTGGGCCGAATCGCTTTGTGTACCGCCCTTGGCCGGGCTTGACCCGGCCATCCACGCCTTTTCCTCGGGCGTTCGCAAACAAAGACGTGGACCCGCGGGTCAAGCCCGCGGGAGGGGAACTGCGCTGAGGCTTCGATCTCAATAGATCCTGCTTTAGGCCGGATGGGCGGCGAGATGCGCCAGCAGCAGTGCGGTCACCCGCTCCGGCATCTGGTCGGCGGTGTAGTGCCCGCCTCCGGGAAGCGCCTCAAAGCGATAGGGCGCAGCGATGAACTCCGCGGTGCCCTCGGCCGCCATCCGGCCGACCGTGTCGTCGGCATCGCCCCAGATGAACAGGGTCGGCACCGTGGTCGGCCCGATCGGCTGGCGCTCGCCGCGCGCGCGATACCAGGCGAGCGCCGCCTCCATCGCCGGCGGGTTGCCGATGACCGAGAGATGCTTGTCGATCGAAGCTGCCGGCACCCCGTTGCGCGCGAGCCGGTCGCGCACCCACTTCCCGTTCTCGGCAAGCAGCCGCGGCCCGGCGCCGGGATCAAGCAGCTCGTGGTGATGGCGCGAACGGTGCGGCTGCTCCGGGTCGGCCTTCATCGCCCGGGCAAACGACGCGGGGTGCGGGCGCGACAGCATGGTCAGCGAAGCCAGGCGCTCGGGCCAGCGGCCGGCGATGATCCAGGAAAGGCTGCCACCCCAATCATGACCGACGAGATGAAAGCGCTTATCGCCGTACCCCGCCGCCTCGACGATGTCGAGCGCGTCGCCGATCAGCTTGTCGATGCGGTAGTTGTCGAAATTGCCGGGGTCCGGCCGCGCCCCGGCCGCATAGCCGCGCTGGTTGGGCGCCACGACGCGATAGCCCGCCGCCGCCAGCGCCGGGACCTGGTTGTCCCAGTAATGCCGGGAAACGCAGAACCCGTGCAGCATCAGCACGAGCGGCGCCCCCTCGGCGCCGGCGGTCGACGCGTCGAAGACGAGGCCGGGCGCCGTCTCGATGCCGCGCGTGTCGGTCATGCGAGTCCCGCGGCGGCGCCCCTTGTCGCCGATCAGCGCGCCGGCGGATCGACCGGAACGGTGCCGAGCTCGCCGGGGACCGAGACTTCGAGGATTTCGACATCGTCCGAGGTGCGCAATTCGTTATGGACCAGCCCGCCGGGGATGAACATCGAGTCGCCGGATTCCATGCGCACCGTCGGCGCGCCCTCGAATTCGAGCTCGACCCATCCCTTGAGGCAATAAACAAACTGCCCGTCGCAGGTATGGTAGTGCCAGCCGGTCGGCTCGGTCATCCCGGTGACCGCCTTCATCACCTGGGCGCGCATAGTGCCGTTGCTGCCGTCGCGCACGCCGAGGTCGCGATAGGTGAAAAAATCGCGGCGGCCCTGGGTCATCACCGGCGCCTTGGCGCTGGAGTGAGCCAGCTTCATCCGCGCGGTCGTGCCGAGGGGCGATACGTCGTTGGCCATGTCACACCTCCTTGGGATTCCGGTCCAAAACAATAGGCCGCGCCGAAGGCCAAGCCAAGCCGGGTCAGTCGAGCGGACTTACAAAGGATGGTGGCCGAAATAGATGCCGACAAAAACCAGCACCGTGCCCACCGCCATCAGGCCGAAGGCGAGCGGCGCGCGGGAGCGGCCCTGCCGGCTCTGGGTCAAGCCGAGGCCCATCACCAGAAATCCGATGACGCTCAGCAGGTTGAACCCGCCGACGAGATCGTGCGTCAGCGCGGCAAGAACCTTGTCCATCGCGCTCACTCGAACCGCGACGCCGCGAAGGGCGCGATGTCGATCGAGGGCTTGCGGCCGGTGACGAGGTCGGCCACCAGCTTGCCCGTCATTGGCGCCGCGGTCATCCCGACATGGCCGTGGCCGAAGGCATAGACGACGTCCGGACTGGCGCGCGACGGGCCAAGCACCGGCAGCGAGTCGGGGAGCGACGGGCGATGCCCCATCCACACCGAGATACGCTCCTCGGAATGGTGCGCGGCGAGCCCGGGCAGCATCTTGCGGCCCTGCTCCAGAAGGATGCGGGCGCGGCGCCAATCGGGCGGCGCCGCGAGCCCCGCCAGCTCCACCGTGCCCGCGAAGCGCAACCCTGTATCCATCGGCGTCGCGACGAACTTGCCGTCGGCGTCGGCGGTCGGGATATTCGGCATCGCCTCCGGGTCGCGGATCATCAGGTGGTAGCCGCGCTCGGTTTCGAGCGGAACCTTGTCGCCGAGCGATGCGGCGAGCGGCTTCGACCAGGCGCCGGCACAGACGACGGCGGCATCCGCCGCGATCTCGCCGCCATCGGTGCGGATCGCGGTCAGCCGGCCGCCGTCGAGGCGGAACCCGGTGGCGCGGGCGCGGATCACCGCCCCGCCGTTGCGCACAAACCGCTCGGCCAGCGCGCTGACCAGGCCGAACGGGTTGCTGGTGTGGCCGTTCTCGCGGACCAGCAAGCCGCGGACATAGTCTCGCGACAGGGCCGGTTCGAGCTGACGCAGCTCGTCGGCATCGAATTCGTCGACGACAACGCCGTTTTCACGCCGCAGGGCCCAGGCGAGCGCATCCTTTGCCAGCGATTCAGCCGAGCGGTAGACGTAGAGATGACCGCGCTGATGCACCAGATTTTCGGCGCCGGCATCCTTCACCAGCGGCCGCAGCGCCGACAAGGTCGCGCCAACCAGCGGCCGCAACGCGCGCGCCTGCCGATGCACCTTCTCTTCCGTCCCGGCGCGGATAAAGCGGATCAGGTACGGCAGCACCGACGGCAGGTAGGTCCACCGCAGCGACAACGGCCCGAGCGGGTCGCGCAGCCATTTCGGCACGTTCCCGATCACCCCCGGCATCGCCACCGGGGTCACCGAAGACGCGTTGAACGCGCCGGCATTGCCGAAGGAGGCGCCTTCGCCCGGCACCCCGGGCTCGACCAGAAAGACGGCATGGCCGTCACGCTGCAGGTAGAGCGCGGCGCAGACGCCGACCATGCCGGCGCCGATCACCCCGACGCGCCTTGCGCCCGCTGCCGCCATCGTCCCCTCCGTGCCTCCCGCCACGACAGAATGGCGGCGGCGCCGGCCGCCGGCAATGCGCTCGGCGAGAATCGCGCTCGCCTTTGCACCGTCCCGCGCCGGCGCGGGCATCGCCGAGACGAGCCAATCCCGCGCTTGCCGGCACAGGCATTGCCATTAACCGGCGAAAGACTCATGGTCGGCTTGTCATGTCTGGTCCCTTTCTTGCGCGATTCCCGGCGTCATCGCCCGACGAAACTCCGCTCGCTGGCGGCACGGGGCGTCAGATCACCCCGGCGCGGCTCGAAGAGGCGGTCACCGCGCTGCGCGAAGCGCAACGCAAATACACCCGCGAGCGCCAGCCCAACGAATGGGCCATGCTGCAAAACAATCTCGGCAACGCGCTGCGCCGGCTCGGCGAGCACGCTGCCGACACGGCGCGGCTCGAAGAGGCGATCGCCGCCTATCGCGGCGCGCTCGAGGTCTATACCCGCACCCGCTCGCCGCTCGAATGGGCGATGACGCAAAACAATCTTGGCGCCGCGCTGCGCACCCTCGGCATGCGCGAAGCCGGCACCGCCCGGCTCGAAGAGGCGATCGCCGCCTATCGCGATGCGCTGACCGAGTACCGGCCGGAGCGGGTGCCGCTCGATTGGGCGATGACGCAGCATAATCTCGGCGCCGCCTTGCGCACCCTCGGCGAGCGTGAGCCCGGCACGGCGCGGCTCGAAGAGGCCGTCGCCGCCTACCGCCAGGCGCTGCGGGTGCGCACCCGCCAGCGCGTGCCGATGGACTGGGCGATGACCCAGGGCAATCTCGGCAACGCGCTCGCCGGGCTTGGCGAGCGCGAGAGCGGGACCGCGCGTCTGCGCGAGGCGGTCGCCGCCTATCGCGAGGCGCTGCGGGAGTACCGGCGCGAGCGGAGCAATACCGATTGGGCGCGCATCTGCAGCAGCCTCGGCAATGCGCTGTCGACCCTCGGCGAGCGTGAAAACGACCCGGCGGCGCTGTCCGAGGCGGTCGCCGCCTACCGCGAGGCGCTGAAGGAATACACCCGCGAGCGGACGCCGCTCGACTGGGCGATGACCCAGAACAACCTCGGGAATACGCTGGCCCGGCTCGGCGAGCGCGACAGGGGCATCGGCCGCCTGGAGGAAGCGGCGGAGTGCTATCGCGAGGCGTTGGCGGTATGCACCCGCGACGGCGCGCCGCTGCAATGGGCGATGACGCAAGCCAATTTCGCCGGCGTCTTGTTGCGGCAGGGCGAGCGCGACGGCGATATCGCCCGGCTCGAAGCGGCGGTCGCCACCTATAACGACGCGCTAGCCGTCTTTATCGCCGGCAGCGCGATCCGCTATGTCGAGGTGTGCTGGGAAAACCGCGACCATGCAATCGCGCTGATCGGCCGCCTGCACGGCAAGGCCGCGGCGGGAGACGACGGCGAGCGCCTCGTCTCCGCCCGCGTTCCCGTGGCCGATGATGAGGCGCCCTTCAGCGGACCCGGCGGACGTTAGAGCCTTATCTGTTTAGGCCGAGTCGCTTTGCGCACCGTCTTGGCCGGGCTTGGCCCGGCCATCCACGTCTTTTCCTCCGACGTTCGCAAAAGGAAGACGTGGACCCGCGGGTCAAGCCCGCGGGAGGGGAACTGCTTTGAGGCTTTGATCTAAAATAGATCGTGCCCTAGCCCAATACCGCC
>DASQGR010000119.1:0-15875 GCA_035632515.1 Allostellaceae bacterium | reverse complement strand
CAGAACGTGCGCTACGGCCTCGAAAAACAGGGGCTGTCGAGCGAAGCATGCGATCGGCGCGCCCGCGAATTCATCGAGCTGGTCGGGCTGGCCGGGTTCGAGACGAGCTACCCCTCGCAGCTTTCGGGCGGCATGAAACAGCGCGCGGCCATCGCGCGGACCCTGGCGATCGACCCCGGTATCTTGTTGATGGACGAGCCTTTCGGCGCGCTCGACGCACAGACCCGCAGCCTGATGCAGGGCGAGCTCCTGCGCATCTGGCAGGGCTCGCGCAAGACGGTGATCTTCGTTACTCACGACGTGCAGGAGGCGGTGTTCCTGGCCGAGCGGATCGCGGTGATGTCGGCTCGGCCCGGTCGCATCAAGGAGATTGTCGAGACCGGTTTCGACCGCGAGGATCCCGAGCTGACCCGCAGCAAGGCGTTTGTCGACATGGTCGACCGGGTGTGGAACCTGGTGCGCGGCGAGGCGATCCTGGCGCAACGGGGCGGCGCGGCATGACCGGCGTGATCCCGCGCTATATGCCACTGGTGCTGTTGGCGCTGGCCTGGGAGGCGGTGACGCGGGCGGGCCTCGTCCCCGCCTCGGCCCTGCCGCCGCTCGACCAGGTGGGGGCGGCCTGGTACGACCTCGCGCGGGACGGCGACCTTTGGCACAACGCAGTGTCGTCGATCTCGCGCGGTGCCGCCGGGCTGGCGCTGGCGATCGGGCTGGGCAGCGCGATCGGCATGCTGATGGCCTGGTACAAGCCGGTCCAGATCGTGACCAACCCGATCGTGCAGTTCTTCTATCCGATGCCCAAGTCGGCGTTGATCCCGGTCATGGTGCTGTGGCTCGGCTTTGGCGATGCGTCCAAGGTCGCGGTGATCTTTTTCGGCTGCATGCTGCCGGTGACCTTGAGTGCCTATAACGGCGCGCGCGGCACCGACCAGGTGCTGATCTGGTCGGCGCGCAGCATGGGGGCGAGCCGCGCCCGGGTGTTGTGGGAGGTGGTGCTGCCGAGCGCTCTGCCCGAGCTGCTGAGCGGCATCCGCACCGCGCTGGCGCTGGCATTCGTACTGCTGGTCAGCTCCGAACTGATCGTCGCCCGGGCCGGGCTCGGCTATATGATCGGCTGGCTCGGCGATGGCGGCGCCTATGATGCGATGTTCGCGGTGGTGCTGACCGTGGCCCTGCTGGGTTTCGTTGCGGATCGGGCCTATCTGATGCTGATGCGGCACATTCTGGCATGGCGGGAATGAGCACCGATACGCCGATCCTGGCGCGGCCGAACGCCTCCGGTATCCGTATCGAGTGGCCGGCGGTGCTGCGCCGGCTCGCCGGGGCGCTGCCGCTGATCGTCCTGGTGGCGGCATGGGAAGGCTTGGCGCGAGCCCATGTCGTTACGGCTTTCTTGCTGCCGCCGCTGTCGGTCGTGCTCGAACAGGTGTGGCAGGACACGGTTTCCGGCGATCTCTTCATCAACCTCGGGCAGACGCTTTACCGGGCCCTGGCGGGCTTTGCGATCGCCGCGACCGGGGGGGTCGCGCTCGGGATCGTGATGGCGCGCAGCCGGTTTTTCCGCTGGTTCTTCGATCCGATCGTGTCGGCCGGCTTTCCGATGCCGAAGATCGCGTTTCTGCCGGTGTTCATGCTGTGGCTCGGGCTCTACGACGTGTCGAAGATTTCGATGGTCGCATTCAACGCGATCTTTCCGGTGATCACCGCTACGATCGCCGCGACCGAGGGGGTCGACGGTTATCTGCTGTGGTCGGCGCGCAGCCTCGGCGCCACCCAGCGTCAGCTGCTGCGCGAGATCATCCTGCCGGCGGCGATGCCGCAGGTGCTGACGGGGTTGCAGGTGGCGCTGCCGATCTCGATGATCGTCGCCATCGTCACCGAGATGTTGATGGGCGGGCAGGGCCTGGGCGGCGCGATGATCCAGGCCTCGCGCTTTGCCAACTCGCCGGGCGTCTTTGCCGGGATTGTCGAGATCGCGGTCGCGGGGCTGTGCCTCGTCAAGCTGATCGCAGTGATTCGCCGACGACTCCTGGTCTGGCATCAGGAAGCCGAGGAACCGACGACGGTTTAACCGGTCGCGGGGGAGCTGCGAGGCGCTGAAATTTTCTCTAAGCCGCTCGCGCGTCCTCCAAAATCATGTCAGAGGCCTTCTCGGCGATCATGATCGTCGGCGCGTTGGTGTTGCCGGCCGGGACCGCCGGCATGATCGAGGCATCGACCACGCGCAGGTGCCCGATCCCGTTGACGCGCAGGCGCGGGTCGCAGACCGCCGCCTCGTCCGGCCCCATGCGGCAAGTGCCGACCGGGTGCAGGTTGGAGATGCCGTTGGCGCGGATCGTCGCCTCGAAATCGGCGTCGGTCTTGACCGCGGCGCCGGGCAGGATCTCCTCGGCGACGAGCGGGGCGATGGCCGCCTGTTCGGTGATCTTGCGCGCGAGCCGCATCCCGGCGGTCAGGGCGTCGAGGTCGTACCTGGTCTTGAGGAAGTTGAACAGGATCGACGGTGGCGCCGAGGGGTCGGGGCTTTTGATCCGAACATGGCCGCGCGCATCCGGGCGCAGATGCACCGCGCTGACGCTGAAGCCGGGGAAGGGGTGCGGCTTGACGCCCTTGCGGTCGCGGCCCTGGAAGCTCCAGGTGCTGAAATTGAGCTGAATGTCGGGGCGGGCGAGACGCTCGTCGCTCTTGGCGAAGCCGCCGGCGCAGATGCCGTTGCTGGCAAGCGGCCCCGAGTGGAACATGAAATATTGGATGCCGGCCGCGGTGCGCCGCCACAGGCTGTTGCCGACATCGTTGAGGGTGATCGGCTGAGTGCAGCGGAAGGCGAGGCGGACGTAGAAATGGTCTTGCAGCTCGGCGCCGACACCCGGCATGTCGCGCACCACCGGGATGCCGTGCCGTTGCAGCAAATCGGCAGGGCCGAGGCCCGATAGCTGCAACAGTTGCGGCGAGTTGAAGACGCCGCCACAGACGATGATTTCGCCTCCGGTCCTTGCTTCCTTGATGGCGCCGCGCTGGCGATAGGCGATGCCGACCGCCTTGCTGCCCTCGAAAAGGATCCTGGTCGCTAGCGCTTCGGTCTCGATCGTCAGGTTGGCGCGGCCTTTGGCCTGGCCGAGATAGGCGGCAGCGGTGCTCCAGCGCCGTGCCTGCTTCATCGTGCACTGGAAATGGCCGGCGCCGTCCTGATGGCCGCTGTTGAAATCGTCATTGGCCGGAAGGCCGGCCTCGACCGCGGCGGCGACCCAATGCTCGGCGAGCTTCCAACGCACCGGATGCTCCGAGACGCGCAGCGGCCCACCGACGCCATGCATGTCGTTGGGACCGCGCTCCTGATCCTCGGCCTTCTTGAAATAGGGAAGGATGCTGTCCCAGTCCCAGCCGGTGCAGCCGCGCTGTCGCCACTCGTCGTAATCGGCCGGGTTGCCGCGCATGTAGACCATGCCGTTGATCGAGCTGGTGCCGCCCAAAACCTTCCCACGCGGCTGGTACATCGTGCGGTTTTGCAGCTCGGGCTCGGGCTCGCTTTCGTACATCCAGTTGAGCCGCGGGTTGGCGAAGAGCTTGGCATAGCCCATCGGCATGTGGATCCAGGGACTGCTGTCCTTGGGGCCGGCTTCGAGCAGCAGCACCCGGTACTTGCCGCTTTCGCTGAGGCGGGCGGCCATTACGCAACCGGCCGAGCCGGCGCCGGCGACGATGTAATCGAAGGTATTGCTCGCGTTTGCCATCGTTTCCCCCGTTCTTTTGCTGGGACGAGCTCAGCTCGGCACCAGCCCGCCATCGACATTGTAGGACTGGCCGGTGATGTTGCGGGCGCCGGGCGAGGCGAGGAATACCGCCATCGCCGCGATGTCCTCGGGCGTGTTGGCGCGGCCGATCGGGATGCCGCGCTCCTGCTCGGCCTGGAGTTCCTCGACGGTGATGCCGCGTGCGGCGGCGCGGCCGACGGCATTGCGCTGCCCGAGCTCAGTGCGGGTGACGCCGGGGCAGATCGCGTTGACGTTGATGTCGTGGCGCCCGAGCTGCTGCGCCGCCATCTTGGTCAGCGCGATGACGGCGCCCTTGCTGGCGGCATAGGCGGCGTTGGAGGCGCCGGCATAGCCGCGGCCGGAGATCGAGGCGATGTTGATGATCCGCCCGCCGGTTTTCTGCGCGATCATTTCCTTGGCGGCGCGTTGGAGACAAAAGAACACGCCCTTCGCGTTGACCCGGTGGATGCGGTCCCAATCCGCCTCGGTCAGATCCATGATGTCGGAAAACCGGGTAACCCCGGCATTGTTGACGATGATGTCGATGCGACCGAACTCGCCGACCACGCGAGCGACCATGCGGTCGATGCTGGCGACATCGCCGCAATCGGCCTCGATCGCCAGGCCGCGATTGCCGCCAGCCGCGCCGGCGGTGCGCTGAGCGGCGGCGGGATCGATATCGGCGGCGGCGAGGGTCGCACCCTCATTCGCCAGGGCCAGGGCGATGGCACGACCGATCCCGGCGCCGGCGCCGGTCACCAGGGCGACTTTATCCTGCAAGATCGGCATCCGCTTCCTCCCTCAGCGCCGTCATTGTGCGGAGCGTAGCGACGAAGCAATCCGGTTGGAAAGAGGACTCCTCGGGACGGGATTGCTTCGCTAGGCTCGCAACGACGAATTCAGCTTATGAGGCAAGGCAATGCTCGCCAATATTCCCGCCACCCAGACCGTGATCGAGATCAAGACGCCCGGCGGACCCGAGGTGCTGGTGCCCGGGACGCGGCCGGTTCCGGAGCCGAAGGCCGGCGAAGTACTGATCCGCATCGCCGGGGCCGGGGTCAACCGCGCCGACTGCCTGCAGCGCATGGGCCGCTATCCGATGCCGCCGGGGGCGAGCGACATCCCGGGGCTCGAATGCTCGGGCACCGTGGTGAAAATCGGCGAAGGGGTCGGCGGCTGGTCGCTCGGCGATGCGGTCTGCGCGCTGCTGGTTGCCGACGGCTATGGCGAATACGCCGCGGTGCCGGCGCTGCAATGCCTGCCGGTGCCGCAGGATGTGAGCCTCGTCGATGCCGGCGGGCTGATGGAGACCTTCTGCACCGTATGGACCAACGTCTTCGACCGCATTCATCTGAAGGCCGGCGAGGTCTTCCTCCAGCAGGGCGGGTCGAGCGGCATCGGTATCACCGCGATCCAGCTCGCCAAGGCGTTTGGCGCAAAAGTGCTGGCGACCGCCGGGTCCGAGGAGAAATGCCAAGCCTGTCGCGATTACGGCGCCGATGTCGCGATCAAGTACAAGACAGAAGACTTTGTGAAGGTGGGCAGGGAGTTTACCGGGGGGCGCGGGGTCGATGCGATCTTTGACATGGTCGGCGGCGACTATATTCCGCGCGAGCTCGATTTGCTGGCACGCGAGGGGCGGCTGTGCTTTGTCGCGCTGATGGCCGGCACCAAGGTCGAGGCCGATTTCGGCATCATTCAGCGCAAGCACCTGACCGTCACCGGGTCAACTCTGCGCTCGCGGTCGATCGAGCAGAAGGCGCAGATTGTCTCGGCGCTAAAGGAGAAGGTCTGGCCGCTGTGGCAGCAGAAAAAGCTGCGTACTTGCACGTATAAGATTTTCCCGCTGGCCGAGGCGTCCAAGGCGCACGCGCTGATGGAGTCGAGCCAGCACATCGGCAAGATCATCCTCGTGCCATGAGCCCGCCGTGATATTGTCGCGCCAGACCCATTCCGGAGGCTGCCATGACCGTTTCCGCGCGCCCGATCGGCGAGAATTTGGGGACCGAGATCACCGGGGTCGATCTGGCGCGCCTTGGCGACGAAGACTTTTCGGCGATCGAGGAGGTGTTTCGCGACCATCCGGTGCTGGTGTTCCGCGAACAGAAGCTCTCTGCCGGCGAACTCGCCGCATTCGGCTCCCGGTTCGGCCGGCCGCAGCCGCATGTTCTGCTGCAATATCGGCATCCGGATCACCCCGACGTGTCGTTCATCACCAATGTCGCCAAGGATGGCGGGATCGACCGGTTCGGCGTAAAGCGCGCTTCGACCTGGCATGCCGACGAGACTTATGATGCGAAGCTGCCGCGCCTGGCGATCCTGCACGCGGTCGAGGTGCCGCAGGAGAAAGGCGGCACGCTGTTTGCCAATATGTGCGCCGCCTACGATGCACTATCGCCGGCGATGAAGGAACGGCTGGCGAGCCTGACCGGCCGGCACGGCTATACCAGCGGGCCGGACTCGCTAAAGCTGTACGGCGAGGAGTACGTCCGCAGCCGCAACAAGGACCGGTCCGAGCAGCTGCATCCGGCGGTGCGTCGTCACCCGATCACCGGCCGCAATGTGCTGTTCGTCAACCCGACGCATTGCCACGGTTTTGTCGATATGGGCGACGACGCGGCGATCCTGCTGATCGAGGAATTGCGCGACCACGCCACGCAGGACCGCTTTGTCTACTATCATTCCTGGCGGGTCGGCGATGTGGTGATCTGGGACGAGATCGCGACAATGCACCGTGGCGCCGGCGATGCCCGCCCCGAAGAACGCCGCATCATGCTGCGCACGATCGTGCATCCGAATTAGGGAGCGCGGCTGTCCCGGACGCGTGCGGGCGAGACGCCCGCGCTCCGATTACATCGCCTGCCGCACCGCCGGCATGACTTCCTTGGCCAGGATATCGAGCTGTTCGAGCGCGAGGCTGTTGGGCATTCCAGGCCAGTGCACCGAGGCGACGATGTGGTTGACCCCGAGGCGGTGGTTCAGCCGCACCATCTGCTCGACAACCTCGCCCGGCGAGCCCATCAGGAAGCGATCTTCGAGCAGCTCGGCGAATTCGTGGTCGAAATCGTCGCCCTCGGGCATGACCTTGTCCTGGCCCCAGGCGCGGTAGGCCCGGTATTTTTCCTCGAGATAGGGCTGGGCGAGGCGGATCGCCTCGGCGCGCGAACTGGCGACGAAGACTTCACGGCGCATCGGCACCTCGGCCGGGAAGGGCTTGCCGTATTCGTCGAGCGCGCGCTTGTACAGGTCCATCTGGCGCTCGATGGTCGCCAAGGTGTTGTGCGGGTTGATGTACCAGCAATCGCCGATACGCGCGGCCCGCTTTACCGCAATATCGGCATTGGCGCCGATCCAGATCGGCGGGGTCGGCTGCTGCAGCGGCTTGATCGGGCAGGTGGCATGGTCGAGCTCGAAATCCGCGCCCTTCATGTCGACAAAATCCTCGGTCCAAAGACGCTTGACCGCGAGCATGACTTCCTCGAAGCGAGCGCCGAGCCTGCCGCGCGGTACGCCGAACGCCTTGAACTCGACGTCGCGGTAACCGATGCCGGCGCCGAAGACGAGCCGGCCGCCTGACATCAGGTCGAGCGTCGCCAATTGCTCGGCGAGATCCAAGGGCTTGTGCAATGGCACCAGCACCAGCCCGCAGATGATCCGCAGCCGCGGCGCGATCGCCGCGCAATAAGAGAGGAAAGGGATCTGCTGCACCGACTGGAACGGGTGGGCACTGAAATGCGAGCCCTTGACGACGCCGTCGAAGCCGAGGCGGTCGGCGGCGCGCACCAGGTCGAAGTCGTCCTTGAGATGCCCGCCGGCATCGCCGGGCGGATGCTGGCCGCGGACAATCAGGCTCAGCCTGAACCCGCTACTCATCGGCCATGCCCTTCTCGGCGAGTTCGCGACGGGCATTGGCGTTCTTGTCGAGGCTCAACTTCATGCCGCGCATGACGTTTGCTGCCTTGGTAAATTGAATATTCGAATATTCGATAATTTCCAGACGATTGCCCCAGGGATCGAGAAAGTCGAGAAACGGTCCTTCGACTATGCGGGCGCCGGCAGCCGTCGCGCGCTCGACAATTGTCGAACGATCGTCGACGACGAAGCCGATGTGCCGCTTCTCGATCCCGTTTACCGCGTGATCGGGGACCAGGGTCAGGTTGACGAACTGGTCGCCCATGTCGATGAAGGCGTTGCGCTCGCCTTTGCCGCGCAGGGTGAATTCGAAGATCTGCCCATACCAGTCGAGCGCCTCGCCGATATCGCCGACCTCGATTGCGACATGGTTGATGCCAATGAGGCGTGGCTTCTTTCCTTCGCTCATCGTCTGCCTCGTTCCCAGGGGGACTGCGAGGCCGTACTCTGCGGTAAGATCACTCTCCGCTCCAGGGGTATTGGCGAATGGCGATCATCAGCACTGCGGTCGGAACCGGTGAAAAGGGGTTTGGCGGCGATGGCGGACCGGCGGAAAAGGCGTTGCTCAACGGCCCGTTCGATGTCGTGTTCGACCGCGCCGGCAATCTTTATTTCTCGGACACGTTCAACAACCGCATCCGGCGGGTCGACGGGGCGAGCGGCGTCATCACCACGGTCGCCGGCAATGGCGAAAAGGGATATTCGGGCGACGGCGGGCCGGCAACGAGGGCCGCACTGAACGAGCCCTACGGGGTCGTCGTCGATCGGGCCGGGAACCTCTATGTCGCCGACCGGCTCAATCGTCGGGTGCGATGGATCGATGCCGCTTCGGGCATCATCACCACCGTCGCCGGCAACGGCGAGGCCGCGTACAGCGGCGACGGCGGCCCGGCCTCCCGTGCCGGCTTGGCCGAGCCGAACGGCCTCGCCTTCGGCCCGGGCGAGGCCGTGCTCTACATCACCGATGTCGCCGACAACCGCGTCCGCATCGTCGATCTGGCGGCCGGGACGATTGCGACCTTTGCCGGGACCGGGGCGGCCGAACACAGCGGCGACGGCGGCAAGGCCATCGCGGCGGGCACATTTGGCGCTCGGGCGGTCAAGGTCGGCGCCGACGGAACGGTCTATATCCTCGAACGCCAGGGCAGCAGCCTGCGCGCGGTCGATCCGAAAACCGGGATCATTTCGACGATTGCCGGCACCACGGCGCGCGGCTACTCGGGCGATGGCGGGCCGGCTCTGGCCGCGGTGTTCGACGCGCCGAAGGAAATGGCGATCGACCGCGACGGCAGCCTGCTGATCGTCGATACCGAGAACCACGCGATCCGGCGGATCGACCAGCGCACCGGCATCGTCACCAACCTCGCCGGCGGGCGGCAAGGTACGGGCGGCGATGGCGGCCCGGCCGAGGCCGCCGGCCTGGACCGTCCGCACGGCGCGGTGGTCGGCCCGGACGGTGGTATCTATATCGGCGACACCAACAACCACCGGGTGCGGAAAGTGGTGCGATAGCTAGCTAATTTGCCTTCCCCAGGAACCGCCGCAGTTCGGCAACCAGATCCTTTGGGTTGTCGCCCTGCACCGTATGGCCGGCGCGCGGCACGGTGACGAATTTCCCGTCGGGCAGGCGCTGGGCGAGGCGGATGCCGTCTTCCTCGTGAAACACGTCGCTTTCGCCGCCGCGCACGATGAGGGTGGGGCAGGTGATGCGCTGGAGGCCGTCGGCGAGCGCGGCGCGCTCGGCCCGGTGCTTTTCCTGGTCGAGCACCTGAAAGCGACGCCGGTCGTATTTCCACTTCCAGCTGCCGTCAGGCTGCTGCCGCAAGGCATGCATCAGGCTGCGGCGCAAAATGGTGGGGTCGCGGCGCGGGTTGAACTCCAGTGCCTTCTCGATGATCCCCTCGATGGTCACGGTATCAGCCACGCCATTGACGAAATCGCGGATGCGGCTCGATCCCGGGCGCCGCATTTCCGGCCCGGCATCGATGATCACCAGATTGTCGAGCCGCTCGGGATGGGTGATGGCAAAGGCCAGCGAGTTTATCGCGCCCAGCGACATGCCGACGAGGATGAACTTGTCGAGGCCCATCTTGTCGACAAAGCCGGCGGTATCGGCGAGTTGGGCTCCCATCGAATAATCCGCATCGGGCGACCAGTCGCTGTCGCCGTGGCCGCGCTGGTCGAGCGCGATGCAGCGGTACTCGTCGCGCAGCGCCAGGCAGACGAGGTCCCAGGTATGAGCGTTCAGCGCGCCGCCGTGAAGAAACACGATGGGCGGCCCGTCGCCGCCCCAATCGAGGTAGTGCAGCCGCATGTCGCCAACCTGCACGTCGCCTTCGCGCGGCAGCACGACACCGTCAAAGCTGAATCCGGCGCGAACGGAAGTGGTTTCAAGGTGCAGGCGATACTCGTCAGGCGACAGGCTCATGGCAAAAACAAGCTCCCCAAGCGCTTAGTGCCGGCATCATGACGTGCCAGGGTTGCGGGCGGAAATGTTTTCCGCACCTGCGAACTACGCTAACCTTGCATGGCTTATCATCAGCGAGGCTTCGTGATGACCGAGATCAACCTGCGCCACGGGATCTTTCTGCCGCCGTTCCATCCGAACGAGGAGAACCCGACGCAATGCCTCGAGCGCGACCTCGAACTGATGCAGTGGCTGGACAAGCTCGGGTTTCACGAGGCCTGGATCGGCGAGCACCATTCGGCCGGGTTCGAGATCATCTCGTCACCCGAGATCTTCATCGCCTTTGCCGCCGAGCGGACCAAGAACATTCGTTTCGGCACCGGGGTCATCTCGCTGCCCTATCACCATCCGATGATGGTCGCGGACCGGATCGTCCAGCTCGACCATATGACCCGCGGACGGGTCATGTTCGGCGCCGGGCCGGGGCTGCTGGCGTCGGATGCGATCATGATGGGCATCGACCCGATAACCCAGCGCGATCGCATGGGCGAGTCGCTGGATGCGATCCTGCGGCTGTTCAAGGGCGAGATCGTTACCGAAAAGACCGACTGGTACACGATGGAGGGGTGCCGGCTGCATCTGCTGCCCTATACCAAGCCGTATCCGGAAGTCGCGGTGGTCAGCGCGATTACCCCGTCGGGCGGACGGCTCGCCGGCAAGTACGATCTCGGGATGATCTGCGTCGCCGCGACCAATCCGTTCGGCTACGACGCGCTCGCCTCGAACTGGCAGATAGCCCGCGACACCGCGGCGGAGCAGGGGCGGGACATGGATCCCAACCGGCTGCGCCTCGTCGGCCCGATGCATATTGCCGAGACCCGCGAGCAGGCGTTCAAGAACGCCAAATTCGGGTTTGAAAAATATCTTGGCTACCTCAACAACAACCAGCCGCGCTTTATCGTGCCGGCGGGGAAGGATCCGCTCGAGTGGTTCATCGAGAACCGCTTTGGCGTCTGCGGCACGCCCGACGACGCGATCGCGCTGATCGAGCGGCTGCAAGACAAGCAGGGCGCATTCGGCGCGTTTCTGCAACAGGCGCACAACTGGGCTGATTTCGAAGCGACCAAGCGGTCCTATGAGCTCTACGCGCGCTATGTCATGCCGCATTTCAGCAAGCTCAATCAGACCCGCGCTGCGTCTTACCAATGGTGCGGCGACAACCGCGACGAGTTCAGCGCCAAGCGCAACGCCGCGGCCAAGGCGATGTTCGACAAGCACGAAGCGGAACAGCGCGCCAAGCGCGAACTGGTCGGGGCCGATGCGGAACCGGCGCGTCCGGCGCGCGGCCGGGAGGCGTGGTAGGCGACGAGGCCTTTAGGCCGGTCCGAAACGGTCGAGGTGCCGGCGCGCCGCGGCGGTTTCGTTCTGCGCCGCGGCTTCCTTGTCGAGGACGCGCTTGAGCCGGTCGGCGGGGAAGCCGAGCTGCGCCAAGGCGATGCCGGTATCGAAGGTTTCGCGGTATTCGGCGATCAACCCGCCTTCGAAACGGAAGCAGCTGATGCCTTGGATCAGTACCGGCTTGCCCTCATACCCCGGCATTTTAGAGGCGAAGCTGAAGCGGAACCAGGCGTAGCCGAGCGTGTCGGCGGCGACCGGCTCGTCGAACTCCCAGCGGTAGTTCTCGCCGGTGTCGTGAAAGCGCTGCAGCATCGCGGCGATTGCCGCGCGCCCGCGATAAAGGCCGAAAAAATTATCGTCGTATGTGGCCTCTTCGGTGAAAAGAGCGGCGAAGCGCGCGCCGTCATTGGCGATGCCGGCGGCGGCGAATTCGCGGAGCAGGTCGGGAAACGCGCGGTTGGCCGTCATCGCTGGCATCCATCTGTGGCTCGGGCATGGCATTATCGGACGATTGCGCGCGAAGCGAAGCAATCTCCGTTGGCCTGAGCTCACTCGCCAGGCGATTGCCGAGCGCCGAACGTGTCGCAATGATGGTCGCAGGAAGGCTTGACGATGCAGATTACCGCGGCGGTAGTGCCGGCCCGCTTGGCGCCGTTCGAAATCCACACCCTCGACCTGGCGCCGCCTGGACCCGATGAGGTGCTGGTGCAGATCGTCGCCAGCGGCATGTGCCATACGGATCTTCATGCCCGCGACGGCTATTTCCCGACACTGCCCTATCCGGTGGTGTGCGGCCATGAAGGTGCGGGAATTGTCGCCGAGGCGGGGAGCAAGGTGACCGATCTCGCGCCGGGCGACCCGGTGGTGATCTCGTTTCCCTGGTGCGGCGAATGTGAGCCGTGCCGCGCTGGGCATCCGGCCTATTGTGTCAACGGCCGCACGCTCAAGCAAAGCGGCACGCGCGCCGACGGCTCGACCCCGATAAGCCGTGCCGGCACGCCGGTCTATTCGTGCTTTTTCCAGCAATCCTCTTTCGCGACTTTTGCGGTGACCCCGGCCAAAGACGCGGTCAAGCTGCGCCGCGATGCGCCGGTCGAGATGCTGGGGCCGCTAGGTTGCGGATTGCAGACCGGGGCGGGGGCGGTGCTCAACGTGATGCAACCGCGGGCGGGGCAGTCCTTTGCGGTGTTCGGGGTTGGCGGGGTCGGGCTCGCCGGCCTGATGGCGGCCAAGATCGCCGGGTGCGACCCGATCATCGCGGTTGATGTCCTGCCGGCGCGGCTCAAGCTGGCAGGCGAGCTCGGCGCGACCCACGCGCTCGAAAACCGCGGCGCCGATACCTTGACCGAAATCCGCAGGATCACCGGCGGCGGGGTGCATTTCAGCCTGGAGACCTCGGCCGTCCCGACGGTGTTCCGGCTGGCGGCCGACGCGCTGCGCGGCATGGGCACCTGCGTGCTGGTGGGCAGCGCCCGCAGCGGCACCGAAGCCAGCTTCGAAATGCCGGTGATCCAGGGGGGACGGGTAATCCGGGGCGTGGTTCAGGGCGACAGCCGGCCGCGCGAGTTCATCCCGCGGCTGGTCGACCTGTTCCTTGCCGGGCAGTTCCCGCTCGACCGGTTGGTCACGCGCTACGAGCTGGCGGACATCAATCACGCCGCTGCGGATGCCACGAGCGGCGCGACGATCAAGCCGGTGCTGCGGTTGCCGCACTAGTCGCAGGGTGGTAGAGCGGAGCGGCGCCCGCCGATCGCGTGCGGTAGGTGGGTTACGTTTCGCTAACCCACCTACGGCTCCGCTTGGTCAGGCGAGGTATTCGAGGCGGAAGCCGTCGCCCCAGCGCTTGATGTGGCCGACAGAGGGCGAGGGGAAGTGCATCGTGCAGCACAGCGTGTTGGTGTCGCAGTAGCGTTCCAGAAAGGCGCGCCGCGTGGCGACGCCCTGGGCGCGATCGGTATCGACCCGCATCACCAGATCGGGATAGCGCGCCTGGATCGGCGAGTGGATCAAATCGCCGGTGAACACCGCTTCGTCGCCGCTCTTGCCGGCGCAGACCGCGAAATGATCGGGGGTGTGGCCCGGGGTCGGGGTTAGGCGGATGTGGTCATTGAGGGCGTGGTCGCTGGTGACGAGCTCGGCCCGGTTGGCCTCGATGATCGGCAGGACGCTGTCGGTGATCTGGTCGAGCGGCGTCTTTTGGTGGATCTCGCTCCAGTAGACATATTCCTTTTTTGAGAAGAGATAGCGCGCCTTGGGAAAGGTTGGGACCCAGCGGCCGTTCTCCATGCGCGTATTCCAGCCGACATGGTCGCCATGCAGGTGGGTGCACATCACGAAATCGATGTCTTCGACCCCGAGGCCGGCAGCCTTGAGCGCATTCATCCAATTGGGGTCGCTTTTCTTGTCCCAGCTCGGCCGCAGCGGGAAATTCTTGTCGTTGCCGATGCAGGCGTCGACGAGGATGTTGTGGTGCGGCGTCTTGACGACATAGGACTGGAAGCAGAGCACGACATTGCCGGTCTCGCGGCTGTAGCCGCCGGGAGCCAGCCAGGAGAGATTTTCCTCCAGCAATTCCTTCGACAAACTCGGCAGGAATTCGAGCATGGGGGTGAAGCCCTGTTCCTGCTCAACGATCCGATGGATGGTCATGTCATTGACGCTGAACGTGGTCCGCATTGCCGTCCACTCCCCAATTGGTAGCCGCTGTCGGATCGTAGACTCCTGCCGGGGTGATGACAAATAACCTCGGCAGGCACTCAGCCTGGCGCAAAATATCGGCTCGGCGTGACCCCCAGCGTGCGCCGGAACATGGCGGTAAAAGCGCTCGGGCTGTCGTAGCCGAGATCGAGCGCCACGTTCGTCACCGGCTCTCCGGCGGCCAGTCGCGACAGGCTCGCCAACAGCAGCGCCCGCCGCCGCCAGGCGCCAAAGCTCATGCCGGTCTCGCGCAGGAACAGCCGGGCGAGGTTGCGCGGGCTGCTGCCGACCGCCGCGGACCAGGCGGCAAGATTGCGACGACTCGCCGGCGCGACGGCAAGCTCCTCGCAAAGCCGCACGAGGCGCGCGTCGTGCGGCCGCGGCAAGTGCAGCGGTAACGCAGGCACGGCGCGGACTTCATCGAGGATGAGCGCCATCACCCGCCCGTCGCGGCCTGTCTCGTCATAAAGCAGGGGCAGGGTCGCGGCCTCCAGGATCAGCTCGCGCAATAGCCGCGATACGGCGATGACGCAGGCGCTGCGCGGCAAATGCGGCGAGGCCCCCGGTTCGATATAGATGCCCACCATTTCGACCGGCGACGTCATCGTGATCGAATGCTCGGTCTCGGCCGGGATCCACACCGCGCGCTGCGGCGGCACGACCCACATGCCGCCTTGCGTGGTGATCGTCATCGCTCCGGCGCGGGAAAAGGTCAGCTGGGCCCGCGGGTGCCGATGTGGCGGAATGACGAACCCCGCTGGATAGCGCTTTGGCATCGCCGCCAACGCGCGCGGGATGTCCTGGTAGTCATCGGGGTTGGCGCTGCGCTCCATTTGGCCGAAACGCGATAGTTTCTGTCCGAGTGTAGATAGCGCGTCAGGCGCCCCATGCCTACCATCCGATAAAGGCGCGGCGCGCGTATCGTCGCGGGTCGCGGGTCCAGGAGAAGACGATGCACCGCCCTCCGTATCTGATCGGGTTTCTCAATCTTGGCCACACGATCGATCACCTCATGATGCTGATCTTTCCGACCGTGGTGCTGACGATGGCGCCGGTGTTCGGGTGGGGCTACGACGATATGCTGAAGCTATCGCTCGGCGGCTTTATCGCGTTTGGCGCCGGATCGATACCGGCGGGCTGGCTTGGCGACCGATGGAGCCGGCGCGGCATGATGATCGTGTATTTTATCGGCATCGGCGGGGCGGCGGTGCTCGCCGGCTGCGCACAATCGCCGTGGCAGCTGGCGGCGGCGCTGACCCTGGTTGGACTGTTTGGCGCGATCTACCACCCGGTCGGCATTGCGATGCTGGTCAAGGACGAGGAGCGGGTGGGCCGGGCGCTCGGCATCAACGGCATTTGGGGCAATCTCGGCGTCGCCTTTGCCGCGCTGAGCGCCGGCGGGTTGGCGGAGTTCGTCGGCTGGCGCGCGGCGTTTATCGTTCCCGGCCTGATCGTGACGGCGATGGGGATTGGGTTTGCCTGCATGGTGCCGCCGATCGCGGCCAGGAGCCGCCGGGCAACGGCCGCCCGCGCGGCGCTCGATCATGCCACGATCGTTAGGGTATTCGTCGTGCTGCTGGTGGCAACGGCTTGCGGCGGGGTCATCTTCAACGCGACGACGATCGCGATGCCGAAGGTTTTCGACGAGCGGCTGTCGGCGTTGACCCAATCGACCTTCGGGATCGGCGCGTTGGTCTGCGCCATCTATG
>DASQGR010000118.1:0-3401 GCA_035632515.1 Allostellaceae bacterium | reverse complement strand
CCACGTCGATGATCGCGTAGTCGACCGACTGATTCTCGAAGAACGGGCGGAAATTGCGCCTGCCGTAGATCGACTCGAGCGAGGCGATCGGCGTGCGCGCGGAATTGCGGATTCGCGCCAGGCCCGGCGGATCGTAGAGATCGATTTCGAGCCAGACGAGGTCGAGCGGCTCCACCGCCCGCGCCAGCTTGATGTAGCCGTCGATCTTGTAGTTGAAGTTGGTGTCGAGGTGGAGGCCGACCCCCTTGCCGGCGCCCTCGCGAAAGGCCGAAAGCTGAACGACCGCGGCGGCGACGATGTGCTGGTCGACATTGAGCTCGGGAAAACCCGGCGGGTTGCCGGTGCCGGGGCCGTACATCGATACGTTGCCGCCATCGAAGCGGATGAGGTTGGTTTTCAGCCCCTTGAACCCCTTCTCCCGGACTTCCCGGCCGAGCTTGACGATATCGTCCATCGACCGGATCGGCTCGACCCCGGCCCATTCCGTGATCCGGTCGGCATAGCGGGCGCGGTAGGTGCCGCAATGCGACCAGTAGAGCTGCAGCCGGTCGCGTACCGGGCCGCCGAGCAGCTCGTAGACCGGCACCCCCAGCGCCTTGGCCTTGATATCGACCAGCGCGTTCTCGATCGCGCCGATCGCCTGGGCGTTGAGCCCGCCCGCCGCCTGGCGGGTCGCGGCGTAAAGATAGGCGCTGTGGCGCTCGACCGGCCGCGGGTCCTGTCCCACGAGGCGCGCGCCGAGCTTTTCGACGACCGTGGCGAGCCCCTGCGCGCCGTAGCCCTCCATAAACTCCGACCAGCCGGTGATGCCCTCGTCGGTCGATATCTTGAGAAACGAATTGACCCGCCATCCGGCGTCGCAATGCAGGGTTTCGAGCTTGGTGATCTTCATGACCCTTACTCCAATCGGTTAGCCCCTGGCGTCATTGCGAGGAGCGCGATGCGGCAATCTCGTGCGGAAAAGCCCCTGCGGATCGGGATTGCTTCGCTGCGCTCGCAATGACGCCACCTATCCTCGCTCGGCGATCTCGTGCAGCACCGGTTCGAGGTATTGGAGGAACCGGGCCGGGTCCTCGCTCATCGGGAAGTGGCCGAGTTCCTTCATGATCGTGACCTTGGCGCCGGGAACCGCGCGGCCGACCGCCAGCGTATCCTGCGGGGTGCAGGAATAGTCGTACTCGCCGGTCAAGAGGTAGAGCGGGCAGATAGTGGTATCGATCTCGGGGAGCTGGCGGCGGATGTCGCCGTCGATGCCGTAGAAATAAAGGTCGCCCTTGAACACGCCGGGGCCGCCCTGCATGTAGTGCCACAGCGTCTCCCAGCGCTCGGCCGGGGCGATGTTGGGCCCGATCAGGCCGGAAACCGCGCCGGCGGCGACTTCGCCGCCATGCACGTCGCCGCGGTGCAGCCAGCTGGTGTCGTAATAGGGCTCGACATGGGCCGACGACTCCAGCCCGATCAGCGCGCGGAAGGCGCGCGGATGGCGGTGCGCCAGATGCAGCACCACCCGCCCGCCGATCGAGCAGCCCATCACCACCGGGCGCTCCAGCCCCATCGCGTCGATAAACGCCATGATCGTGCCGACATAGGCATCGCTGGTCAGGCGGTATTCCTCATCCTGCCAGCCGTCGGGCGGCGAGGATTTGCCGTGCCACGGCATGTCGAAGGCAATGACCTGGAAGCGCTCGGTAACCGCAGGCGCATTCATCAGCCCGCGATACTGCCGCCCGTCGGCGCCGGCCGTATGCAGGCAAACCAGCGGGATGCCGCTGCCGGCGGTCTCGAAATAGACCCGGTAGCGGCGCCCGGCGTAGTCCATGTGCAGGTAGCGTCCGATGACCGGCTCGATCGTCGCGCTCATCTCGCGTCCTCGCGCAGCTTGGCCAGTACGCCCTTGAAGTAGAGCAGATGCGCCATCAGCGGGTGGATGTCGCCGGCAAGGCGCAATTCCTTGCGCTTGTAGAAGGCGAGGAAATCGTGGTCGCCGGGCGGCGGGTCCGTGGCCAGCAGGCGATGCCACACCGACGGCTCGGCGATCATCGCGAAATCGCCGGTGGTCAGGCCGCCCCGCCGCGTCTCGGCGATGCGGCCGTCGACGATCCGCACCAGGAAAAATTCCTCGCCGACCAGCAGCTGAAGCACCGTCGTCAGGAAACGCCCGCGCCGCAACAGCGCCGCGTCACCATTGACCCGTTCGGCGAGGGTGGCGATCCGGGCGGCAAAGCCGTCGAGGTCGACCGATCCGCCGGTGACTACGGCCATTCTGTCCTCCGCGTCGATGCTGCCGCCGCGGGCATCATGCGCCCTGCCTCCGCCGCCGCTCAACCGGAATGCTGTGGTTGGTACACAGCGGGCTGCCGCCGATCCGGTTGACATCGCCGGGAGGGGGGCTTATTTCCGCCCCGTTCCCGTTTTGCCGGAATGCCCAGGTGGCGGAATTGGTAGACGCGCAGGTTTCAGGTACCTGTGGCAGCAATGTCGTGGAAGTTCGAGTCTTCTCCTGGGCACCACCCGGCTGCGGCCGATGACCCATCATCTCCATCGCGGTGATCTTCCCGAAGGCGTTGGCTTCGGCGCGTCGGTTGCCGTCGATACCGAGGCGATGGGCCTCAATCCGCATCGCGACCGGCTGTGCCTGGTGCAGCTTTCGGCCGGAAACGGCGATGCGCATCTGGTCCAGCTCGGCCCCGGCGCTTACGAGGCGCCGCGGCTCAGGGCGCTGATGGCCGATCCCGCGGTGACCAAGCTGTTTCACTTCGCCCGCTTCGACCTGGCGATGATCTACAAATATCTCGGGGTGATGGCCGGGCCGGTCTACTGCACCAAGATCGCCTCGCGCATTGCCCGCACCTTCACCGATCGTCACGGGCTCAGGGATCTGTGCAAGGACCTGCTCGGCGTCGACCTGTCGAAGCAGCAGCAAAGTTCGGATTGGGGGGCGGCGAAGCTGACCGACGAGCAGCTGCGCTATGCCGCCACCGATGTGCTGCATCTCCATGCGCTGCGCGCCAAGCTCGACGCGATTCTCGTGCGCGAAGGACGGACCGGGCTGGCGCAGGCCGCCTTCGAGTTCTTGCCGACGCGTGTCCTGCTTGACCTTGAAGGATGGGCGGAGCAAGACATCTTCGCACATTAAGCAGGCCGGACATGGCGGCACCGGCCGCTAAACGCCTCAAGAACGCCCCATTTCCGGCGGGCAATGGCGGATCGGAGGGCACGCGGTCTTGATGGACGATACCTTGGCGAGCCTTGCGGCGACGTCGAGCGAAGACCGGGCGGAATCGGGCCTCGCGCATGATCTTGCCGTGGCCCGCCGGGTGCTTCGCGCCGAGATCGACGGGCTGGAGCAGCTTGCCGGGGCGCTTGACGGTGCGTTCGGCGCGACGCTGGACCTGTGCGCC
>DASQGR010000117.1:0-5256 GCA_035632515.1 Allostellaceae bacterium | reverse complement strand
ATAAAGGTCGGTGGCCGGCAGCACTGTCACCGCGATCCCGGCATCGGCGAGGCGGCGCGCCATCGCCGCCGACTCGGCCGGCGGCATCAGCGACAATTTCGCCATGTGACCGACCACCACCCGGCCACCACGGCGGTATTGCTCGGTCAGCTCCAGCACCTTGCGGACATCCATGTGGTCGGTGCTGTCGCCGACATCGAGGTGAATGTCGATGTCGGTGTCGTATTCGCGCGCGAGCACAAAAACGCGCTCGATTTGCGCCGCCGGGTCGCTGTCGTAGCGCGGCGCCCCGCCCAGCACCCGCGCGCCCTGCTTCAGCGCCGTCACCAGCAGTTCCTCGGTGCCGGGATAGTTGGTCATCCCGTCCTGCGGAAAGATGCACAGCTCGATGTCGATCGCCCATCGATAGGCGTCGGCGAGCGCCTTCACCGCCTCGAAGCCGCGCAGGCCGATGCCGGGGTCGATCTCGACCTGGGTGCGCATCCGCGTCGCGCCGTTGACGAGGCATTCCTTGAGCGTTTTCTCGGCGCGGGTGTAGACATCCTCCACCGTCATCGCCGGCTTCAGCGGCGCGACCGTGGTCACCGGGTTGACGCGGCGGCCTTCGGGCAGCGGGCAGCGGTCGATGATCCGCGATTTGTCGAGATGGATGTGGGTTTCGATCAGCCCGGCGCAGGCGAGTCGGCCGCCAGCGTCGTAGATGTCGCCCTCGACGGCGAGGCCGAGCCCGATTGCGGCAATGGTGCCGTTGGAGACGGCGATATCAACCGGCCCTCCTTCCGGCGCCCCGACGCGGCGGACATTTCTGACGACAAGGTCCATCGCGAATCCTCATGGCTGTTGCGTGCGAGCATCAAGCGGATTTATCTATTTCAGCGCCAAATCGACACCATTTTGGAGCTGGACGATGCCGGTCAGTCTATCGATCAAGAATGCACCCGATGAGATTGTGGCACTACTCAAACTGAGGGCACAGCGGAACCATCGTTCGCTGCAAGGCGAATTGCTGGCGATCGTTGAGGATGCAGTGCGCAAGCCGGCTCCGCTGACGGTGGACGATGTCCTCGCTGCGGCCCGCCGAATGGGGCTGCAAACGCCCGACGAGGCAGCGGCGATGGTGCGCGCGGATCGTGACAGCCGTTAAAGTCGTCGATACCTCGGCGATTGCCGCGGCACTATTTGCCGAACCGGCCGCCGACGCGGTCGCCGCCCGGCTCCGCGGCAATGCCCTCGTGGCTCCGACCTTACTGGGGTATGAGCTCGCGAGCGTGTGTCTCAAGAAGCTGCGGGAAAATCCGGCCAGCAGAACGGCGATCCTCACCCAATTCGCCGCATGGAGCCAAATCGGGATCGGACTGTTCGAGGTCGACCACCATCCTGCGCTGCAGCTGGCCGAGACGTTCGGCTTGACCAGCTACGACGCCTACTACCTTTCGTTGGCGCAACAGCTCGGCGCTGAATTGATCACCCTCGATCGCCGATTGGCTCGCGCCGCAGCCGGGTTAGGTCAGGCGTAGATCTTCACCAGCTCGGCATGGGCCCATTTGACCGCGTCCGCGGCGGGCATGCCCTGCACCGCCTTGGCGTACATGTCGACGATGATGAACTTGCTGATCGTCTCGGCGGCGGCCCGGCCGGCCGGCCCGGCATAGCCGGCAAAGCGGCCGCTTTCCGCGGCGGTGCGGAACGGCGCCATAACCGGGTCGACGCTCCATACCTTGTCGCTTTCCCACGCCTTTGTGGCGCCGACCGAAAAGCCCTGTTGCGAGGTGAACCACTCGCCGTAAATCTGATCCGAGTGGAACCAGCGCAGGAAATCCTTGGCGGCCTTCTGGTTCTTTCCGTAAGTGGGGACAAGGTTCGAGAACGGCACGTGATAGCTGAACTGGCCGGCCGGACCTTTCGGCAGCGGCGAATGGAAGATGTCGTCCTTGATCGGCTTGCCCTTCTCGGTCATGTAGGTTTCGGGCTTGCTGCGGGCCAGCAGGTAGATCGAGGCGCCGTTGCTGGTCGAGCTGATGGTGTTGGCGAGAAAGGCACGGTTGTTGCCGGCGTCGTCCCACGACATGCCGCCTTCGTCGAAGGCGTCCTTCCACATCCCGACCGCGAACTTGACCGATTCGACGGTCTCCTTGCTGTCGAGCACGACGGTCTTGCCGTCGGCCTCGACCTCCTTGCCGCCCCACGACCAGAGGTAGGGATACCAGCCGGCCGGGCCGTCGCCGAAGGCATGCGCCAGGGTCTGCCCCAGCGGTCGGCCCTTGGCTTTGAGCTTCTTGCCGACGGCGACGTATTCCTCCCAGGTTTGCGGGAATTTGTCGGGGGTGACCCCCTCCTCGGCGAACCACGAGGTGCGGTTGGCCAAGAGCACCCCGAGGATCGTGAACGGCATCGCGATCCACTTCTTGCCGTCATTGGCGACGGCGCGCGCGGTATTGAAATAGCCGCCCTGCGCCTTGCCGACGTCCTCGGCGATGTCGCTGACGTCGACCAGGCTCTCGGCGTAAAGCTGCGCCCAGTTGCTGACCGCCATCATGATGTCGGGGCCGTTCTTGGCCTGGATCGCCGAAGTGATGCGGGCCTGCACCCCGTCGCCGTTGATGGTTTCGATGGTCAGCGAGATGCCGAGCGTCTTCTGGCACTCGTCCCTGAGCTTGCCCCTGAGCAGCTGATCGGAAACCGGCACGAAATCGACGAATTTCAGCCAGTGCAGGGTCGTTCCCTGGGCAAAGGCCGGCGCCCGCCCGGCAGCGAGGATGCCGGCGATGCCGCCCGTGCGCGCGGCGAGCGCCCCGGCGCCCGAAAGCTTCAACAGCCTGCGTCGGCCGATACGCTGCATCGCCGGTCTCCCTTGTGTTCGTTGTATTTACCGAGAGAGCCGGTTGCGCCCGGCTCCCCCGCAGTTCGGCTTAGGTCACGACCCGTAGATCTTTACCAGCTCGTCATGCGCCGCTTTGACTGAGTCCTCGGGTTTCATGCCCTGGATCGCCTTCGCGTACATGTCGACGATAATGTATTTGGTTTGCACCTCTGCGGCTTTCTGGCTCGGCGGTCCGGCATAGCCGGTCAGGCGCCCGGTCACCGGGATCTTTTTGAACGGCGCCAGGACCGGGTCGACGTTCCACACCGGGTCGTCTTCCCACATCTTGGTGGCGCCGGCGGTATAGCCTTGCTGCGAGGTGAACCACTGCTCGAAAATCGGCTTCGAGTGCATCCAGGTCAGGAATTTCTTGGCGGCGTCCTGGTTTTTCGAATAGCCCATCAGCATGTCGGTGAACGGGCCGGGCAGGTTGAACTGACCGCCGGCGCCGCCGGGGATGCCGGCGTGAAGGATGTCGTCCTTCATCGGCGTGCCTTTTTCGGTCAGGTAGCTATCGGGCTTCTTCTTGGCCTCGATATAGATCGAGGCGCCGTTGTTGGTGGCGCTGATGCTGCCTGAGAGAAAGGCGCGGTTATTGTTGGTGTCGTCCCAGGCGAGCCCGCCCTCGTCCATCGTCTCTTTCCAGAGCGGGACGGCGAACTTGACCGATTCGATGGTCTCCTTGCTGTTGAGCACGACGGTCTTGCCATCGGCCTCGACCTCCTTGCCGCCCCACGACCACAGATAGGGGTACCACCACCCCGGCGCGTCGCCGAACGTGTGCCCGGCGGTCTGGCCATAGGGATGGCCGGCGGCCTTCAGCTTCTTGCCGACCGCGCGATACTCGTCCCAGGTCTTGGGGAAGCCGTCGGCGGCGCCCGCCTCGGCCAGCCAGGATTTACGGTAGGCGACGAGCCCGCCGCCGACGCACCACGGCACGCCGATCCAGTGCCCGTCATAGGTGCCGACGGTCTTGCAGATCTCGTAATAGCCGCCGCCCTCCTTGCCGAGCTTCTCGGCCAGATCGCTGACATCGGCCAGGCTCTTGGCGTAGAGCTGCGGCCAGTTGTTGAGCCCCATGAAAATGTCGGGCCCGGCGCCGGACTGGATCGAGGAGGTGATCCGCGCCTGAATGTCGTTGGCGTTGATCGTCTCGACCGTCAACTTGATGCCGAGATCCTTCTGGCACTGCTCGGTGATCTTGCCTTTGAGGAGCTGGTCGGAGGCCGGCACGAAATCGGCCCAGCGCAGCCAGTGAACCGTTGTCGTCTGCCCATAGGCCGGCGCCCGGCCGCTGGCGAGAATTCCGGCCAGCCCGCCGGTAGCAGCCGCCGCGGCGCCGGCACCCGATAGCTGCAACAGCCTGCGCCGATGGATTTGGGTCATGGTGTCCTCTCCTGTTGTGTCGAGCAGCAGCAGCCGCCCGCCAAAATGACAAGCACGGTCGAGCCGGCTAGATCGCAGCTTCGGTCTCGTTGTTGAAGAAATGCACCCGCTCGGGGTTGAGCGCGAGGCGCAGCCGCTCGTGCACCTTGGTGGCGGTGGTGGGCTCCACCGAGGCCACCATCGTCGTCGGGCCGACTGCGACATCGAGCAGGATTTCCGAACCGAGCCGCTCGACCACCTCGACCGCAACGTCGAAGCTCATATCGTTGACCTCGCCGGCACCGGCGATGTGCAAATCCTCGGGCCGCACCCCCAAGGTCACCTCTTTGCCGGCATAGGGACCCACCCGCTCCGTCAGCGGCGCCGGCACCTTGACCCGGATGCCCTCGCTCTCTGCCCACAGCGCGCCGTTCTCGGCGGCGATGCGCACCGGGGCGAAATTCATCGCCGGCGAGCCGATAAACCCGGCGACAAAGCGATTGGCCGGCTGATTGTACAGCTCCATCGGGTCGCCGACCTGCTGCACCAGCCCGTCCTTCATCACCACCACGCGGTCGCCCAGGGTCATCGCCTCGACCTGATCGTGAGTGACGTAGATGGCGGTGGTGCCGAGCCGCTCGTGCAGTTTCTTCAGCTCGACCCGCATCTGCACGCGCAGCTTGGCGTCGAGGTTCGACAGCGGCTCGTCGAACAGGAAGACTTGCGGATGGCGCACGATTGCCCGGCCCAGGGCGACACGCTGGCGCTGGCCGCCGGAGAGCTGGCGCGGCTTGCGCTTCAACAATTGCTCGATGCCGAGGATCGTGGCCGCCGCCTGCACCCGCTTGGCGATCTCGGCCTTGTCGAATTTCCGCATTTTGAGGCCAAAGGCCATGTTGTCGTAGACGCTCATATGCGGGTAGAGCGCGTAGTTCTGGAACACCATGGCGATGTCGCGATCCATCGGCGGCACCTCGTTGACCACGGTGTCGCCGATGCGGATCTCGCCCGCCGTGATCGCCTCGAGACCG
>DASQGR010000116.1:0-6071 GCA_035632515.1 Allostellaceae bacterium | reverse complement strand
ATCGCCCGCGTCGCCACCCCGTCCGCCGCCAGCAACACGATCTGCGCCCGTTGCCGCATGCGGTGCTCGCTCTTCGTCGAGCGCGCCCAGCCCTCCAACTCGGCCCGCTCCGCCTCCGTCAAACTGATCGGGGTCGCTTTCACCACGCTGCTCATGCAGCATTGAATCGCGACTCACCGACCAGCGATAGTGGGTACTAGAGCCTTATCTGTTTAGGCCGAACGCTTTGTGTACCGCCTTGGCCGGGCGTGACCCGGCCATCCACGTCTTTCCCTCCCGCGTTTGCAAAAGGAAGAGGTGGACCCGCGGGAGGGGAACTGCTTTGAGGCTTTGGTCTGAATAGATCGTGTTTTAAAGCGGGGAGCCCCGATGTCGTCCAGCCGACATATGCGTTAGGCCAGCCAAGATTACGTCAGGCAGGTGCCGGTTGGCTTCGCTCACCGCACGGCAACGACGGCTTTGCGCAAGCGCATGAACCAGATCGCGAAAACCGGCATCTATCGCGGCCATCGCCGCCATCGCCAGGATCCGACACCACACGATCATTAGAGCGGTGCCACGACAGAGGACGGCCGCATAGCGGGACCGGCAACTACCGTCGGCCGGCCATTTTAGGCTGCTGCCCGGCATCGCAACGGGACGGGACGCCGAGCGCAATCGGTGGGCTTCGCGCCCTGTCCCGTTGCAGCGCCGAGCCAGACAGGCTCAAATGGCCGACCGACCTTACCCATCCCTGGATGAAACGGGACGCAGGTCAGACGATGTGCGGGCCTGCCGGGTGGCGGGACCGGAAGGCCCTCGGAACGGATGCTTCCGGTGCAAACGTGCCGTTCACAACCACGGGGTGAACCGCAACGACGGGTGGAAAGCTGCCGTTAGCAGAGCACTGGCCGCCCGCACGGCGAGGCAGTTCATGTGGGGTGTAGCTTGTGGGGAATGGAGGGATCCGAAGTTCGACGCACCGGTAATCCAGCGTCGGGTCCGCTGCGGGTGTTACGCACCAGCCTGTCGGGTAGCCTTATATCGCTTCGCCGATGGGTATTCGTCGCCGCGCTGGCGGTGGGATGCTGCTGCTCAGGGCTGTCGGCGCATGCCGATTTGTCCTACGAGACGACGATCACAGAGGTCGACGATTCCGATCTCGGGGATTTGCTCGACAAGGTCTCCAATCTGAAAACCCTCGAGGATCGCAAGCCCGCCTCCGAGGAAGTGCTGCGCCGCCGCGCGGATCAGGATATGGCGCGACTGACGGATGCGGCGCATAGCCAGGGCTATTGGGATGCCCATTTTTCCTATGAGGTCGATACTTCGGGCGACCCCGCCAAGGTCACCGTAACGGCGACGCCCGGGCCGCAATACCACGTCGCATCGATCACGGTGCTGGGGCCCGGCGGAAAGCCGCTCACGGTGCCGCTCGACCCGGAAGAGCCGGCCCCCTTGAAGCCGGGTGATCCTGCCCTGAGCGCAGCGGTCGTCGGCTATGAGCAGGCACTGCTCAGCGCGCTCGGTCACACGGGCCATCCCTTTGCGAAAGCGGCCGATCGCCACGTGGTGGTCGACCATGCGGCGCGGACGATGGCGATCACCTATTTGATCGACCCGGGCCCGGCGATGCAGTTCGACGGGGTGGCGATCGCAGGACTGGAGCGGCTTGACCCGGCGTATGTAGAGCGACGGTTGCGCTGGCGGCAGGGTGAAACTTTCGATAACCGCAAGGTCAACGAAACCCGCGACGCGCTGGCCGCGAGCGGCTTGTTCAGCACCGTCAAGATCACCCCGGTGGCGGACCCCGCAACGCCGGACCGGGTGCGGATGAATGTCGAAGCCGTCGAGCGCGCGCATCGGACCATCGGCGCCGGGCTTGGCTACAACACCAGCGAGGGTGCCGGGGCGCGGCTGTTCTGGGAAAACCGCAACCTGTTCGGCGACGCCGAATACCTGCGGCTGTCGCTGGCGGCCGGCCAGCAGCAGAATTCGCTCGTTGCAAATTTCCGCCGCCCCGATTTTCTTGCGGTGGATCAGGATCTGCTGGCGCGGGCGGAGATCGCCGACGAGACCCCGGTCGCCTATCACAGCCGGCGCGCCCATCTATCGCTGGGCCTGGAACGGCGGTTCGACCGGTATCTGACGGGAAGCATCGGGCTCAGCGTCGAGAAGGCCAACGTCGTCGAAGAAGCCCATGTCAGCACCAATACGGCGGGCCAGCGAACCCAGCGTTATGCCCTCGTCGGCGTTCCGCTCAATCTGAAGCTCGACAAGAGCGACGATTTGCTGAACCCGACGCGCGGCTATCGCGTCCAGGGCAGCGTCGTGCCGTATCGAAGCTTTTCCGGCCCGTCTCTGACCTTCGTGTCGGGACGCCTCGCCGGCAGCGCGTATCGCAGGCTTACCGAAAGCGATCGCTACGTTTTGGCGGCCTCCCTGGCGATATCGTCGGTTGCGGGTGAGTCGCTCGTGGATTTGCCGGCCGACAAGCGGCTCTATGCTGGCGGTGGCGGCTCGCTTCGCGCTTACGGCTACCAGATGGCCGGACCGCTCGACATCAACAACCGGCCGATCGGCGGCAAGTCCAGTGCCGAACTCAGCCTCGAGCTTCGCATCAAGATCACCGACACGATCGGCATCGTGCCGTTTGTCGATGCGGGCAGCGTTTACAAGACGAGCCTGCCGCAGCTCGGACACCGGCTGCTGTGGGGACCCGGGCTGGGGCTGCGCTACTATACGCCGATCGGACCAATTCGCCTGGATGTGGCGACCCCCGCGTTGCGTCGCCGCGGCGACTCGCCGATCCAGCTCTACATCAGTCTTGGGCAGGCGTTCTGATGCCTCGATTTGTCTTGGGCGTAAAACGATGGCTGCGGCGTGTCGCGGCGATGCTGCTTGTCCTGCTGCTTCTCGTCCTCGCCACGTTCGGCCTGTTGCAGACCTCGTTCGGCCGGGCCTGGCTGATTGCCGCTATCGACCGCATGGTCAGCGGTCCGGGGTTTTCGGTGGCGGTCGTCGGGCTGGAGGGCACGATCCCGTTCGACATGCGCGCGGAGCGGATCGCCGTCGGCGACGATCATGGCGTCTGGCTCACCATCCGCCAGCCGCGATTGGACCTTTCGGCCGCGGAACTGCTGACCGGGCACGTCCATGTTCGCGCGCTGACCGCAGCCGCGATCGAGGTCGCCCGACCGCCGCAGACCGCCGCTGCGGCGCCGGCGCCCCTGTCCCTTTCAGAAAGGCTGCGCGTGCCCCATCTGCCGGTCGGGATCGTCATCGACCGGCTTGCCGTGGAGAGCGTCGCGCTCGGCCCCGGTGTGCTGGGTGAACCGATCGAAGCGACGCTGGCCGGCACTGCCGCGCTGGCGGCGGAATCCGCTCAGGTGAGGCTCGATCTGCGCCGCAGCGACGGCCAGCCGGGGAACATAGAACTGAACGCCGCACTTGCCGGAGCCGCCCCGATCCTCAGCGTGCGACTGGCGGCAAACGAGCCGACGGGCGTATTGCTGGGGCGCCTGCTCCACCGCGACGATCGCCCGCCGCTCGCGCTGTCGTTCGCCGGCGAAGGGCCGCTCTCGCAGTGGCGCGGCAGATTGACGGCATCGGGCGGGTCGCTCGTCCGCCTCGAATTTGACATCGCGCTCGCGGGAGGGCGGGATGCCGCCGTCACACTGGACGGAACCGCAGCGGCGGCGCCGTTGCTGCCGCCTGCCATCGCCCCCATCGTCGGCGACAAGGTCCCGATACATCTGCGGGCGATTTTTGCGGAAAATGGCGTCCTCAGAGTGGATGAGATGGCGGTCGGACTGGCCGCCGGCGCAATCACCGGCGAGGCGTCGCTCGGCGGCCCGGATCGGCGATTGAACGGGCGGGTGCAGGCGGATTTCCCCAACCTGACGGCGCCGGCCGTCGGCGATCGGTCAGCCGCAGGCTCCGCCAAGGTGACAGCCATATTGTCGGGCAGCGAGACGCGACCCGCGCTCACGATCGACGCGTCAGGCGACACGCTTCGCTTTGGCGCATCCGGAGCGCAACACGCCGATGCCCACCTGACGGTCGGCTCGACCGGCGATCTCGACCAGCCGGCATCGCGACTTGAGATCGCCGGCCGGGGGCACGTGCAGGGCGCGATCGTTCCCGACGATCTCTCCGTCCCATCGGAGCTCGGCCGCGATCTCGACTGGTCGTTCGCGGCCGACGCTTCGCCGCGTGGCGACACGATCGAGCTGACCCGCCTCACCGTGCAAGGGATGGGTCTCGCTATCGACGGATCGGGACACTTCGGGCCGGGACTTCAAATGCGCGGCGGGCGCCTGCACCTCTCCGTCGCGGATTTACGCCCGCTCGCTCCGGTTCTGGGTCTGCCGGTCGCCGGTGCGGTGACGCTCGACGCGACCCAACCGGATCCGTCCGCAAGCACGGTCGCGGTCGAGCTCAACGGCTCCTTGGCGGGATTGCGCACCGGAATGCCCGCGATCGACGCGATGACCGGCGGATCGGTCACGATTTCCGGCGCGGTCCGGCAAAGCGACGGAAATGCCTGGGTTCTCGACCGCCTGGCGGTTGTCGCCGCCAAGGCCAGCCTGACCGGCAACGGCGAGTTCAACCCGGCGACAAGACAGCTCACCGCAGCGATCAGCGCCGAGATACCGAGCCTGCAGCCGCTGGGCATGGCCGGCCGCCTCGCCGGGCGCGTCACGATGGAAGGCTCGCTCGACCGCCCGAAGCTGACGGCGCAATTCGACGGCGGCGATTTTCGTCTCGGCAGCGCGCGGCTGGACCAGCTCCAGCTCGGGGTGCGCCTGCCCGATCTTTGGGCAGCGCAAGGGACGGTCGACGGCCGGTTTCGCACCGGCGACCTGAATGGAACGCTGACGCTCGAAGCCGATGCCGCCGACCCCGCCGAGCTTGCGATCCGGCGGCTGCGCGTCCAGGCCGCGGACGGATCGGCCGAGGGCAGCTTCCGCATCGACCGCGCCACCTTGCTGACCCGGGGAACACTCAGCGCCCGGGTGCCCAATCTGTCGCCCTGGTCGGCGCTCGCCGGCCTGCCGCTCGGCGGCAGCGTCGAGGTCAAAGCCGCGCTGGAAAAGGGCGTCGGGCAGAATATCGACCTCACGGCGACCGGCGACCGCCTGTCCTTCGGTCCCGGTTCGGCCCATCTCGGGCTCGGTCATCTTGCCGTGTCGTGGCACCTGACCGACGCGATGGGGACTCCCAGCGGCAAGGCGCAGGCCAAGCTCACGGCGCTGTCGCTCGGATCGGGCCGGTTTGACGAGGCAGACCTGTCGCTCACCAGCCTGCGGCCGGGACGCTTTGCTTTTGCCGCCGAGGCCAAAGGGCATTTTGTCGACCGGGTGGCCTTCACCAGCCGCGGCGAATACGAGCCGGCGCCGCGCGGCGCCGGAATGGAGCTCCGTATCGCCAGCTTTGCCGGCTCGATCGGCAGCGATCGGGTCCAGCTCACGGCGCCGCTCACGCTGTCTCGGCGCGGCGACGATGTGGCCCTGTCGAACCTCGTGCTGACGCTTGGCTCCGGCCAGATCAGCGGCGACGCCGCCCTGCGCGGCCGGACGCTGTCCGGGCGGCTCGCGGCGAAAAACCTGCCGGTGGCGCTCGCCGCCCGGCTCGCCGGCTACAAGGGCGCGGGCGGCACGGTGGCGCTCGATGCACGTTTCGGCGGCACGGCGGCGGCGCCGACCGGGCATTTCACCCTGTCGGGCCGCGGGTTGACCCTTTCGCACGCCGGGCAGCGGGTCCCCGCGCTCGGCCTCGACACCACCGGCGATTGGAACGGGCGCGAGCTCGATCTCAAGGGCAAGCTTGGCGGAATCAAGGGAGAGTCGCTCGCGTTCAGCGGCTCGCTGCCCTTGGTCCTGACCACCGCGCCGCTCTCGCTGACGGTGCCGCCGACCGGCCGGCTGGCGATGCGGATCGAGGGGAATGGCGACCTCGGCAACATTTCCGACCTGCTGCCGATCGGCGAAGATCGGCTGTCCGGGCATTTCACCCTCGACGGCGGCGTGACCGGGACACTTGCCGTCCCGGCGGCGAGCGGCCGCCTGGCGATCACCGGCGGCCGCTAC
>DASQGR010000115.1:0-8311 GCA_035632515.1 Allostellaceae bacterium | reverse complement strand
CGCGAGGACGGCGCGCCGCCGCCGGTCGACCTTGCCGCCGAGCGGCGCAACGGCGATGCCGTGCGCGCCGAGATCCTGGCCGGCCGCGTCAGCGCCTGCCACGACGTCTCCGATGGCGGGCTGCTGGTGGCCCTCGCCGAGATGGCGATGGCAGGCGGCATCGGCGCGTCGGTCAGGGCGCCTTCGGGCGCGCCGGCCCATGCCTTCTGGTTCGGCGAGGATCAGGGTCGTTACGTCCTGACGACGAGCGATCCGGACGCGGTTTTGGCGCGGCTTGGCGCCGCAGGCGTTGCGGTGCGGCGGCTTGGCACCACGGGCGGCGATTCGTTGACAGTCGAAGGCACCGGTGCCATATCCACGGCAGAGTTGCGGCGGATCAACGAAGCGTGGCTGCCCGCCTATATGGCAGCCCCGTAGGGATTTCGGCCTGAGGCGTGCCATGGCGATGGATGCGGCGACGATCGAGCGGCTGATCAAGGACGGTCTACCGGACGCGCAGGTAAGCATCGAGGATCTGCGCGGCGACGGCGATCACTACGCCGCGCATGTCGTCTCCAGCGCCTTTCGCGGCAAGAGCCGGGTACAGCAGCATCAGATGGTCTATCAGGCGCTGCGCGGCCGGATGGGCAACGAACTTCACGCGCTCGTCTTGCAGACGAGCGCTCCTGAGGACTAGGCCGGCGGCACGTCGCCGCGGCGTCGACGCGAGGATCATGGCATGGACACCACCGTACACGATCGTATCCGCCAGCAGGTTTCCGACAACCCGGTCGTGCTCTTCATGAAAGGCACGCCGGTTTTCCCGCAATGCGGATTTTCGGCGACGGTGGTGCAGATCCTCAGCCATCTCGGCATCAAGTTCAAAGGCGTCGACGTGCTCGCTGACTCCTCGGTACGCGAAGGCATCAAGGAATTCTCCGCGTGGCCGACCATCCCGCAGCTCTACGTGAAGGGCGAGTTCATCGGCGGTTGCGACATCGTCCGCGAGATGTTCGAGACCGGCGAACTGCAGCAGATGTTCGAGGAAAAGGGCGTCTCCGCACGCGCCTGACCCCCGCCGCACGGTAACGGCCGACACGGTGGCAGGCTTGGAGCCGGCGCGGATCGACGTTTTCTTCTATGGGCTGTTCATGGATGCCCAGGCCCTGCGAGCAATGGGGCTTGACCCGGTGGATGCGCGCCCGGCCCGGGTGCGGGACAAGGCGCTCCGCATCGGCAAGCGGGCCGCCCTTGTCGCCAGCCCGCCCGATGTCTGCCACGGCGTCGTCATGCGGCTGACGCCGGCGGAAGTCGAACGCCTCTACGCGGAACCGAGCGTCGCGATGTACCGGCCGGAACCGGTAACGGCCGAGTTGGCAACCGGCTCGACGGTCGCCGCGGTGTGCTACAACCTCCCCGTCGCACCGGCTGCCGAGGAGACCAACCCGGCCTATGCCGGCTCCCTCCGCGAACTTGCGCGACGCCTCGGGCTTCCGCAGAGCTACATTGACACCATCCGATAAGCGCAGCCGGCAGGTCCGGCAGGTCTTGCGCCGGCCGGCCTCCGCCGGGCTCGCCGCCTTCTTGCGCTGCCGCAACCTTTCAGTATAGTGCCGCGCTTCCCTTGCCGGCCCATACCGGGACCGGCTCGGCCCGGCAGGCGCGATGCGCTCCGGACCTATTCAGCCACAAGGGGTGACGATGCCTTTGTATGAAAACGTGTTCATTGCGCGCCAGGACATCTCCGGCGCCCAGGCGGAAGCCCTCGCCGACGCCTTCACCCAGTTGATCGCCGATCATGGCGGCGAGGTCAAGAAGCGCGAGAACTGGGGCCTGCGGAACCTTGCCTACCGCATGAACAAGAACCGCAAGGGCCATTATGTGCTGTTCAACATCGACGCGCCGGCGGCGGCGATCGCCGAGCTCGAGCGGACGATGCGAATCAACGAGGACGTGCTGCGCTATCTGACCATTCGGGTCGATGCGCTTGAGGAAGGCCCCTCGCCGATCATGCTCAATCGCGGCAGCCGCGAGGACCGGCCGCGGCGCGACCGCTATGACGACCGTGGCGACCGCGACCGGCGCGACGACCGCGGCCCGGCGCCCGACCGCGCCCCGGCGCCCGAACGTGCCCCAGCGCCCGAACGTGCCCCCGCAGCCGCGTCCGCTCCCAGCGAAACGGCGGAGGCATAAATGGAAGGCCAATCCGGACCGGGCGGCGGGCGCGCCGCCGCAGCCGCCCGTCGGCCGTTCTTCCGCCGGCGCAAATCGTGCCCCTTCTCCGGGCCGAATGCGCCCAAGATCGATTACAAGGACACGCGCCTCCTGCAGCGCTTCATCTCGGAACGCGGCAAGATCGTGCCGAGCCGCATCACCGCGGTCTCGACCAAAAAACAGCGCGAGCTGTCGCGGGCGATCAAGCGGGCGCGGTTTCTCGGGCTCCTGCCCTACATGGTCCAGTAGAGGGGCGCCGCGATGATCGAACTTATCCTTCTGGAGCGTGTCGAAAAGCTCGGCCAAATGGGCCAGATCGTCAAAGTGAAGCCCGGCTATGCGCGCAACTTCCTGCTGCCGCAGAAAAAGGCGATGCGCGCGACCAAGGACAACCTCGCCTATTTCGAGACCCAGCGCGTCCAGCTCGAAGCCAACAACCTGTCGCGCAAAGCCGATGCCGGCACCGTCGCCGAAAAGCTCGAAGGGCTCCATGTCGTGCTGATCCGCCAAGCCGGCGAAAGCGGTCAGCTTTACGGCTCGGTGTCGTCGCGCGACATCGCCGAGGAGGTAACTGCCGCCGGCTTCACCGTCGATCGGCAACAGATCGTGCTCGACCGGCCGATCAAAAATCTCGGCCTGCATCCGGTGCGGGTGATGCTGCATCCCGAGGTCGGGGTCACGGTCATCGCCAATGTCGCCCAATCCGGCGAGGCGGCGCAGATGCAGGAAACCGGTCTGGATCCGCTGGCCGAACGTGACGAAGAGGCCGAGCCGGCCGACGAGGAACCGGCGAGCGCCTGACGGCGGACAAATAGCCGCGCCGGGGACCTTTTATCGCAGGTACTTGTTTTTACTGCTGGAAGTGGCCGATAGTAGGCTCCTGGGCTCTGGCAGGATCATCTCGCGATGCTGCTCGCGCGGTTTCTCCCCTATGTCATCCGCATCGGCCGGCTCGAACTCACCGATGCGGCGGACCGTCGCCACGTCTTCGCCGGCTCGCCGGGGCCGGCGCTGAAAATTCGCCTGACCGACCCGGCGCTGCACTGGAAGCTGGCGGTCAACCCAAGGCTCTATATCGGCGAAGCCTATATGGACGGCACGCTGGTCATCGAAGAGGGCGGCGGGCTCTACGAGCTGATCGACCTGCTGATGCGCAACGAAGCGCTGCTGGGCAGCAACCTCGCATGGCGGCTCGCCAACCGTGCCCGCTACCTGACCCGCCGCTTGCACCAGTACAACCCGATCGTGCGTTCGCGCCACAACGTCGCGCACCACTACGATCTGTCGGACCAGCTCTACGAGCTGTTCCTCGATCGCGACAGGCAATATTCCTGCGCCTATTTCCTGCGTCCGGATGACGACATCGACACCGCGCAGCTCAACAAGCGCCATCACCTCGCCGCCAAGCTGCTGTTGCGCCCGGGAATGAAGGTGCTCGATATCGGCTGTGGCTGGGGCGGGCTGGCGCTGTTCCTGGCGAGCGAATGCGGCGTCGACGTTACCGGCCTCACCCTGTCCACCGAACAGCTCAACGTGGCGCAGCGCCGCGCCGCCGCGGCCGGGCTGTCCGATCGCGTCCGCTTCCATCTGCGCGACTACCGCGAGGAGGCGGGAAGCTACGACCGCATCGTCTCGGTCGGCATGTTCGAGCATGTCGGGGTCAACCAGTATCCGGCCTTCTTTGATCGGATGAACGCGTTGCTGAAGCCCGAAGGCGTCGCCTTGCTGCACTCGATCGGACGCAGCGACGGGCCGGGCGCGACCAACCCGTGGCTGCGCAAATACATCTTTCCGGGCGGCTATTCGCCGGCCTTGTCCGAGATCGTCCCGGTGGTCGAGCGGGCGCGGTTGTGGATCACCGATGTCGAGGTGCTGCGCCTGCATTACGCCGAGACGCTCAGAGCCTGGCGGCGGCGCTTCATGCAACAGCGCGACCGAGTGCTGCAGCTATACGACGAGCGCTTCTGCCGGATGTGGGAGATGTACCTCGTCGGCTCCGAGCTGGCCTTTCGCCGTCAGGGCCATGTCGTCTTCCAGGTTCAGATCGCCAAGGCGGTGGACAGCGTGCCGCTGACCCGCGACTACATCTTCGAATGGGAACGCGCCCATCGCCAGGCGGACGATCGCGCTGCTTGAAGATAAGCCGCTGATTCGCAACCGATAGCGGTTACGTCCCCGTTATCCCCACTATTCCTGGTGACAAAAAGCCACGCGCCGGCTCGCTCGGTGGTATCCTTGGGGCATGGAATCGACCGCCCTATCGCGGATCGCGCCGCTGCGCGAGGCCGACCTCGAACCGATCCGGACGCCGCCCAGCAACACCGAGGCCGAGCAGGCACTGCTCGGCGCCATCTTCCGCAACAATCTCGCGCATAGCCGGGTCGCCGACTTCCTCGAGCCCGAGCATTTCGCCAATGCCGTTCATGCCCGCATTTTCGCTGCGATCAGCAAGCTGATCGAGCGCGGCCAGATCGCCAACCCCGTCACCCTCAAAAACCTGTTCGACCAGGATGGCGCGCTTGCCGAGATCGGCGGCGCGCAATACCTGACGCGGCTCGCCGAAGCGGCGGTGACCATCATCAATGCCGAGGATTACGGCCGCCGCATCCACGATCTGCACCTGCGCCGGCAGCTGATCGGGCTCGGCGAGGATGTCGTCAACGACGCGTTCCTCCAGGACCTCGACGATCCGGCAATCAACCAGATCGAACGCGCCGAGGCAAAGCTCTACGAGCTCGCCAGCACCGGCCAGGCCGAAGGCGGCTTACGGCCGTTCAACGCGGCCCTGACCGAGGCAATCGAAACCGCGGAGGCCGCGTTCAAGCGCAGCGGCAAGACGGTCGGGGTGGCGACCGGGTTTATCGACCTCGACAAAAAGCTCGGCGGGCTGCACCCCTCCGACCTGATTATCCTGGCCGGCCGGCCGTCGATGGGGAAAACCTCGCTCGCCACCAATATCGCCTTCAATGCCGCCAAAGCCTACGTCGAGGGCATCGGCCCGGACGGGCGGAAAGTCGCCGAGGACGGCGCGGTGATCGGCTTCTTCTCGCTCGAAATGTCGGCGGAGCAGCTCGCGACCCGTATCCTGGCGGAGGAAAGCAACGTGTCCTCCGACCGCATTCGCCGCGGCGACGTCCGGCGCGAGGATTTCGACAAATTCGTCGCCGCCAGCCAGCGCCTCGCCGCAGTGCCGCTTTATATCGACGACACGCCGGCCCTGTCGGTGGCGGCGCTGCGCACCCGGGCGCGGCGGCTGAAACGGCAGCAGGGCCTCGGCATTATCGTCATCGACTACTTGCAATTGATGCGAGTGGGAGGCTCGCGCGGCGGGCCGGAGAACCGGGTGCAGGAAATCTCCGAGATCACCCGCGGATTGAAGGCCATCGCCAAGGAGCTGGAGGTGCCGGTCCTGGCGCTGTCGCAGCTGTCGCGCGCGGTCGAGCAGCGCGAGGACAAGCGCCCCCAGCTCGCCGATCTGCGCGAATCGGGCTCGATCGAGCAGGACGCCGACGTCGTCATGTTCATTTTCCGCGAGGAGTACTACCTGTCGCGCGCCGAGCCAACCCGCCGCCCCGATGAAGGCGAAGACAAGTTCAACGACCGCTACGAGCGCTGGAAGGACCGCTGCGAGCAGACCTTCGGTTTGGCGGAAGTCATCATCGCCAAGCAGCGCCACGGCCCCATCGGCACGGTGAAGCTGCATTTCGAGGCCGAGACCACCAAATTCGATAATTTCATCGGCCCCGAAAACCTGCCGGCAGCGAATTATTAGAACCGTGACGGGATCGACCGCGGCGGCCTCATCGTCTCGTCATTCCCGCGAAAGCGGGAACCCCGGGCAATCGTCCCGTCGCGCGCCCCTAACCCCCCGCTTTCGCAGGGGTGACGAGGTGGTGTGATGGCCTCCGACCCCGCTTCGCGCGCCGGCGCCATTCTGGAGATCGACCTCGGCGCCATCGTCGCCAACTGGCGGCTGTTGGCGGCGACAGCTGCGCCGGCCGCCTGTGCCGCCGTGGTCAAGGCCGACGGGTATGGGCTCGGCGCTGCACCGGTCGCGCGGGCGCTTCTCGCGGCGGGATGCCGCCGGTTCTTTGTCGCCACGCTCGACGAAGGCATTGCCCTGCGCGCGGTGCTGGGGCCGGCCCCGGAGATCGCCGTGTTCAATGGCCCCCTGCCCGGCTCCGCCGCCGATTTTGTCGCCGCGCAGCTGATCCCGGTGCTCAACGATCCCGGCCAGATCGCCGCATGGGAGCGAAAGGGCGGCGGGGCGGCTTCGCTGCTTCACCTCGATACCGGGCTCAGCCGGCTCGGATTGTCGCCGGCGGAATTCGCGGCCTTCGCCGAAACGGGGCGGCAGAGCGGCGTGCAGACCCTGATCAGCCACCTCGCCTGTGCTGAGACGCCCGGGCATCCGCTCAACCGGACGCAGCGCAAGCGCTTCCTCGCGGCACGGCATCGCCTGTCGGGCGTGAGGGCGAGCCTTGCCGCCTCATCCGGCATTTTTCTCGGGCCCGAGTACCATTTTGACGAGGTGCGGCCCGGCGCCGCCCTTTATGGCGTCAATCCGCGTCCCAGCAGCGCCAACCCGATGCGCGCCGTCGTCCGATTGAGCGCGAAAATCGTGCAAATCCGCAAAATTGACAGGGGGGAGTCGGTTGGCTACGGTGCCGCGCACGTCATGGACGGGCCCGGATTCTTGGCAACTGCGGCAATAGGTTACGCCGATGGCTGGCGGCGCTCGCTGAGCCATCGCGGCTGCGGCTGGCTCGCCGGACAGCGAGTGCCGTTGCTCGGGCGGATATCGATGGACCTGGCGACGTTCGATGTTTCCGCGGTCGGGCAGGAGGCGCGCCGTCCCGGCAATGCGATCGAGCTGATCGGCGACTTTTACGGGGTTGATGCCGTCGCCGCCGATGCCGGCACGATCGGCTACGAGATCCTGACCGGGCTGGGACGCCGCTATCACCGCATCTATCGCAACGCACCCATCGGATGATCGGCTTCGGATGATCGGCTTCCTGGCGTCGATCGGCGCGGTCTTCCTCGGCTTTCTCGCGACGACCGGCCGGCTCGTGCGATTCGCGCTGATGGGCCTTGCCGCCGCAATCAGCCCGCCCTTCTATCCCCGGCTGATCCTGCGGCAGATCGTCTATATCGGCTATTTCTCGCTGCCGGTCGTCGGCCTGACCGCGATCTTCACCGGCATGGTGCTGGCGCTGCAATCCTATACCGGGTTCAGCCGGTTTAACGCCGAGAGCGCGATCGCAACCGTGGTGGTGCTGTCGGTGACGCGCGAGCTCGGACCGGTGATCGCCGGCCTCATGGTCGCCGGGCGTGTCGGGGCGGCGATGGCGGCGGAGATCGGCACGATGCGCGTCACCGACCAGATCGACGCGCTGACGACGCTATCGACCGATCCTTTCCGATACCTGGTGCTGCCGCGCCTTCTGGCCGGGCTGCTGACCCTGCCGGTGCTGGTATTGGTCGCCGACATTATCGGCGTGTTCGGGGGCTATCTCGTCAGCACCTTGAAGCTCGGCTTCAACCCGGCGAGCTATCTGACCCAGACCGAGACCTATCTCGAGACGATGGATGTCGCGTCGGGATTGGTGAAGGCCGGGGTGTTTGGCTTTATCATTGCGCTGATGGGCTGCTACCACGGCTACCACTCGCGCGGCGGTGCCGAGGGGGTCGGCCAGGCGACAACCCATGCGGTGGTCTCGGCCTCGATCCTGATCCTCCTGTCCAACTACCTGCTGACCGCGGCGTTTTTCGGCAAATGACCGGCGCCATCCCAAAGATTGCCGTGCGCGGCGTCAAAAAATCCTTTGGCGCGAAAAAGGTGCTCGACGGGGTTGACATCGACTGCGCGTCCGGCGAGAGCCTGGTCATCATCGGCGGCTCGGGCACCGGCAAATCAGTGCTGATCAAGTCCATCCTCGGCCTGCTTCACCCCGAGGCCGGATCGATCCGCATCGATGGCCTGGAAACCATCGGCATGGCCCGCGGCGACCGCGCCCGGCTTATGCATAAGTTTGGCATGTTGTTCCAAGGCAGCGCCCTGTTCGATTCGCTGCGCGAGTGGGAGAATGTCGCCTTCGGGCTGATCCAAGGGCGC
>DASQGR010000114.1:0-17528 GCA_035632515.1 Allostellaceae bacterium | reverse complement strand
CCGGAGGCCGACCGGCTCGAAATCCGCCATTTCGACCAGAATTTCCACACCGTGCGGATCCGCTACGGCTTTCTCGAAGAGCCCGACATCCCGCGCGCGCTGGCGCTGTGCCGGGTCGGCGGGTTCCGCTTCAACCTGATGGATACGTCGTTTTTCGTCGGGCGCGAGAAGATCGTCGCCAACCGCCGCTCGCGCTGGACGATGCCGTTCAAGCGGCTGTTCATCCTGCTGTCGGACCTTGCCCTCGACGCGACCGAGTTCTTTCGCATCCCGGTCAACCGCGTCGTCGAACTCGGCGGTCAGGTGGAGATATAGCCGGCCGCCAAGCCCGGGGATGACGAAAGGGATGAGCCTAGTGGATCTCCGCCTGCTCGGCGAAGGCGCGCCGCAGGTGTTCGATCGAAAAGCCGGGCTGCTTTGACGCCTCGATCACCACCTTCTCGCGCCGGGTCAGGAGGTCGACCGCCGCCGGGATTTTCTCGACCGCGTCATAGGGCACGACCACCGCGCCGTGACGGTCGCAATGAATCACGTCGTTGGCCGAGACCACCATGCCGAAGACGCTGACCGTGCCGCCGAAATCGACGAGATGCACATGCGCGTGCGACGGCATGATCGAGCCGGCCAGCACGATGAAATTGGGCGCCATCGCGTCGAGGTCGCGTACCGAACCGTCGGTGATGACGCCGGCGCAGCCGAGTCCGGCATGGACATGGGTCTGCACCTCGCCCCAGAACGCGCCAAAGCCGGTGTCCGGGGCGTCGATATCCTGGATCACCGCGATGCTCGGCATCGGCTGGGCGGCGATATGCTCGTAATAGCCGATCCGCATCTTGGCCGCGGAATCGCGATCACGCGCGTTGGGCTCGCGCGAGCGGATCAGTGCGGTGCGGGCGAAGGCGACGATCGGCTTCATCTCCGGAAAACAGGCGACCACCGGTCGGCGGGTGAAACCGTGGGCGCGACGTTCCGGCGCGACCACTTCGAGCGCGTTGCAGAAGGTCGGCGTGTCCCAGGCGGTGAGGGCTTGAAGGGCGGCGGCGCTCGGCAGGCTCGGCATCGTCTATCTCCGACGAAGGGGAAAGGGTGCCCCGCTTTATTGGCAACCGCGCCGGGCCGCAAGGGCTTTTCCCCAGGCTCTTTTATGCTGACGGGCTTTGACGCATCATCCCTTGCAGCGTCGTCACGAGGACCGGCCATGAACTACACCGTCAGCCATTTCGAAATCCGCGCCCGCGACCAGGCGGCGATGGAGAAATTCTATACCGAGGTGCTGGGCTTCATCGTCAGCGATCGCGGGCTGCTGACCGCCGGGCCGGCGGCCGGACGCGAGCTGATCTTTCTCAGCCATAGCCCCGAGGAGCACCACCAGATCGTGCTGATACCGGGTGATGTGAAGGATTCCGGCGGGGGCATCGGCCACGTCGCGTTTCGCGTCGACACCCTCGACGAGGTGCGCCGGGTTTACGACAAGGTCCGGGCGCTGCCGCACGCCAGGCCCGAGCCGGTCAGTCACGGCAATACCTGGTCGGTCTACTTCCGCGACCCCGAGGACAACCGCATCGAGGTGTTCACCCAGACCCCGTGGCACACCACCCAGCCGTGCCGTTTCGAGGTCGATTACGACGCGCCCGATGCGGCGCTGAAGGAAGCCACCCGCAGGAGTGCCAGCGAGCTCGACGGCTTCACCACCACCGAGGACTGGCAGGACGCGTTCAACCGCCGCTTCGAGTCGGCGAAATAGCCCCCGCATCCCGAGAACCCGCCATGCCCGACGGACCGCGATACGACGACGATTTCTACGCCTGGACGCAGCACCAGGCGGCGGTGCTGCGCACGATGCCGGTCACCGACAATCGCTTTGACCGCGAGAACGTGGCAGAGGAGATCGAGTGCTTGGGCCGGAACGAGCGCGACGCGGTGCGCAGTCAGGTGCGTCGCATCATCGAGCATCTGTTGAAGCTGCAGCATTCGCCGGCGACACCGCCACGGCTCGGCTGGATGAGGTCGATCACGGAAGCCCGCGCGCAGCTCGACGACAAGCTTAGCCCAACCCTGAAGCGCGATGTCGAAGCGAGGCTGGTGGCGCTCTACGATGATGCGCGCTACCAGGCCGAACTCGCCCTTCAGGAGCACAGAGAAGCGGAGGCGGCTGGCATGTTGCCATCTGAGTGCCCCTATTCGTTCGACCAGATACTTCGGAAACGGTGGTACCCCGAACCGCCGGACGACAAGCCATGACCCGCGATTTTATCGGCTATGGCCCGACCCCGCCGCATGCGGATTGGCCGGGCGGAGCGCGCATCGCGGTCAATTTCGTGATCAATTTCGAGGAAGGGTCGGAGCTGTCTTACCCGGCCGGCGATGGGATCAGCGAGGGCGGGTTGACCGAAGCCGCCAGCGTCGATCCCGGCATGAGCGGACGGCGCGATCTCGGCGCCGAAAGCATGTTCGAATATGGCGCCCGGGTCGGCTGGTGGCGGCTGCACCGCATCTTCACCCGCTACCGCGTGCCGGTGACCCTGTTCGCCTGCGCCAAGGCGCTCGAGGCCAATCCGCCGGCCGCGGCGGCAATCCGCGCCAGCGACTGGGACATCTGCGGTCACGGCTATCGCTGGATCAAGCATTTCGAGCTCGACGAGGCCGAGGAGCGCCGCCAGATCGCCGCCGCCGTCGCGCTGATCCATCAGACCACCGGCAAACCGACGCTCGGCTGGTATTGCCGCTACGCGCCGTCGGAAAACACCCGCCGGATCGTCGCGGAGGATAACGGCTTCCTCTACGACAGTGACGCCTACAACGACGAGCTCCCCTACTGGGTGCGCGCGGGCGAGAAGCCGCACCTCGTCGTGCCCTATACGCTGTCGACCAATGACGTCAAATTCGGCCGCGGGGTGTTCGGGCCGGGCGAGGATTTCTTCGCCTATCTGCGCGACAGCTTCGACGTGCTTTACGCAGAAGGCGCCGAGCGTCCGCGGATGATGTCGATCGGGCTGCACATGCGCCTGACCGGCCATCCCGGCCGGGCGAGCGGCCTGATCCGCTTTATCGAGTACATCCAGGCGAAGGACCGGGTGTGGATCTGTCGGCGCGAGGATATCGCCCGGCACTGGATCGCCCGCCACCCCGCGACCTAGCGCTCGTCCGGGCGGCGCACGGCAAAATCGGCGGCGCGCCAGCCTTGCGTCCGCATCAGTTCGGCAAGCCGGTCGCGCCGCACGCTCATGCTGCCGCCATAGGCGTGGATGATTTCGCCGTTGCCGGCGTAGATCATCACGTGGCCGGGAATGAACAGCAGGTCGTTGCGGCGCAGCTCGGCAATATCGGCGATGGCGACAGCCGCACCGATCGCGGCGCGCTGCATGTCGGTGTCGCGCGGCACGGCGATGCCGAGGTCGCGAAACGCTTCCTGCACCAGCCCTGAGCAATCGAGACCGAGAAAGCTGCGCCCGGCCCAGAGATACGGGCAGCCGAGATAGAGTGCCGCCGCTGCCGCAAGATCGGGCGAGCGCGGCGGCTCCGGCGAAAGACACGATTCGGGGAGAAACCCGCCGCTATCGAGCTCCACATAGGCGGTACCGCGTGTCGCCAACCCGGTCTGCGCCGCCACGATCGGGCTGTGCCGCGGCAGGAAGTCGATTGCCGCTGCGCGCAAATCCGCCGCCTCGTAGCGGTAGGCGCCGAGTGTCGTCAGGTAATGCGTCGCAGCCGGCACGGCGCCCGGCTTCAGTGCGGCAGCGTCGACATAGCCGACATAGGAGTCGCGCCGCGACTGACACCAGGCATAGCCGTCGACCTCGTCGAAAACGCTGACCGCCTCGCCGTAATGGAAGCAGGTGTCGAGCCCGGCATCAGGCTGCGGCGCATGTCGCACCGGGACGAGGCCGGCGATCACCCGCGCCGGGCGCCCGTCGACATAACGCGGTGCCCGGACCTGCCGCCGCAGCCGTGCATCGGCGAGATCGTCGCGAAACGCGTTGAGCCGCGGGTCGAGGGTCATTCCCGCGGGATCACCAGCTGGGTCTGCGTCACCATCGCCGCGAGCTTGCCGTCGGCGCCAAAGATCGAGGTCTGCACCACGATCGTGCGGCGCCCGACATGGATCGGCACAGCGACCCCGGTCAATTTGCCGGGCGGCGAGGCGCGAAAGAAATTGCTTTTTGACTCGACCGTCGTCGTGCGCGAGCCGGGTGGCGTATTGAGCCCCGCCGTCGCGCCGCCGAGATCGTCGGCGAAGGCCATGTACGCGCCGCCATGAACGATGCCGACATTGTTGAGATGGCGCTCGTCGGCATCGATCTCGCCGACCACCTTGTCCTTCTCGGCGCTGACGATGCGGATGCCGAAATGCTCCGGCATGTTCTTTCGCGGACGAAGCTCGACCATGAATCGCGATCCCGTGTTCGGAGCCCATCGCTTTACGTTAAATCGTCGTTCCGGTGAAAGCCGGAATTCGGCGCATTCCCTTCGCCGCTCGCCCCGGTCCCCGCTGCTGCGCGACGTCAGCTGCCGCGCGCCTGTGCCTGCCACCGGTCGTATTCGGCCATCAGGTCGGCGAAGAAGGTGTCCGCAACGGTTTCGTAGCCGGGTGTCCGCAAATGCACGTGGTCGGGCATGGCCAGCGGCGGGTCGGCGACGGCCATCCGATCGATGCTGCACGCACCGCCCATCGCCGCGAACCAATCCCAATGGGCCCAGCCGTGCTGCCGGGCGAGCCGGCGCTGCACACTGCGCACCCCGGCGAGCTTGGGCGGCTCGTGCCAGCGGCAATCGTCCGCCCCGGCGTCGCCGTTCGGGCGACAGCTCGCCACGGGAGCGCAATCCTTGGCGTGGCGGTTGCCGTCGGGAGGCCCGAGCACGAGAATCGCCGCCCCCGGCGCGCGCCGCTGCAATGCCGCGACATCGGCCTGAAAGCGCGCTGCATAGCGATCGAGGTCGAGCCCGTCGTCAAACCCCTCGTTGGTGCCGAACGCGACGATGATCAAGGCGGGCTGCCGCTCGCTGAGCTCGAACGCCACCGCCTGCGGCGTCATCTGGCCGAGAAGATCGATGGTGGCGCCGATGGTGCCGTGGTTTTCGTAGACGATTCCAGGCGTGTGCCGCCGCTCGACCGTCCAGCCGAGCAGATCGACCGCCGGCTGGGCGGCGGCTCGCAATTCGACCCGTCGCGCGGGATGGTCGAGCGGCAGGTCGAAGCGCTTGATTGCGGTCTCCGCCGCGGCGGTCGCCACCCGAACCGGCGCGGCGCCGTCGATCTGTACGGTAAAAGCGGAACCGTTCGGCCGGGTCAAGTACTCGACGGCAAAGCGGTCGAAGCCGGCAGGCTCGCTGCTTTCGATCGCCATGCTGGAATCGGGTGGCTGGCTTTCGGCGACGACTGCATCGAGGCCGAGCGCGACCCCGGCATGGTCGCTCGGCTTGAAATGCCGCCAGCCGGTCTCGCTGACGTTCACCAGATGCGGTCGATAATACTTATAGGGCACGCCGGCGGGCAGCCAGCCGCGGCCGGCGGCGCCGAACCGGCCCTGAAACCGCTCGCGCAGGCGGCCGCTGAACGAATCGTTGGCGCTGTGGCTGTCGCCGATCTGGAGGATGCGCAGCGGGTGTCGCGCCTGGCGCCGGTCGATACCGGCGAGCGCGGCGAGGAACGGCCGCAGCGCCTCGGGCGAGGACAGCCGCGTTGCGGCCGCGGGCGGGCCCGGCGGCGGCGATCGCGCAGTCTCGAAGCACGCCTGCAACAGCAAGACCAAGCTGCAAACCGCGACAGCCAGCGCCGCGCAGGCGGCGGGGCGGCAAACCCGCTGCGCGTCAGCGCCCATCCGCCTGCTGCGACGGCAGGACGCTGATAACCCGCTCGGCAATCAGCTCGTAGCCGGCCGCGGTGAAATGAATGCCGTCATCGTTGCGCAGCCGTTCGGTGACGCCGCTGCGATCCGGGCCATAGGCGGTGAATTGGCCCTGATCGTTGGCGATGACGGTCCAGAGGGGCAAGAACTGTCCGCCGTATTTCGCGACCTCTTCAGCAAAGATGTCATTGATATAGCTCATGTCGGCGGAATAGGTGGGGCTGCGCGCAATCGGGTTGCCGCACCAGACGATCTTGAGCCCGGCGCCGTTCAAGGCGTCGAGGATGCGGTCGGCACGCTTGGCATAGGTCTCGCGCCAGATATCGGTGCGGAAATGCAGGTAAGCGCCTTTCTCGTCGCGCATGTCGAGCCGGTCATTGGCGCCGAACATGACGATCGCGATCTCGGCCTTGTCCTTGCCGACGAAATTGAGGATCGGCCCCAGCCATTCGCTCTCGGCATGGACCAGTGCGGCGCCGGGATGGGTGCGGTTCAGCACCTTGTAGTGCGAATCGCCGAGCAACACCCGCTGCAGACCGCCGGCAATGCCTTGCGCCTGGCTGTCGCCGAAAACCACGACGCGACGGATCGTCGGGTCATCCTGGGCATGTGCCGCGGTTGAGAAAAGCAGCCCGAGCAACACCGCCGCGACCGATGCCCACCGGGCGCGGCGACCGACGCCAGACAAACACCCGACCCCCCGCACCGCGTCCAGTCCCCCGCCCAAACGCAAAGCCCACTCGTTCGATAGTGAGCGCTGCCGGGCGGCGATGCAAATCGATTTGCTGTGACCGCCGGGGCTGCGACGCGCTGTCGCCGCGCGCTTGCCGGCGGTCTCGCCGCCCGATAGAACCGGCTCACCCATCCTCGCCCGCCGGTTCCCCGCTGCTGCGCCATGCTGTTTCCGACGCTCGATTTCCTGCTGTTCTTTCTGGTCGTGGCGGCGGCGCTGGCGGCGCTCGACCGGCATTTTGCCGCCCGGAAGGCGATGCTGGTCGGTGCCAGCTATTTTTTTTATGCGCAGTGGGATTGGCGGTTTTGCTTTCTGCTCGCGGCCAGCACGACGATCAGCTACGTCGCCGGACTGATGATCGGCGCCACCGCCAACGCCCGTCGCCGGCGCCTGATCATCGCGAGCGGCGTCGCGCTGCACCTCACCATTCTCGGCATCTTCAAATATCTCGACTTCCTGGTGCAGTCGGCGAACGGGCTGGCGCACCTGCTGGGGTTGCAGCACGAGCTGCCGTTTATCGAGATTCTGTTGCCGGTCGGCATCTCGTTCTTCACCTTCCACGGCATCTCCTACATCACGGACGTGTATCGCGGCGATGTCGCGGTGTGCCGGGCGCCGCTCGACATGGCGCTCTACATGTCGTTCTTTCCGCAATTGGTCGCCGGCCCGATCGTGCGCGCGGCCTATTTCCTGCCGCAGCTTGCCCGGCCGAGCGCCGAGCCGATTCCGATCGCCGCCGCGTTCCTCCTGATCCTCGGCGGCATGGTCAAGAAGGTGATCATCGCCAACTACCTGGCGACCGGTCTGGTCGACCCGGTGTTCGCCGCGCCCGACAATTACGGCGGCCCCGATCTGCTGCTCGCCACCTACGCCTATGCCGTGCAGATCTATTGCGATTTCAGCGCCTATACCGACATGGCGATCGCGATCGCGGCCCTGTGCGGTTTCCGCTTCCCGCGCAATTTCAACCAGCCCTACCGGTCACAGCGCCTGCGCGAGTTCTGGCAGCGCTGGCACATCTCGCTCAGCACCTGGCTGCGCGACTACCTCTACAAGCCGCTGGGCGGCAATCGCCGCGGCCGCCTCAACACCTACCGCAACCTGATGATCACGATGCTGCTCGGCGGGATCTGGCACGGCGCGGCGTGGAAATTCGTGATGTGGGGGGCGTTGCACGGGGGTGGGCTCGCGGTCGAGCGGATATGCGAGCCGTGGATCGGGCGGCGCTCCACCGGCCGTTTCGGCCAGGTGGTCGCGACGCTGGTCGTGTTTCATTTCGTCTGCCTCGCCTGGATTTTTTTCCGGGCGGAGGATTTCACCGTCGCCGGCGTGTTCATCGCCGGTCTCGGCAGCGGCTGGAGCCAAGGGCTGCAACAGGCGCAACCGGCGCTGGTCGGGCTCATCGTGATCGGGATGGCGGGTCAGTTTCTGCCGCCCGGGTCGTTCGAGCGTGCGGGTCGTGCATTGGCCTGGGTGCCGCATTGGGGTCTCGGCGCGGCAGCCGGGCTCGCCCTCGCCGCGATCAACGCGCTCGGCCCCGAAGGCATCGCTCCGTTCATCTATTTCCGGTTCTAGGCCGTGGCGAAAAACCAGCGCCCCTCGGGCGAACGCCCGCCCCTCGTCGCCGACGCGATTCCCCCGGCGCTGCGCCGGCGCGGTGTGACGCCGCGCCAGGTCTTTGCCGCGATACTCGTCGGTGCGCTGGTGCTGGCGGTATTCGCCTCGCGCGACACGCCCGGCTGGGCCGAGCGGCTCGGCGACACACCGCTGGCGCACCAGGCGCGCGGCCTGGCCATTGCCTGGGATGAGCGGATGGCCCGGCTCGGCCTCGCCGGCCCGCACGAATTCCTGCGCGCGGCGATGCAGCGCCTGCTCGACTGGAAGTGGGGTGACGACAACCGCTAAGCTGGCCCCGAGCTTTTTAGCCGAGCTTTTTAAAGGAGACCCCCGGTGTTCCCAGCCCTCAGCGACGAGCAGCGCCAATTTATCGCGACCATCCGCCAACTGGCGCAGGGCGAATTCCGCGAGCGTGCGGCGCGCTATCAGGACGGCACCTTCCCGTGGGAGAACATGAAGGCGCTGGCCGAACTGGGTGTGCTCGGCATGGCGGTGCCCGAGGAATATGGCGGGCTGGGCCTGCCGGTGTTCGACACGGCCCTGATCCTCGAGGAAATTGCCAAGGTCTGCTACGTCACCGCGATGGCGGTGCTGGGCGAGGTCGGCGCGCAAACCCGCATCATCTCGACCTACGCGCCCGAGGCGATCAAGCGGCGCGTCCTGCCGGCGGTGTGCAGCGGCGAGTGCCTGCTGGCGATCTGCATGACCGAGCCCGATGCCGGCACCGACGTCGCCAATTACCGGACCAATGTCGACCATGTCGGCAACAAGCTGCGGCTCAATGGGGTCAAGACCTTGATCAGTCGCGCCGAGGAAGCCGGCTGGTTCGTGGTCTTCACCCGCGTCGACAAGAAGCCCGGCCGCGAGGGCATCGGCTGCGTGCTGATCGAAAAGGGCACGCCCGGCTTCACCGTCACCGGCAGCTATCACACGATGGGCGGCGAGAATTTGCACGAAATCCGCTTCGAGGATGTCGAGCTGCCGCCGGAAAACCTGGTGCTCGAAGACGGGTTTCGCAAGCTGCTTGGCGCCTTCAACACCCAGCGTTGCCTCAACCCGTCGATCTCGCTCGGACTGGCCGAGGGGGCGCTCGAGGAGGCAGTCAAATACGTCAAGGAGCGCCGCGCCTTTGGTCGCGCCATCGCCGATTTTCAGGGCATGCGGTGGAAGATCGCCGAGATGTATCGCGATATCGAGGCCAGCCGCAGCATCCTCTATCGCGCCTGCGCCAGCGCCGACCCGTTCCCCGACCCGCTGCTCGCCGCCGCCGCCAAGGTCACGGTCAACGAGATGGCGCTGCGCGTCACCAGCGAGGCGATCCAGGTGCATGGCGCCTACGGGTTCACCGACGAGTTTCCGGTGTCGCGTTTCTATCGCGGCGCCCGCTACGGCACGTTGGGCGGCGGCACGACCGAAACACTCAAGGACCTGATCGGCCGTCGCGTCCTCGCCGGGATCGACCCCGTCGACGGGATTTTCGGGCTGCGGGCATTTTAAGGATCGCGGAGTGCCGGGCGGCCCATGTCTTACTCAACCGGATCGAGGTGAGCGCGGCCATAACGGGTGGAGGGCAGGCGATGGCAATCTCGACGATCGGCCGATGGTTCGCGACCGTGCTTTTCCTGTCGCCTGGCGTGCTGCTCCTGTCGGGATGCGTCGACTCGCCAAACAGCGACCAGCAGACGCAGGCCCAGCTTGAGCAATTGCAGGCGGCCAACCGTCAGCTGCAGTCGGAAAACGCGGTGCTGCAGACTCAGCTTGCCGAGCAACAGCAGCTCAGCACGTTCACTATCGCCGCCGATATGCTGTTCGTGTCCGGCGGGTTCGACATCACGCCGAAGGGCCGGGCCGCGCTTGACGACATCGCGCCGAAGCTGCGCAGCCTGAAAAACAACAAGGTCGCGGTCTACGGCTATACGGATAGCGAACAGGTCGGCGCCTCCCTGAAGAAGCAGGGTATCCAGACCAATTTGGAGCTGTCCTCGCGGCGCGCCGATGCGGTGGTCAAATATCTCGTCGCGCAAGGCGTCAACGCGAGCACGATCTCGGCCAAGGGCCGCGGCGACAGCCATCCGGTCGGGGCCAACGACACCGCGGCCGGGCGCGCCCAGAACCGCCGCATCGAGATCGTCGTCGAAGGGCCGCGCAGTTGAGGCAGCAGGTTGTCGGTGGTGAAGGATTTGTGTGCGTGCGATTTTCAGCCGCGCCGCTATTCGCGGCCATGACGAAACGCACTACCACAACGACCTGGAACACAACGACCCGGTCCGTCGTCGCCGTCGCTGCGCTCCTCGCCATGCTGATGGCCGGTTGTGGGACAACGCCGCCGCACGAAAGCGCGGGCGAGATGGTGGCGGGCGGGGTGCCGCTCGCGCCGGAGCGCACGCTGTCGGCGGGCGACGAGTTCGAGATCCGTTTTCCGTTTGCCCCTGAATTCAACGATCGGGTGAGCGTCGGCCAGGATGGCGCGGTGTCGCCAAAGCTGCTGGGCAGCGTCATCGTCGGCGGTCTCACCGTTCCCGAGGCGACGGCGCGGCTCAAGGCGCTCTACGCCCGCCAGATCAAGAACCCCGAACCGTCGCTGACGGTGCGCGCCTATGCGCCGGAGGTATTCTGGGTCGAGGGGGAGGTCGCCCGGCCGGGACTGATCCGCAGCTCGGTGCCGCTGACCCTGGAGCGCGCGGTGGCGATGGCCGGGGGTGCCAAGACCGGCGCCAAGACGGGCGATATCCTGGTGATCCGCCGCGACGTGGCCGGCGCGGTGGATGCCTACAAGGCCGCGCTGTCGCGCCGGCCGGGCGGCGACGACCCGTTCCTCAAATCCTTCGACGTCGTCTATGTGCCGCAGACGGCGATCGCCTCGGTCAATGCGTTCCTCGCCACCTACGTCAAGAGCCTGCCGTTCTCGGCGAATTTCCAGATCGCGCCGACCCCGTCGACGACGGTGATCGCGCCGGCGACGATCGCGCCGCGGTAGGTCGATAGCCCGCCCCGGCACGGCGCGAAATCGCGGCATCGCCCAAGCCGGGCAGGCCGACAGGCTCGCCGCTCACCGCCAAAAAGTGCATGATCGCGGAAACGGAGGATGCCATGCCCCTGACCCGCGACCTCGGCGGCTTTGTCGCCGACCTTGCTTTCCAGCAGCTTCCCGCCGAGGCGGTCGATGTCGCCCGCACCGGGTTCATCGACACGATCGCCACGATGATCGCCGGCTCGCGCGACGAGGCGCCGCAAATCCTGAAAAAGGCGCTCGCCCCGCCACCCGGCCCGGCGACGCTCTATTTCACCGGCGAGACCGCACCGGCCCCCGAGGCGGCGTGGATCAACGGTACCGCCGCCCATGCGCTGGACTACGACGACGTCGCGGTACGCGGTCATCCGTCGACCGTGCTGGTCCCGGCGATCCTCGCCGAAGGCGAGGCGCTCGGGTCCGCGGGTAGCGACATGATCGCCGCCTACGTCGCCGGCTACGAGGCCTGGGCCGAGCTGTCGCGCCGCGATCCCGGGCATCATCACCGCAAGGGCTGGCATCCGACCGGCATCTTCGGCGCGATTGCCGCCGCGGCCGCCTGCGCGAGGCTGCGCCGGCTCGATGCCGACAAGACCACGATGGCGCTGGCGCTGGCGGCCTCGCAGGCGGGCGGGTTGATGGCCAATTTCGGCACGATGACCAAGCCGTTTCATGCCGGCAAGGCGGCGCATGCGGGGCTGATCTCGGCGCGGATGGCGGAGGCCGGGTTTACCGCCGCCGCCGACGCGCTCGAGCATCCGCAGGGTTTTCTGTCCGCCGTGTCGCCCGAGGGTCAGGCCGACCGCGAGAGCCCAGCGGCGCTCGGCCGTCCCTGGCACATCGTCGAGAACCGGCTGAGCATCAAGAAATATCCGGCCTGCTATGCCCTCCATCGCTCGATCGACGGGTTGCTCGATGTGCTGAAGGAGCGGCCGCTGAAGCCGGAGGAGATCGCCCGCGTCACCGCCTCGATCAGCAAGACCCGGGCGATGATCCTGCGCAATCACCGGCCGCAGACCGGGCTTGAAGGCAAGTTCAGTATGGAATTCGCGATGGCCGCCGCGGTGATCGCGCGCCGCGCCAGCCTCGCCGAATTCACCGATGGCTTCGTCCGCCGCCCCGACGTGCAGGCGCTGATGCAGAAGGTGGCGATCGAGACCAACGAAAATTACGACCCCGAAGTCTCGGGCGCCGCCGTGTTCGATCAGGTGCGGGTCGAGCTGACCAGCGGGGAAACGCTGCAAAGCGCCGCGGTGCGCCGGGCCCGCGGCGCCGCCGAGCTGCCGCTGAGCGACAGCGAGCTGTTCGAGAAATTCGGCACCTGCCTCGACGCCGGCGGCGCCCGCATCGCGCCGGACGTGCTGTTCGGGCGGCTGAAGAACCTCGAACGTCTCTCGGCGCGTGAGCTGACTGCGGCGGGGTGATCCTGTCGCTTCCCAATCCGCCTCTCCTCGTCATTTCCGACCGGTCGCAGGCGCGGCTGCCGCTGGTCGAGGTCGCGGCGGCGGCGTTTGCCGGGGGCTGCCGCTGGTTCAGCCTGCGCGAGAAGGACCTTCCCGCCGCCGAGCGGCATGCCTTGCTGGCCGAGCTGGTCGCGCTCGGCCGTCGCTGCGGCGCGACAATTACCGTGCATGACGACATCGAGGCCGCCATCGCCTGCGGCGCGGGCGGGGTGCATCTGCCGGGCGGGAGCGATCCCCGCGCGGCGCGGGCGCGCCTGCCGGGCAAGCTGATCGGCGCGTCGGCCCACGGCGCCGCCGAAGCCGCATCCTTGATCGCCGCCGGCGCCGACTACATCACGATGAGCCCGGTGTTCCTGACCGAGAGCAAGCCCGGCTACGGCCCGGCGCTCGGTCTCGCCGGGCTGGCGGCCGCGGTCGCCGCGGCCAAAGGCCCGGTGATCGCGCTCGCCGGCATCACCCCGGCCAACGCCGCCGCCTGCCGCGAGGCGGGGGCCGCCGGCGTTGCGGTGATGGGCGAAATCATGCGCGCCGCCGACCCGGAGGCGGTCACCCGGGCGCTGGTCGCGGCGCTGACCGCCGCATAGACTGGTCCCCGCACGAAAGCGGGGGCTGAACATGGCAGCGGATTACATCGTCATCGGGGCCGGGTCGGCCGGGTGCGTCGTCGCCAGCCGGCTGTCGGAAGACGGCTCGCGGGTGGTGCTGCTCGAAGCCGGGCCGCCCGACCGCGACCCGATGATCCACATCCCGGCCGGGGTGCTGAAGGTTCTCAACAACGCCAAGATCAACTGGAACTTCATGAGCGAGGGCGAGCCGGGCACCGCCGGGCGCAAGCTGCAATGGCCGCGCGGCAAGACCCTCGGCGGCACCAGCTCGATCAACGGCATGCTCTATGTCCGCGGCAACCCGGCCGATTACGACAATTGGGCGCAGATGGGATGCCGCGGCTGGAGCTATGACGAGGTTCTGCCGTTCTTCCGCAAGTCGGAGACCTACCGCGGCACCGGCGACCCGGAATACCGCAGCAAAGGCGGTCCGCTGATCGTCGAGGATTACCGGACCATCCTTGGCCTCACCCACCGCTTTGTCGAGGCGGCGCAACAGGCCGGCTTTCCGTTCACCCCCGATTACAACGGCAAGCAGCAGGAAGGCGTCGCCTATTCGCAGATGACGCGGCGCGGCCGGCTGCGCGGCTCGACCGCCCGCACGTTTCTCGCCGAGGCGCGCGGCCGCAAGAACCTCAAGATCGAGACCGACGCGATCGCGACCAGGCTGCTGTTCGACGGCAAGCGCTGCACCGGCGTGGCCTTTCGCCAGAACGGCGTCGACCGCGAGGAAACCGCCGCGCGCGAGGTCATTCTGTGCGGCGGTGCGGTCAACTCGCCCCATGTGCTGCAGATTTCTGGGATCGGCCCGGCAGCGCACCTGCAATCGATCGGCGTGCCGGTACTGCACGATCTGCCGGGGGTGGGCGCCAACCTCAACGACCACTATGTCGTGCGCATCTCGCACCGGGTGCGCGACGCGGTGACGATCAACCAGCTCGCCCGCGGGCTGCGGCTGGCGCGTGAGGTCGCGCGCTGGGCCACGATCGGCAACGGGGCGCTTACCTTTGGCGTGACGTCGGCGATGGTGTTCTGTCGCAGCCGCGAGGGGCTATCGAGCCCCGACCTGCAATTGCTGTTCACCCCGGCAAGCTATGCCCAGGGCGTTTTCCGCCAGCTGGAGCGCGAGCCGGGGATGACCGTCGCGGTCTGCCCGGTGCGGCCGGAAAGCCGCGGTACGATCATGGCGCAATCGCCCGATCCATTCACCTACCCGGCGATCCGTCCGAACTACTTGTCGGCGCCGAGCGATCTGCGCGTGCTGATCGCCGGCATCAACCACACCCGCAGCATCTTCGCCCAGCCGGCGATGGCGCCCTACAGCGTCGAGGAGACGATGCCGGGGCCGGGGATCGCCACCGACGAGCAATTCCGCGAATTCGCCCGCAACAACGGCACCAACGTGTTCCATCCGGTCGGCACCTGCAAGATGGGTACCGACCCGATGGCGGTGGTCGACCCGCGGCTCAAGGTGATCGGGCTCGAAGGGTTGCGGGTCATCGACGCCTCGGTGATGCCGTGCGTCACCACCGGCAACACCAATGCGCCAACGATCATGATCGGCGAGAAAGGCGCGGCGATGATAAAGGAAGACGCCCGTGCCTCATCTACCGCTCGGCCGGCCGCCGCGGCGTAGTTCTTGAACGCACAAACGCAGATCTTTGCGCCGAAACCTTATTTCACGAAATCGCGCACCCGCTCGACATCTTCGAGCTCGCCGTAGTGCGAGCCGATCAGGACCTCGTCGAAGCCCATTTCCTGGAGCCGATGCAGGCGCCGGCGGGCTTCGTCCGGCGGGCAGATCAGCGAGAAATGCGCCGCTTTCGCCAGTTCCGCCGATTGCGGGCGCTCGGCAAGGTCGATCGCCACATTGGCCAGCACCGCATTGGCGCCGCCGGCCTCGCGATAAATCTTCATGCCGTATTCGAGGTCTTCGAGGCTGCTGTAGCGGCCCGATGGGGTCCAGCCCTGGGTTTCCTTGGCGGCATAGGTAATCCAGCGCGGGCTGCGCCAGGCGCCGATGAGGATCGGCGGGCCGCCCTTGCAGCCCGGCCAGATCGACAAGGTGCCGCCGTTGACCGGCTCGCCGTTCCACACCTTGTGCATGATCTCGATGGCGTTTTTGAAGGTACGGAACCGGTGGTCGTAATCGTAGCCGAGCAGCTCGAAATCGTCGCGGGTCGAGCCGCTGCCGATGCCGAGGATCAGGCGGCCGCTCGACAGGGCCTGCACCGACTGCACCCGGTGCGCCAGCTCGACCGCATTGCGCAACGGAAGCTGCAAGACGCTGATGCCGAGTTCGACCCGCTTTGTCACCGCGGCGACCGCCGACAGCACCGCGAGCGGGTCGAGCGTGGCCCGCCCGCGGCCCAACGAGTCACCAAGCCAGATGCCGGGGAACCCGGCGGCTTCGGTCCGCCGGGCCAGATCGGTGATCCGGTCGATGAGCCCGGTGTCAGGCCCGGAACCTGGTCCCCCGGTCGGGCTGATCCGCAGCATCGTGCTTACACGCATAACTAAACCTCGTGCCAATGAGCGTAGTCAGATGAGGAGATCATTGGATTGTAGCGCCCCCCGTTTCCGTCATCCCCGGGCTTGTCCCGCGGATCCATCTGGATGGCCGGGACAAGCCCGGCCATGACGGCTGGCGAGCTACTCGATTTCCTTGCGCTCTCAGTTGTACACCGCTTCCGTCCCCGGCGCCGGGGAATAGGCAAAGCTGCCGCGGTTAAGGATTTTATCGCGGCCGCCGAATTCGGCGATCTTTGCGGCCTGGTCTGATTTGGCGAGCCGGTCGGCGGCTTCGGGATCGACGACCGCACGCAATGCCGTCTCGCAATCGGCAACAAGGCCCCGGTAGCCCGGCTCCCGCGCCAGGTCGCGGGTCTCCTGCGGGTCGGCATCGAGATCGAAGAGTTGCGGCGGCATGCCGACGTAATAGACGAACTTGAACCGGCCCTTGCGGATCATAAAGGCGCCGGTGGCCGCGCCGGTCGCGTGGTATTCGCACAGCACGGTCCGCTGCGGCGCAATGCGGGCGATCTCGTCGAGCGCCCGACCCGGCAAGTCGCGGTCTTGCGGCTGCGGCGCCACGCCGGCCCAGGAAAGGATCGTCGGGAAAGCATCGGCCAGCGACACCGGCTCGCGGCAGACGGCGCCGTGCGGCAATCCGGGTCCCGCCGCGATCATCGGCACCCCGGCGGCCTCCTCGTACATCGTGGATTTGCCCCACAGCCCGCGCGTGCCGAGGTTGTCGCCGTGATCGGCCGAGTAGAGCACCCGGGTGCTGTCGGTCAGCCCGGCCGTGTCGAGTGCCGCCATCAGCCGCCCGACATTGTGGTCGGTATAGCTGACCAGGCCGAAATAGGCGGCGATCGCGCGCCGCACATTGGCCTCGTCGACAAAGCCCCGCTCGTAGATCTGGCACTCGCGGAAGGCGGCGATATAGGGATGGTCCGGGCCCCGGTCGGCGCCGCGCAGCGCCGGCAGCGGCACCTTGTCCTCGGGGTAAAGGTCATAGAATTCCGGCCGTGCGATCAGCGGGAAATGCGGGCAGACCAGCGACACGAACAGCGCCCACGGCTTGTCGGACGAAGCTCGCGCGTGCGCCTTCAGCCAATCCACCGCCGCATCGGTGATCTTGCGGTCGTAATCCTGGTAGCTGGACTCGCCGCGCCCGGCATCCTTGGCGAGGCGCAAGGTCAACTTGCGCACCGGCAGCGGATCGCGCAGCCAGCCAAGCGGGTCGCCGATGCCGTCGTTGATGTGCAGCGGCATGATCTCCTGGCTGAAGCCGTTGTCGTCGTCCTCGCTGCGGAAATGCAGCTTGCCGATCGAGGTGACCTCGTGCCCGGCGTCGCGCAGCCGGTGGTGCCACGACGGCACGCTGCCGTCATAGGCGATGCCGTTGTCCCAGAAGCGGATCTGGTGCGGGTAGCGCCCGGTGGCGAGGCTGGCGCGCGCCGGCACGCAAATCGGCGAGTTGGTATAGGCGTCGGCGAACCGCACTCCGCGCGCCGCCAGTGCATCGAGGTTCGGCGTGCGGATCGTCGGATGGCCATAGCAGCCGAGCACCCGCCGGCTGTGCTCGTCGGAGAGGATGAAGAGGACGTTGCTGGGCTTCATCAAGGCTCACCCATCAGACAGCGAGGCGAGAAGAAAGACACTTTGACGCAAACGCAAAGGACCCAACGGGTCATCTTCTGGCGCGTAGCGCCGATAATTTTTTTACAGTGAGACAATGAGGCAGTGAGG
>DASQGR010000113.1:0-7623 GCA_035632515.1 Allostellaceae bacterium | reverse complement strand
AGCCGCAGCTTGCCGGCGACACGATGCGCGGTCGGGCTGAAATCGATCGTGCCCGCGTCGTTCTTGAACTGGATGGTGAGCATCCGATCGGTCTTGGCGACGCCGCCGATCTGGTAGAGGAAATCCATGTGCCACGAGCCGCGGCGCATTTCGCCGTCGGTGATGCCTTTGAGGCCCAGGCCGCGCTGCAGGTTGACCGCGGCGCGGATCGCCCGGTCTTCGGCCGCGCGCAGCTCGGCGGCGGAGAGGTGGCCGGCCTGGTGATCGGCCCGCGCCTGGAGCAGCTCCGGCGGGCGCAGCAGGCTGCCGACATGATCGGCATGAAAGGGCGGTCCCGACGCGTGCTCATCCGACATGCTGCCCTCCTTTCAGGGCCCTTCGGCGGGCCCGATCAGGTAAACGTCGTCACCGATCCATCCAGCGCCATCAGCATGGCTTCGACCTTGAGCGTGGGATGGCGCGCGCCGACCTGCGTGCGGAACTCCATCATCGCCGCCCGGTGGGTCGCGGTCTCGATATCGGCATTGGCAACCTTCTCTGCGCCATAGGCGATTTTCGCCGCGCCGCAATCGCGGTGGTCGATCGCGATGACCGATTCGATGCCGTGCAGATCGACCGAGACCTTGAGGTTGTCCCAGAACGTCTCGTGCCATTTGGCGAAGGCTGGCGCGACCACCCCGATCGCTGCGCCGGCGACAATGAATTGGCTGTATTGGCCGGTCAGCTTGCGCTTCTCCGCATAGGCATGGACCGGCTCCTGAACGCGCGGGTCGATGCAGGTGAGGATCATCGCCTCGTATTTGCCGCTCGCCGCGCGGGCCAGGCGCGGTCCTGCCGCCAGGATCGCCGCCGCCGCACCGCCACCACGCAGCAGGGCGCGGCGGCCAAGCGGCCGGTGAAGGAGCCCACTGCAGCAGGCGCAGAAAGCATTGGTTTGGAGGTGCCGCACGTTCTTATCTCCCATTAGAACTGGCTTATCTCCCATTTGAACTGGCTACCTGTCATCGTAACGATCAGACTAAGCCGCGCATCGGTTGAGTTTTGCGGCTCGTGGGGCCCAAATAAGCGAACCTGACACTGAGCCAGGGGCAAGCCATGGAACCCAAGGATCTTGCTACAATCGCGATAAGCATTTTCGCCTTCCTGCTATCTCTGATAGCCACCACTCTTTCGCTGCGCAACAAAAAGCATGATGATCGGCGCGATCTCCGATCTCTCTTGAACGACTCGATCAGCAAAATTCGAACGGCTCGCACCGATCAAGCAAAATATCGAGTAGAATATGCAGGGAATCAACAAGCTGAATATGTAGCAAGTTTATTTAATTATCAAATTAATTCCTTAGCGAGACTTGCGGTCTATATAACTGAACAAATTCCATCGTTAGTTACAGACATAGAATATGCAACTGTTGCTGACGCTTTTGCATGGACCGGCGACCAACAAAAGGCACGGCAATATTGGGATACGGCAATTTCAAGCTCAAAGGACAGATATTATGAGATAATAAATCGAAGGGATTATGCAAATTTCCTCTTTACGTATGGTAGCGTTGGAGAAGGCAGAGATCAATACAGACGAGCCCTAAATTTATCACCTGTGAGCGATGACACGTCAAAATATTTGACCGGTTATACCTACAGAATGTGGGGCGTGAGTGAGCACGCGGCCGGTAACGAATTGAGCGCCAAGGAGTGCTTCGACAAAGCGGCAGAGGCGTATGGGACGATAGCGGTCAGCGGGTTTAGGGCATTTGCGCTGGCCGATCTTGATCAGATGCGACAAGCCGCTCACGAAGGCATCATGAGCGCAAAACTCGGTGTCGGACCTTTCGAGCAACACAGTTCTGCAGGACCAGCGTTAGTGGACCCCCCTCCTCCACCAAAATACTAGGAAGGCGGCAGCCAGTCGGACTGGGCCTGGACCGAGGGGTTACCTCCGTTCCTCGGGGTCAGCTAGAACGGAATCTCGTCGTCGAGGTCGCCGGCCGGGACGCGGCCGCGGGCGCCGCCTCCGCCGCCCGAATGACCGCCGGCTTGGCCGGTGCCGCCGTAGCGCACGGCGTCGCCGCCCATATAGCTGTCGTCGTAGTCGGCGCCGCCCCCTTCCATCGCGCCGCCGCCGCTGCCGCGGGCGCCGTCGAGCATCGTCAGCTCACCGCGGAAGCGCTGCAGCACGATTTCGGTCGAGTATTTCTCGACGCCGGCGTTGTCGGTCCATTTGCGGGTCTGGAGCGCACCCTCGATGTACAGCTTGGAGCCCTTGCGCACGTATTTTTCGACGATTTCGACCAGGCGCTCGTTGAAGATCACGACCCGGTGCCACTCGGTACGTTCCTTGCGCTCGCCGGAATTGCGGTCGCGCCACGATTCCGAGGTGGCAAGCGCCAGGTTGGCGATTCGCGTGCCGTCATTGGTCGAGCGGATCTCCGGGTCGCGGCCGAGATTGCCGATCAAAATCACCTTGTTGACGCTGCCTGCCATGCCGGCCATCCGATTTATGGGGGGCTATGACCGCATCTTACCAAGCCACGCAAATGTTCCTACTTTATTCTTATCCACGCTATCCACAGGCGGCGCCCGTCCGATCCGTGTCTGGCAGGCGCCTCCTCAGCGACGCATCGGCGCCTCGTGGCCAAGCGACATTGCGCGACCATGGGTCTCGACCCCAAGGAACACGAAGGCGAGCGTTACCGCCAGCATCGTCCCGCCCAGGAAGATGAAGGCCGGCAAAACCGCCTCGGCGGTCGCCTTCGGCGCGATGATATTGTCGCTGCCGGCCAGCAGGGCCAAGGCGAGCGGGCCGAGTATCTTCCCGACCCCGTTCGCCGCCTGCCCCAGCCCCGAAGAGCGCGAGCCGAGGTTCACGCCGTATTGCTCGACCGTATAGGGCGCCAGGTTCGAGAACCCGCCCTCGGCAAAGAACGCGGCGGCGGCGATCAATACGATGAACAATGGGAATTGCCCGACCAGCATCCCGTTGAAATATCCGGCCATGACGAGGGCAACGGCTGACAGGAACCCGAACACGATGCCGAGCGATCGCCGCCCCATGCGCGAGGCAATCACCGAGACGATGATCTTGCCGATGACGCCGGCGCCCGAGACATAGACGAAATACTTCGCCGCCTGGGCGGGTTCGACCTTGAGCGCGAGGGCGACGATGGTTGGTCCCCAGAGGTAATAGCCGTAAACCGCCGAGGCCGAACCGCCCCAGATCAGCAGCGTCTGCCAGAACAGCCGCGGATTGACCGAGAACAGCTCGGTGAGGCTGGCGCGCGGTTGCGCGGCGGGGCGAACCGTCGGCAACGGGACGCTATCCAAGGGCAGTCCCAACTGGTGTGCCACCCCTGCCCGCGCTTCGGCGAACCGTCCCTTCGCGGTCAGCCAGCGCACCGATTCCGGCACCAGCGCCCACACCAAAAGACCGACCGCGACGGCGACGAAGCCGGTCATCGCAACGCCGCGCCAGCCGAAGGCATGCAGCAATATCGCCGAGGTGAACGAGGCCAGCAGCGTGCCGGCGCTGGCGAAGACGACAAAGAAGCTGGTCAGGCCGGTGCGGAACCGCGTCGGCGTCTGCTCGACGACAATGGTCAGCGCCGGCGTGACGCCCGCGGCCAGGCCGAAGCCGACAAGGAAGCGCAAGACGGCAAGCGCGGCCCACGCGCCGGTCGGCAACAACCCGATCGCTCCGGCGCAAATGCCGCAGATCAGGGTGCCGATGACCGTCTGCGCCTTGCGCCCGAATACATCGCCCAGAGAACCCGATGCCAGGGAACCGGCAATGGCGCCCAAACCCGCGCCATAGAGGATCATGGCCCCCTGCCCGTAAGTCAGTTTCCATTCCGGCCCGATCACGGACATGACGAACGCGATGAGGAAAAAATCGAAGAAATCGAGAACGAGCACTCCCGACATCACGCCAAAGGTCATCCAGTACCGCTTGTTGAGCGGCGCGCTGTCGAACAATGCCAATAGGCTGTCAGACGTCTGCTCGGCCATGCATCTCCCCTTCCGGCGCCATCTTCGGCCGGTAGCGTTTGCGCCGCCATCGGGTTGAACTCCGCGATTCGCAGCTTGCTAAACGCGATTATCCGCCCGCTATCCGGGAGCGTCAACGACCTGCCCGCCTGTCGCAAGCCGGGCATAACTCCCATATCATAAGGGCGGGCCGCGGCCCCGCGGACATCGCTGCAATAGCATCGCGCGGCGTCCCGCGCTAAGTTCGAACCGTCCACTCGAACCCGGTCTTTTCGTTTATGCAATCGATCCGCATCCGCGGTGCGCGGGAGCACAATCTCAAGAACATCGACGTCGACCTGCCGCGCGACAGCCTGGTGGTGATCACCGGACTGTCGGGTTCGGGCAAGTCGTCGCTCGCCTTCGACACGATCTATGCCGAGGGCCAGCGCCGCTACGTCGAGAGCTTGTCGGCCTATGCCCGTCAGTTCCTCGAGCTGATGCAGAAGCCCGACGTCGAATCGATCGAAGGGCTGTCGCCGGCGATCTCGATCGAACAGAAGACGACCTCGCGTAACCCGCGCTCGACGGTCGGCACCGTTACCGAGATCTACGACTATATGCGGCTGCTGTGGGCTCGGGTCGGCGTCCCCTATTCGCCTGCCACCGGCTTGCCGATCGTCAGCCAGACCGTGTCGCAGATGGTCGACCGCGTGCTGGCGATGAAGGAAGGCACCAGGCTTTACCTGCTCGCGCCGATCGCCCGCGGCCGCAAGGGCGAGTACCGCAAGGAGCTCGCCGACCTGCAAAAGCGCGGGTTCCAGCGGGTCAAGGTCGACGGCAAGATGCAGGAGATCGACGAGGTCAAGGCGCTCAGCAAGAATTTCAAGCACGACATCTCGGTCGTAGTGGACCGGCTCGTCGTCTCTCCCGATCTCGGCAATCGCCTCGCCGATTCGTTCGAGACCGCGCTCGGCCTGGCCGATGGAATTGCCATCACCGAGGACGCCGACAGCGGTGACGAGACGATCTTTTCCAGCAAGTTCGCTTGCCCGGTCTCGGGCTTCACCATCCCCGAGATCGAACCGCGGCTGTTCTCGTTCAACAACCCGTTCGGCGCCTGCCCGGCCTGCGACGGGCTTGGCACCAAGCTCTATTTCGATGCCGACCTCGTCGTCCACGACGACAGCCGCAGCCTCTACGACGGCGCGGTGAGCCCGTGGTCGCATTCCTCGTCGCCCTATTACGCGCAGACGCTCGACAGCATCGCCCGGCATTTCAAGCAAAGCGCGCATACGCCGTGGCGCGATCTGCCCGAGGGGATGCGGCACGCGATCCTCTACGGCTCGGGCAGCGAGCCGATCAAGATGACCTACGACGACGGCCTGCGACAGTACTCGACCGACCGTCCGTTCGAAGGCGTGCTGCCGAACATGGAGCGGCGCTTCCGCGAGACCGACAGCTCCTGGGTGCGCGAGGAGTTGGGGCGCTACCAGGCCGCCCGCACCTGCGAGGTGTGCGACGGCGCCCGGCTCAAGCCGGAGGCGCTGGCGGTCAAGATCGCCGGCCGGAACATCAGCGAGGCGACGGCGCTGTCGATCCTCGATGCGGTCGACTGGTTCGCTTCGATCGATGCGACCTTGACCCCGGCCCAGAGCGAGATCGCCGAGCGCATCCTCAAGGAGATCAACGAGCGGCTGGGGTTCCTCAAGAATGTCGGGCTCGAATACCTGACCCTGTCGCGGGCCTCCGCCACCCTTTCCGGCGGCGAGAGCCAGCGCATCCGCCTCGCCTCGCAAATCGGCTCCGGGCTGACCGGGGTGCTCTATGTGCTCGACGAGCCGTCGATCGGGCTGCATCAGCGTGACAACGACCGCCTGCTCGCCACCCTGCGGCGGCTGCGCGACCTCGGCAACACGGTGATTGTCGTGGAGCATGACGAGGAAGCGATCCGCAGCGCCGACTGGCTGATCGACATGGGCCCCGGCGCCGGGGTGCATGGCGGGCACCTCGTCGCCGAGGGGACCCCCGACCAGGTCATGCGGGTGCCCGAGAGCGTCACCGGCCAGTACCTGACCGGGCTGAAGCAGATCCCGATCCCGGCCGAGCGCCGCGCCGGCCACAACCGGCAAATTCTTCGCCTCGTCGGCGCCCGCGGCAACAATCTCAAGGACGTAACCGCCGAAATCCCGCTTGGCACATTCTGTTGCGTGAGCGGCGTGTCGGGCGGCGGGAAGTCGACCCTGATCGTCGAGACCCTCTACAAGGCGCTGGCCAAGCGGCTCAACAACGCGCGCGAGCAGCCGGCGCCGTTCGAGCGGCTCGAAGGCGTCGAGTTCCTCGACAAGATCGTCGATATCGACCAGTCGCCGATCGGCCGCACCCCGCGCTCCAACCCGGCGACCTATACCGGCTGCTTCACCCCGATCCGCGACTGGTTCGCCGGGCTGCCCGAGGCCAAGGCGCGGGGTTACGCGCCCGGCCGCTTCTCCTTTAACGTCAAGGGCGGCCGCTGCGAGGCCTGCCAGGGCGACGGGGTGATCAAGATCGAAATGCACTTCCTGCCCGACGTCTACGTGCAATGCGACGTGTGCAAGGGCAAGCGCTACAACCGCGAGACCCTGGAAGTGCTGTTCCGCGGCAAATCGATTGCCGACGTGCTCGACATGACCGTCGACGAGGGCTGCGAATTCTTTCGCGCGGTACCGGCAATCCGCGACAAGCTGTTGACCCTGCAGCGGGTCGGGCTCGGCTATATCCATATCGGCCAGCCGGCGACGACGCTCTCCGGCGGCGAGGCGCAGCGGGTCAAGCTGTCGAAGGAATTGTCGCGCCGCGCCACCGGCCGCACGCTTTACATCCTCGACGAGCCGACCACCGGCCTGCATTTCGAGGATGTACGCAAGCTGTTGGAGGTCTTGCACGCGCTGGTCGAGACCGGCAACACCGTGCTGGTGATCGAGCACAACCTCGAAGTCATCAAGACCGCGGACTGGTTGATCGATCTCGGTCCCGAAGGCGGCGACGGCGGCGGCCGCATCGTCGCCACCGGCACACCCGAGGATGTCGCCGCCACGGCCGACAGCCATACCGGGCATTATCTGCGGCCCTATCTCGGCCGCCGCCTTCCCCCGCCGCGCCGCCGCGTGGCCGGCAGTGCCGCAGAGTGAGTGCGGCCCGCATATCGATATCGATGTCCTGAAGTCGGATAGACGGAGCCGTCGGCAACACTGGACTCGCTGATCGACGAGGAGAGCGAGGACATTCGCTCCGCCTCGCGGCCAATCTGGCCCGGTGCTGCGACAACCGCTGGGTGCAGCTGCGTCGACATGCGGCCCCGCGGGTGCCGGCATCCTGTAACATTTCCGTCAAGCTGAACCGCTAAAAACCCGCGCGTGGAAGCCGGTCGGCGCGGAGGGTCAAAAACATGCGTTCGATGTTGAAAAGCCTGGTCTTCGTACTCGCGCTGGTGGCCGCCCCTGAACTCGCTCAGGCGCAGCCGCCGCACAACGTCATCCTGTTCGTCCCCGACGGGTTGCGCGCGCTGATGGTGACGCCGGAGAATGCGCCGACCTTTGCCGCGGTCCGCGACCACGGCGTCAATTTCAAAAATCCGCACTCGCTGTTCCCGACGTTCACCACACCCAACGCCTCGGCGATG
>DASQGR010000112.1:0-2721 GCA_035632515.1 Allostellaceae bacterium | reverse complement strand
GAAAACGCTGAACTTGCGATCAAAATCGCCCATTTCTCGCGGTGTGCGGCGGTAGTCATCTAGCGTTGCTCCTCCCGATGCGATGGCTTGTTGGAGCACAGTACGGCAGGCGCGCACTAGCCGGGAAAGAACTGTCGGCGGGAGCAAGCCGGCTGGGTGCGCAGGATGGATGCGTGCTGCGTAAAGGATTTCGCAGCTGTAAATATTGCCAATTCCTGCAACCAACTTTTGATCGAGGAGAGCAGTGCGCGGCGACGATTACGGTGGCCGCTTGACGACAACTACGATGGCCGGTGGGGTTCGCTGAGGCCGACGTGATCAATGTTCCCCCGCGATTGCGGGGGAACGTTGAATGTCCGGCAAGCGGGTCACTGACCGCCAGGTCAGGCGGTATATGGACTCACGCAAAGACGGACACACCCAGGCGGCCGCGGCGGCGCGCGCCGGTTTCAGCGAGCGCACCGGGAGGCGGATTGACGGCTCTCCGGTGCTGCCGAGCCAGCGGGACCGGACGCGGCGCTACCGCACGCGCCAGGACCCCTTCGCCGAGGTCTGGCGCGCGGAGCTGGTACCGATGCTCATTGCCATGCCGAGCCTGCGAGCGACGACGCTGCTCGAAGAGCTGCAGCGGCGCCATCCCGCACGCTATCCCGACCGAATGCTGCGCTCCTTGCAGCGTCGGGTGGCGCATTGGCGGGCGACCGAGGGCCCGGAACGGGAGCTGATCTTTCGTCAGGAGCATCCGCCGGGCCTGCAAGCGCTTTCGGACTTCACCGACGGCGGCCGGCTCGGCGTCACCCTCGCCGGCGAGTCGTTCCCCCATCTGCTGTATCATTTCTGGCTCGCCTTCAGCGGCTGGCAGTACGTCAAGGCGATTTGCGGCGGGGAGAGCTTCACCGCGCTCACCGAAGGCGTCCAGGAGGCGCTCTGGCAACTCGGCGGGGTGCCGCGCACGCATCGCACCGACCGGCTCTCGGCGGCGTACCGCAACCTGTCCAGCCGAGATGACGAGGCGGCGCGCTATGCCGAGTTCTGTCGCCATTACGGCATGGAGCCGACCCGCAACAACGCCGGCGTCAGCCACGAGAACGGTGCGGTCGAGGCCTCGCACGGCCATCTGAAGGCCGGCCTCGACGAGGCGCTCGAACTGCGCGGCGCGCGGGACTTTCCCGACCTGGCTGCTTACCAGGCCTTCCTCCAGGAGTTCATCGCCCGCAAGAATGCCCGGCGGCGCGAAGAGGTCGCCGTCGAGCTTGCCGCGCTGCTCCCGCTGCCGCCTCACCGCACCACGGATTTTTCGAGCGCCACCGTCACCGTGACGCGCTCGGGCACGATCTCGGTGCGCAATGTTCTCTACACCGTGCCCTCGCGCCTGGTCGGCTGTCGGGTAAAGGTGCACATCTACGACGATCGCCTGGTCTGCTATCTCGGTACCACGCCGGTGCTGACCGTGGCGCGGCGCTACTTCAAGCGCAACGGGCCGCCTCAGCGCGTCGTCGATTATCGCCACCTGATCGGCCCGCTGATCCGGAAGCCGCAGGCTTTCCGGCACTCGGTATTCCGCGATGAGCTGTTCCCGAGCTCGGTCTTCCGCCGCGCCTGGGAGGTGCTCGATCAGCGGCTCGACCCGCGCAAGGCGTGTCGGGTGTATGTCGGGCTGCTGCATCTCGCCGCCATGCAGGGCTGCGAGGCGGCGCTCGCCGATCACCTTGCCGCCGTGCTCGACGCCGGTGGGACACCCGATCTCGAAGCGGCCCGCGCCGCCGTGGTCCCGCCGATCGCCGCCGCACCTGCAGTGATGGTGCCGGCGCCCAATCTCGCCATCTACGACGAGCTGCTGCGAATGCCGAGCCTGGGAGATGCCGCGTGAGTGATGTCGACGCCGCCAAGCTGCCGGTGATGCTGAATGCGCTGCGCCTGCCGACGATCGGCCGCATCTGGCAGGAGTTCGGCGCCCGCGCCGATCGCGAAGGCTGGGGCAGCGCCCGCTTCCTCGCCGCGATGTGCGACCACGAACTGGCCGAACGCGCCGCCCGGCGCATCGCCCGCCATATGGCCGAATCCGGCCTGCCGCACGGCAAGACCTTCGCCACCCTCGACTTCGCTGCCGTTCCCACCATTCGCAAAGCCCACGTGATGGCGCTGGCCGAGGGCGACGCCTGGATCGAGCAGGGCGGCAATCTCTTGATCTTCGGCCCCAGCGGCACCGGCAAAACCCATCTCGCCGCCGCGGTCGGCACCACCCTCATCGACAAGGGCAAGCGGGTGCTCTTCACCCGCACCACCGACCTCGTGCAGAAACTCCAGGCGGCGCGGCGCGATCTCGCGCTCCCCGGAACCCTGGCCAAGCTCGACCGCTTCGATGTGCTCGTCCTCGACGATCTCGGCTACGTCCGCAAGGACCAGGCCGAAACCAATGTCCTGTTCGAACTGATCGCCGAGCGCTACGAGCGCAAGAGCCTGATCACCACCTGCAATCAGCCGTTCAGCGAGTGGGACCAGATCTTCCCCGACCCAGCCATGACCGTGGCCGCGATCGACCGCCTGGTGCACCACGCCACCATCCTCGAACTCAATACCGAGAGCTACCGACGCCGCTCGGCTCTCGCCACCGGCGCCAACGCCGCCGCTGCCGCCGCACGCGCGTAGTCGTCGCCGCTAATTGTCGTTTGCCGATTGCCGCGCCGCGGCAATCACAAACCGGACAACCTAATTGTCGCC
>DASQGR010000111.1:0-6903 GCA_035632515.1 Allostellaceae bacterium | reverse complement strand
ACAGGTCCGCGATCGCAGCGCGGCTAATTCCCCATCGTTGCGGCGGCCGGACATGCTCCCGCCCGCCGAACTAAAGGCGGCCGCTCTTCGGGTGGTCGACACCAATTATGGAGCCGGGCGCGAAGAGGTTGTGACCATCGTCAGCCGCGTGCTCGGGTTCAAGGCGACGAGTGCGCAGCTCCGCGCAGTTATCGAGCATGCGATCGACGGCTTATTGTCGAGCAATTTGTTAAAGGCAGATGACGGCGCAACCTTGTCTCGGCCTGCCGGCGAACCCGCTTATTCCGTAACCGGGAGTCCGATATCCGGGAGGCCGCCCCTGCCGTCCGCTGGGGCAGCGGCGAGAGACTGAACCGCACCCTGGTAGTGACGCGCGGCGGAAGGATGGGGTTCTCCCCCTTCGCGCCGACAGCGGTCATCGGGAGGCAGCCTCGAGCGGGATGCGCGGCGGCGTCAAAGGGTTCGCCGGCGGCCGGCGCAGCAGCAGGATCAGCAGTATTCCGGCCAGAGATACCCAAGCGATGAGCCAGAACGCGTCGATGTATGACAGCACATAAGCTTCGCGCTGGACATGCGCTGCCAGCAGATCGAGACCTTGTACGGACGGCTCGCCCATTCCAATCGGGCGGCTGCTGAACGGGCCGGCCAATTGCGCGGTCTCTCCCTCCGTCGCCGCAGAGCCGCTGAGCACATGCAATCCGATCAGGTTCGAGTAGGTTTGCTCACGGACGCGGACGAACGTCTGGATTATCGCGCTGCCGGTTTCCGCGCCAAGCAGTCGCGCGATCTGGATCGTCGTGGCGATGGCGGCCGCCTGGGCCGGCGTGATGTTGGCGATCGCATAGGTGATCAGGGCAGTGATGGCAAAGGCAAGCCCGAGGGCCGACACGCATTGCGATGGCAGGAAATCGCCGCCCGCCCAGTCATGCGTCAGGCCGGTATCCATCCAGCTGCCCAGCGCGATCGTCGCAAACCCGAACACCAGCAGCAGCCGGGCATCGACACGCCTGACCAGCAGCGCCACCAGCGGCACCAGCACGATCTGCGGCAGCGCGATCCAGTTCAGCACGTCGCCGATCTGGATATCGCGCAGACCCTGAATGCGGGTCAGATAGTCGGGCAGGACGTATCCGGTGGCGGTCGACCCAAAGGCGTAGATCGAGACGAGCAGGGCCGGCACCGCGACATTCGGTTTGATCAGGACCGACAGGTGGATCAATGGATACTCGGCCAATGCCTCGCGGATGAAAAACGCCGCCACGAGTGTCGCGCCGCCGAGCAACAGCCCACAGACCAGCCCCGAATTGAACCAGTCGAGCCGGTTGCCCTGGTCAAGCCCGGCATAGATCAGCCCAAAGCCGATCCCGGCATAGACGATACCGACCCAATCCGTGCGGGGAAGCAGCACGCGGTCGATCGGTCGCCGCGGCATCGCGATCGTGACGAGCGCGAGCATCACCGGGGTCAGCACGACGTTTTGCCAGAAAATCCACTGCCAGTGCCCGATCTCCGAAAACCAACCTTCGACGGCGCCGGCAATATTTTGCGAAAAGACAAAGCGGAACGCATAGGCGGCGATGCCCCACATCCACCATTTGGGCGCCAGGCTGCGTAGCACAAAACCGAGCGCCGCCGGGATGAAGGCGCCGACGGCCAGCCCGCGGATCAGCTGTAGCGCGATCAGCGCGTCGTAATCGGTGACGAACGGCGGAAAGATCGATGCGACGGTGAAGATCGCTCCCGTCCATAGCAATACCCGTCGCGTGCTGAGGATCGTGCTCATCCACGCCGCGGCCGGCGTCACCACCATCTGTGCCGCCCCGAAAACGGTGCTGACCCAGGTGCCCTCGTCGAAGCCGAGGCTCAAGCCGCCGCGAATGTCGGCGAGGCCAAAGCTCGTAAGCTTGGTATTGAGCGACGAGATGAAGGCGCCGAGCATCACCGCCAGGATGCCGACAATCGGGCGATCGCAATGTCGGGCCGATAAAGGCGAGCTTGGGCTCGCCGGTACTGCCTGAGCCGTCATGGCGGCGGCGTGGTGTCGGCCAAGATGGTAACTTCGACCGACATCCCCGGCCGCAACCGGCCAGCCAGCGGATTGCCGTCGTTCAGCCGCAGCTTGACGGGGATGCGCTGTACCACTTTGGTGAAGTTGCCGGTCGCATTGTCCGGCGGCAGCAGGCTGAACTGCGAGCCGCTGGCAGGCGCGATGGCATCGACCTTGGCGGCGACAACGACCCCCGGAAACGTGTCGACCCGGATCTCGGCGCCCTGGCCGACGACGACATTGCCGAGCTGGGTCTCCTTGTAGTTTGCGATCACCCAGACATTGTCGAGCGGCACTACCGAGATTACCTGCGCCCCGGCATGGGCGAACTGGCCGACGCGGACACCGCGCTCGCTGACCACACCATCAACCGGCGCGACAATCCTGGTATACCCGAGGTTGATCGTTGCCAGGTCGAGCGCCGCCTGCTTGGCCTTCAACTCGGCGCGCAACTGCTCCTCTTGCGTATCCAGGACCGCCTGCTGGCGACGCTGTTCCGCCAGCCCAGCCTGCTTGCTCGCCAGTGTCGCAACGAGGCGTTTCGCGTCGGCCTCGGCCTGCTCTACCCTTTGCCGTGTTCCATAGGTCGTGGCTAACAGCGTGCGTTGCCGGTCGGCTTCGAGTTTAGTCCGGTCGACATCGGCTTGGGTCGCGGCGACAGCGGCTTCCGACTCTGCGACCACGGCATGTTGTGCCGCCTTTCGTGCCTTCAGATTGTCGATTGCCGCCTGAGCGCTTAACAGATCCGCTTGCGCTTGCGCCACCCGCGCCCGGTAGTCCGCGTCGTCGATCTCTACGAGCACATCGCCCGCCTTGACGTGCTGGTAGTCGTCCACGTTGACGCGGACGACATAGCCTTCGACCTTGGCGCTGAGCGGGGTGATGTCGCTGCGCACATAGGCGTCGTCGGTGGCCTGTCTCGTGCTGCCGCCCACCCAGCGGTTCCAGTGAGTGGCGAACAGCACGACAATCGCCGCAGCAGCTAGAAGGGTCGCGAGTCGGACAAGCCAGTCGAGGCGCCCGCCCGGCCCTGCTAGATTCCTTCTCGTCGTGGGCGGCGTCGCGCTAGCGGGAGAAGCTGGTTGATCCGTCATGACAGTCACTTGCCAAAGAGATGGGATGACGTCGTTGGTGCCGGTGGTTCACCTCTCGTCGCGCGGCCGCAAGGCGCCTGCAGAGCCAAGAGGCCGCGATTTGCGTAGCTGGCAACCATCGCGGCTATAACCAGTCCAGCGATCATCGAGACGTGCTCGAGGAAGCTGTTGAGGACGACAAATCTAGCGCGGCCGTGCAAGGCCCGGAAATTGTTCGCAACAAACGCTGCGATGGCAGTCCTGACGCCAAATGCGCCGGCTCCCAGCCAAACCCAGCGCCATACTATTACCAGAATCGAACCGATAAGCTCGACGGCAATCGCCAGGCTCGCCCACAGCCGGCCGGGGACAGGGTCAAGCCCTTCCTGTTCGGCGATCGCCGCCGGGAAATAAATCAGCCTCGTCGTCCTGCTCAAGAGGTCGGCGCCTGTCGGGCCAATCCGCGCCGCGCGCCACGTCCAGCGCCCGGCGAGGATCGCCGCGATCCGGCGCGGGTCCCGCATGTCGCCGCCGGGCATGGTCACGCCGCCAAACAGGCGCAGCCAAGCGCGCGCCAGAAGGACTTGAGGTCGGAGGCAGGGAACTCGGCGGACCGCGCCGTTGCGTGATCATCGCCGGTGGCCGCGCGGCTTTATTCAAGCGGTGGAAATTGCCGGCGCCGTAAACGATGTTGCCGCCGACAACGAGGCGGTGCGGCGGGTACGGCCAATGGCCGGAATGGATGATCTGGTTTCGTCGAACTCGACGGCCTGAGGCGGGAGCCGGCGCCGTTCTACAGCGCCGTCCGCCGACCGTCGGTCGCCCTGAACTGCCGCCAACACCGGATGGTTTCCGGCTGGGTCATTCTCGAAACGGGCGTGTAAGTCTTTGTGAAATCAACGAAAATGGCGGAGAGGGAGGGATTCGAACCCTCGGTCCCCCGCAAGAGGGACAACGGTTTTCGAGACCGCCCCGATCGACCGCTCCGGCACCTCTCCGTCTGAGCGGGGCGTCGGCTTACCACGATCGAGCCGAAAACGGCAAGAGAACCCATCCTCCCGGGCGCCGGGGACGGTCGCCCGCGTGGCGTCTCGCAGAAAGGGGACTCGCGTCAATCGGTACGCCGCCATGCAGAGAGGCCGGGCTTATCCGCCAAATGACCAGTTAAATCAGTTCAATTAACTATCAAATTTTTTGCATTTATCTCCGGTGCGGGCGATTTTCTGCCGGCGATGAACCCGACCCACATGCTCAAACTCTACACCGAGCGCGCCAAAGCAGTGACGTGCCCGGCTTGCCGCACCGTCAACATGCTCGGAATGATGTGCGCCGCCGCGGTCGACAACGGCGGTTTCCTGGCCTTTGTCGGTCAAGGCTATGGCAGCGACTGGCCGGATCCGCGCGAGCCCGTCGGCCGTCGCAACGGCGAAAGCCCGCCGCCTCGCGCCACCCGCGGCTGAGGCTTTAGTCAACACCCTGTAATCAGCGTCCGCCGCCCGCTGCCGGCGGCGGTAAGCATTCCGCGCGCGGTGCGCTCCGGTGGCCTTTCCCTAAAAATATCCGGACTGGCGCCGCCGGTTTTATTCGGCCTCGACATGGCGCGCATTTGCCCTGCGTCAAATCGTCAAACGATGGTGTCGTCGAGCATTGTTCGCTTTAACGGCTTGCCAAAGGTCTTGGGCGCAGGTAAATAGGAGTTGCGGTATTTCCTTTTTTCGTCAAGTGAAAGTTTTTTGACGAGATGCGGATGTTGGAGGCCTGTCATCATGCCGGAGGATCGCGCGATGCCGACGCCTTGGCGAGCCCTTTGAGGGATCATGTCGGACCGCCCGATCTTCTTGAGTCGCCTGGCGCTTCCGGTGTCGTGGGAGGCGCTCGACCGCGCCCCCTCGCCCGAAGACCGCGAGATGGTGGCCCTGTCGAACACCAATATCCTTAACTTCCTGCTGCACGGGGGCGACCTCGACGCGGCGCAGCGCCCGTCGGATGAGCGCCTCGCCGAGGCGCTCGCGCCGTTGCGCATCAAGCTCGACATCGCCATCGAGATGCTTGGCCGGCTGTCCTATCGCGATGTCGCCCTGCCGCCGGTTCGCGACATCGAGATCGGCGTGACCCGCATGGCGTGGCAGTCGCCATTGTCGCTGCGGCCCGACGAATGGCTGCGGATCAAGCTCTATTTCGACCCGGTCTTCCTCGAGCCGGTCGTGCTCTATGGCCGGGTATCGAGCGCCGTCGCCGACGATGCCGGCGGCTGCAACGTCCAGGCAGAACTCAGCGAGATCCCGGTCGAAACCGAAGAGGCTCTTGCCCGGTTGGCCTTTCTCGCACAGCGGCGTCAGCTCGCCCATCGCCCGGTTCATGCGCCTGCGAGGGCGCGGTGATCGACCCGATCGCCGCGATGAATGCGGCGTTGAGCGATTTGCAGTCCCTCGCCGGGGCTGCCGCTGCGCCACCGTCGAGCCAACTGCTGCCGAACCCGGTCGGCGGCGCCGATGTGGCGACCGGGGCGACGCCCAGTTTTTCTCAGGCGCTGCATTCGGCGCTGGGGCGGCTCGACGACACGCTCGCCCACGCCAATACCCAGGCCAAGGCCTTTGCCGCGGGCGACCAAAGCATTCCGTTGAGCGACGTGATGGTCTCGCTCGAGCAGGCGAACCTGGCGCTGCAGATGGCCGCAGGCGTCCGCGACAAGGTCGTCGCCGCCTACAGCAATGTCATGAACATGCAGGTCTGACGAACGACACGGGTGAAAGGTGGCGTTTCTCGACGGGATCACACCACAGACCCTGCTGGCGCGGGTGAGGCCGCTGCTCGGCGCCCGCAACCGCCTCGTCATGATCGGCGGCGGCGCGGTGGCGGCGACGGCGATCGCGGTCGCGGTGCTGTGGTCGTGGGGTTCGAGCTACGCGGTGCTCTATGCCGGGCTCTCCGGCGAGGAGGGCGGGCGCGCCATCGCCGAGTTGCAGAAGCTCAACATTGCCTACCGCATCACCGAGGGCGGCCGGGTCATCCAGGTGCCGGCCGCCGATGTCGGCCGCGCCCGGCTGCAGCTGGCGGTCCGTGGCGTCGCCAAGCGCGATGCCGACGAGTGGGCCATCCTGGACAATCAGAGCCTCGGCGTCAGCCCGTTTGTCGAGCAGGTGCATTATGTGCGCGGCATCGAGGCGGCGCTGTCGCGCACGGTCGGCGAGGTCGACGGCGTCGTCTCGGCCAAGGTGACGCTGGCGATCCCGAAGCGAACCGATTTTCTCGGCGACTCGCCGAAGCCGAGCGGCTCGGTGCTGGTGCGGCTGCGGCCGGGGAGCCAGCTCAGCCGCTCCCAGGTCGAGGGCATCGTCGGCATCGTGGCGTCGAGCGTGCCGGGGCTGGCGCGCGACAATGTCACCGTCGTCGACCAGAGCGGCGCCGTCCTCACCACCGGAAAGGACGGGCTGCAGCAGGCGCCGCAGCAGTTCGAGATCACCCGCGAGATCAACCGCCGCTACGAGGGGCTGATCACCGACCTCCTGGCGCCGGTCCTCGGCCGCGGGAATTTCCGGGTTTCGTCAGACGCGGAAGTCGACTTCTCGCAGACCAAGGAAAGCCACGTCAAATACGGCGACAGCCACGTGGTAAGCCAGGACGAGACCGTCCATATCCGCGGGGCGGAAGGCGACCAGCCGATCGGCATTCCCGGCGCCTTGTCGAACAAGCGTCCGGAAACCCCGACCACCGAGACCAAGCCGCCGCCACCGCCGCCGGCCCAAGCCCAAGCCCAGGCTCAGCCGGGGGAGCCGAAGCTGG
>DASQGR010000110.1:0-12604 GCA_035632515.1 Allostellaceae bacterium | reverse complement strand
GGCGCGCCGGAAACCCGTCCCAGTCGGCCAAAGCCAGCGTCCGGTCGAGGATCGCCTCATACGCGCCACTGTCATAGGTCATGCCGAACGGGTTCGGGTATGGCAGCGCCGCCTCGGGGATAAGATTGCGACGGCGCAGCGCTACCCGGTCGAAACCGAATTCGCGCGCCGCCCGGTCGATAAGCCGCTCCATCACGAACATCACCTCGGGCCGCCCGGCGCTGCGATAGGGCGCCGTCGGGGGCGTGTTGCTGAACACCGCGCGCGCCCGCGCCCTGGCCGCCGGGGTGCGGTAGAGGCTCGACATCAGCTCAGTGCCTTTGGTCAGCGGCACGAACGAGGCCGCATAGGCGCCGACATTGCTGAGGTTGGAGGCGCGCAGAGCGAGAAAATTGCCGTCCCGGTCCAGCGCCAGCTCGGCTTCGACGGTCAGGTCGCGGCCCTGGTAATCGGTGAGCAGCGCCTCGCTGCGCTCACACAGATACTTGACCGGCCGGCCGATGCGCCGCGCCGCCCAGCAGCACAACGCCAGTTCGGGATATGTATTGTTGCGGGTGCCGAAATTGCCGCCGACGTCGTAGGCGACGACGCGCAGCCGCGACTCGTCGATTGCCAGCATGTGGGCGACGTCGCGCCTTGGCCGACCGACCCCGCCGCCGCCGGCGTAAAGCGTGTACCGGCCGCTCGCCGGATCGTATTCGGCAAGTGCGGTGCGCGCCTCCATCGGCACCCCGGTGACCCGCTGCACATGGGTCTGCAGCCGCGCGACATGCGCAGCCCGGGCAAACGCCGCCTCGGTCGCCGCGCCGTCGCCGACCATCGCGTCGACGACGACATTCGAGGCCCGTGGCTCCCAAACGCGCGGCGCCTGCGCCGCCGCCGCTGCCGGCGCCAGGGTTACCCCCGGCAGCGGGCGGTAATCGACCGCAATCAGCTCGGCGGCGTCCTTCGCCTGAGCCAGGGTCTCCGCGACGACAAGGACAACCGGCTCGCCGACAAACCTCGCCCGTTCCGCGGCCAGCGGCATCTGGTGAGGCGCCTCAATCGCCGATCCGTCGGTATTGTCGAGCCGGATATCCGGGGGGCTGGTCGAGGCCGGAGCATGCGCCATCGGCCGGTTCCCGTCGGCGATGTAGTCGGCCGCGGTCAGCACGGCGACGACGCCGGGCGCCGCACCGGCGGCGCCGGTATCGATGCCGGCGATCTCGGCGTGGGCATGCGGCGAGCGCAGCAGGTAGGCGTGGACCTGCCCCGGCAAGCTCAAATCGTCACCGAAGCGGCCCTGCCCGGTGAGCAGGCGGTGGTCTTGGCGCCGCCGGATCGGTTGGCCGATCCCGGTATTTGCCGCAGACCCGCCTTCAGCCACCACGCTTCACTCCCTCACGACGCGCCGGGCCTTGCCGCCCACCTCCGCGTTTACCATAAGTTAATCGCACCCGCGGTAACCATACTGTCATGCCCCTCGGTCGAGATCGCCCATGGTCCGCGTCTTCAAGAATTTGCTTCGCGATGAAACCGGCGCCACGGCGATCGAGTATGGGCTGATTGCCGCCTTGATCGCGCTTGCCGCGATCAGCACCATCACCAATGTCGGCAAAAGCCTGTCGACGACGTTCAACACGATTTCCACGAAGCTGTAGCCTCCCCCAAGAGAAAGAGGCGTGGGAAATGCTTCCCACGCCTCTTTTTGCGTCTTGCGGCTTGGGCCTAGGCTGCGGCTGCGGCTGGTGTGGCCTCGCCGATGACCAGGCCGAGCGGGCTGGCGGTGATCCTGACCGTGGCGCCGTCGGGGATTTTGCCTTCGAGGATCTGCTGCGCCAGCGGGTTTTGCAGCTCGCGCTGGATCACCCGCTTCAGCGGCCGCGCGCCGTAGACCGGATCGTAGCCGGCGGCGCCGAGCCACTCGCTGGCCTTGGGATCGATGTCGAGCACGATCTTGCGGTCGGCCAGCAACTGGCGCAGCCGTCCGAGCTGGATCTCGACAATCCCGGTCATGTCGTCGCGCGACAACCGGCGGAACAGCAGGATCTCGTCGAGCCGGTTGAGAAATTCCGGCCGGAAGGCATGGCGCACCGCCTCCATCACCGCCGGGCGCGCCTGCTCGATATCGGCATCGTCCGGCAGGCTGGCGATCGCCTCGCTGCCGAGGTTCGAGGTCAGCACGATGAGGGTGTTGCGAAAATCGACCGTGCGCCCCTGGCCGTCGGTAAGCCGCCCGTCGTCGAGGACTTGCAGCAGCACGTTGAACACGTCCGGATGCGCCTTCTCGACCTCGTCGAACAGGATCACCTGGTACGGCCGGCGACGCACCGCCTCGGTCAAGGAGCCGCCCTCGTCATAGCCGACGTAACCCGGCGGCGCGCCGATCAGCCGCGAGACGGTATGCTTTTCCATGTATTCCGACATGTCGATGCGGACCATCGCGCTCTCGTCGTCGAACAGGAATTCGGCGAGCGCCTTGGTCAGCTCGGTCTTGCCGACGCCGGTGGGTCCGAGGAACAGGAACGAGCCGATCGGCCGGTTGGGGTCCTGCAACCCGGCGCGGGCGCGGCGGATCGCGTTCGACACCGCGACCACCGCCTCGTTCTGCCCGATCACCCGGCGGCCGAGGTTCTCCTCCATCCTGAGCAGCTTCTCGCGCTCGCCCGACAGCATCTTGTCGACCGGAATGCCGGTCCACCGCGACACGATCCCGGCAATATGTTCGGGCGTCACCGCCTCTTCCAGCATGCGCCCTCCGCCCGATGCCTCAGCCGCGGCGATCTTGCGTTCGAGCTCCGCGATCACCCCGTAGGTCAACTCCCCGCCGCGCCTCCAATTGCCGGCGCGCTGGACCGCGTCGAGCTCGGCACGGGCCTGGTCGAGCTGCTCCTTGAGCTTTTGCGCATCGGCGAGCTTGCCCTTCGCGGCCTGCCATTGGGCGGTCAGCTCGGCCGATTCCTGCTCCAGCTCCTCCAATTCCTTGACCAGCTTGCCCAGCCGGTCTTTCGAGGCCGGGTCGTCCTCCTTCTTCAACGCCTCGCGCTCGATTTTGAGCTGCATGATGCGGCGGTCGAGCTCGTCGATTTCCTCCGGCTTCGAGTCGACGACCATGCGCAGGCGCGAGGCGGCCTCGTCCATCAGGTCGATGGCCTTGTCGGGCAGAAAGCGGTCGGTGATGTAGCGGTTCGACAGGGTCGCCGCGGCGACGATCGCACCGTCGGTGATGCGCACCCCGTGGTGCAGCTCGTACTTCTCCTTGATCCCGCGCAGGATCGAGATCGTGTCCTCGACCGACGGCTCGCTGACAAACACCGGCTGGAAGCGCCGCGCCAGCGCCGCGTCCTTCTCGATATGCTTGCGGTATTCGTCGAGCGTCGTCGCGCCGACGCAGTGCAGCTCGCCGCGGGCCAGGGCCGGCTTCAGCATGTTGGAGGCGTCCATCGCGCCCTCCGCCTTGCCGGCGCCGATCAGGGTGTGCAGCTCGTCGATAAAGAGAACGATGTCCCCGGCCGCCGCGGTGATCTCGGAAAGCACGCCCTTTAGCCGCTCCTCAAACTCGCCGCGATACTTGGCGCCGGCCACCAGCGCGCCGAGGTCGAGCGCCAGGAGCCGCTTGTTCTTGAGGCTTTCGGGGACGTCGCCGTTGACGATGCGCAGCGCCAGCCCCTCGACGATCGCGGTCTTGCCCACCCCCGGCTCGCCAATCAGCACCGGGTTGTTCTTGGTGCGGCGCGACAGAACCTGGATGGTGCGGCGGATCTCCTCGTCGCGGCCGATCACCGGGTCGAGCTTGCCCTCCCGCGCCACCGCGGTCAGGTCGCGGGCATATTTCTTCAGCGCGTCGTAGCTGTCCTCGGCCGAGGCGCTGTCGGCCTTGCGGCCCTTGCGCACCGCCTCGATCGCGGCATTGAGGTTTTGCGGATTGATCCCGGCATTGGCGAGCGCCTTGCCGGCGGGCAGCTCCTTGGCCATCGTCAGGGCGAGCAGCAGGCGCTCGACGGTGACAAAGCTGTCGCCGGCCTTCTCGGCGACCTTCTCCGCCTGATCGAACACCCGCGCCAGTTCCGGGCTCATATAGACCTGGCCGGCGCCGCTGCCCTCGACCTTGGGCTGGCGATTGAGCTCGGCCTCGACCGCCGCCAGCGCCACTTGCGGATCGCCGCCGGCAGCGCGGATCAGGTTGGCGCTCAGGCCCTCCTTGTCGTCGAGCAGGATCTTGAGCAGATGCTCCGCCGTCAGCCGCTGATGACCGCTGCGCAACGCCAGGTTCTGCGCGGCCTGGATAAATCCCTTCGACCGCTCGGTGTATTTCTCGAGTTCCATGGGGCTTGCCTCCGGTGAACCGACTGCCCCGACCCCCCATCAGGCAGGTCCAGCAGCCCTTCACCCGAGGATATGGGAGTGCCGCCGAGGCCGCTCAAGCCCGGACAAACACCCTGTGAAGCAGCAAATTCCCGCGGGGAAGTCCGCTGGCTGGGTGAGCTAATCCTGTCGTCCGGTGATAAAGGACGGGAGCTGGTCGTCGTCGGCCATCGGCGGCGGTGGAGGCGGCGGCGGTGCGTGCTGCACCTGCACCTGACGCTCGTCTTCGGGCTGCTCGCCCTCGCCGGGCGCGAGATCGCCGTCGACAGGGGTCTGCGGCGGCCGCGGCTGGCCCTGAAAGCCCTCGCCGGCCGCGTTCATCACCCGGAAATAATGCTCGGCATGCTGAAAGAAGTTTTCGGCGGCGATGCGGTCGCCGCTCGACTGCGCCTCGCGGGCCAGCGCCAGGTAACGCTCGAACACCTGATAAGCGTTGCCGCGGATTTTGACGCTGGGGCCGTTGCTGTCGAAAGTCTGGGACCGCTGAGGCGGGCGCGGACGGTTGCTGCTGTTGTGAAACGGGCTGCCGCCGCCATTGCGGCCGCGTGATCGCTTGTTCTGTGGTCTCATGTCACCTGTCTTGTCGCGGTGGACCCTATTGGACCATCGTGCGGCCGCCTGGTGTCAACACCCCGAAGGGTGCCACAGACTCAGTCTGCTCGGCGGCATTTTCGACCCCGTCGAACCATCAACGATCCATTGATTCGATTTATTCACTCACTGTAGGCGGGGCGCGACGCGGTTCCAACCGTTTTCTTAGCGTCTCGGACGGGCAACGACACAGCGCGGAATCCCGGCCAGATCCGGTACCACCTCGTCGATCGCCAATCCCCGGCCGGCCAGCAAAGCCGCCACCGCGCCTTCCTGGCCCTGGCCGATCTCCGCGGCAAATACCCCGCCCGGCGCGAGCAAGCGCGGCAAGACGGCTGCGATGGCGCGATAGGCGTCAAGCCCGTCCGGTCCGCCGTCGAGCGCGCGATGCGGGTCGAAATCCCTGACTTCGCGCGGCAAGGCGGCGATGTCGCCGGTGGCGATATAGGGCGGATTGGCGACGATCGCATCGAAGGCGCCTGCCAGGGCGGCCGCCCAATCGCCGACCACGAACGCGGCTCGCGCCGCCAGCCCGAGCCGCACGGCATTGGCGCGCGCGGCCAGCACCGCGCCAGGCGCGCGGTCGACGCCCACCCCGCTTGCCGCGCGAAATTCCGCCAGCAACGACAACAGCAGGCAGCCGCTGCCGGTGCCGAGGTCGAGAAAGCGATAAGGCCGCGTCCGCTCGGTAAGCCGCGCCAACACCGCCTCGACAACGGTCTCGGTCTCCGGACGGGGATCGAGCGTGTCGGCGGACAGGTGGAATTCGAGCCCCCAGAACTCGCGGCGTCCGAGGATGCGGCTCAGCGGCTCGTGCCGCAGCATGCGCGTCAGCAGCTCCGCGACCCTTTCGGAATCGGCCGCCGGGATCATCCGGTCGAGCTGGGAAAACACCTCGGCCGCCGAGACGCCGAGCGCCGCCGCGACCAGCCGGCGCGCCCGCCGCCGCGGCTCGTCGAACCCCGCCGCGGTCAGCGCCGCCGCGACATCGCCGACCGTCGAGCCGATCGTATCGGGGGGAGTCATTCAGGAATCTTCAGCGGCAGCCATCACGCGGTCCGTTCATCACCGGCCTTGGCCGGGTCAAAGCGCAGAGGGCGAATAAAGCTATTCCACCGCAGACAGGCGCTCGGCCGTGTCCGCCGCGGTCAGCGCATCGACGATCTCGTCGAGCGCTTCGCCCGACAGCACTTTGTCGATCTTGTAGAGGGTCAGGTTGATGCGGTGGTCGGTGACCCTCCCTTGCGGGAAATTGTAGGTGCGCACGCGTTCCGAACGGTCGCCGCTGCCCACCTGGCTCTTGCGGTCCGCAGCACGCGCCGAGTCGCGGGCCTGCCGCTCCATCTCGTAGAGCCGGGCGCGCAATACCTTGAGCGCCTTCGCCTTGTTCTTGTGCTGGGATTTCTCGTCCTGCTGGATCACGACAAGCCCGGTCGGGATATGGGTGATCCTGACCGCGCTGTCGGTGGTGTTGACCGACTGGCCGCCGGGGCCGCTGGAGCGGTAGACGTCGATCCGCAGGTCCTTGTCGTCGATGGTGATGTCGATTTCCTCGGCCTCGGGCATCACCGCGACGGTTGCCGCCGAAGTGTGGATGCGGCCGCTCGCCTCGGTCTCGGGCACCCGTTGCACGCGGTGCACGCCGCTTTCGAATTTGAGCCGGGCAAAGACGCCGCGCCCGGTGATCGAGGCGGTCGCCTCCTTGAACCCGCCGAGCCCGGTCTCTGACAAATCCATCAGTTCGAATTTCCAGCCCTTCAACGCCGCATAGCGCTGGTACATGCGAAACAGATCGGCGCCGAACAGCGCCGCCTCCTCCCCGCCGGTGCCGGCGCGCACCTCAAGGATCGCGTTGCGCTCGTCGTCAGCATCCTTGGGGACGAGCGACAACTTGACCCGCATTTCCAGCTCGGGCAGCTGCTCGCGCAGCGTTTGTATTTCCTCCTCGGCCATCGCCTTCATTTCAGGATCACCGCCGGCGCCGGCCATCTCGGTCGCCGCCTCCATATCCGTCTGCGCCTGGCGCAACGCGGAGATGACCTCGACGATCGGCGACAGCTCGCTGTATTCCTTCGACAATTTGACGAAGTCGCTGCCCGAGATACCCGCTCCGGCCAGGGCTTCGCCAAGCTCGCCGTGGCGGCGAACGAGCTGGTCGAGACGGGATTCGAGCGCGGCGTCCATGCTCATGCCGTCAACGCCTTGAGCCGCGCCGCCAGTTCGTCACGCGGCACGGCGCTCTGCTCGCCACTATCAAAATCCCGCAACGTCAATCTGCCGGCCGCAAGCTCGTCGGTACCGAACAGTACCGCGGCGCGGGCGCCGATCCGATCGGCCCGTCGCATCCGGCGCTGCAGATTGCCCGAATAGCCAAAATCAACGACAAGGCCGGCACTGCGCAACTCCTCGGCGAGCGCCAGGGCGGTGGCCTCGGCCTGATCGCCGATCGGCACCAGTGCGATCGGCCGCTCCGGCTTTGGCGGCTCGTCGATGAGCAGCGCCAGCCGCTCGATCCCAGCGGCCCAGCCGACCCCGGCCATCGCCGGCCCGCCCATCAGCTCGACCAGGCCGTCATAGCGCCCGCCGGCCAGCACCGTTCCCTGCGCGCCGAGATCGGTGGTGACGAATTCGAAGACGGTATGGCAGTAATAGTCGAGCCCGCGCACCAGCCGCGGGTTCAGGCGATAGGCGATTCCGAGCCGGTCGAGCCCGTCGCGCACCGACGCGAAGAACTCGCGCGAACCGTCGTTGAGGTGGCGATCGAACGGCGGCGCGTCGGTATTGATGCGAATATCTCCCGGGTCTTTCGAGTCGAGGATGCGCAGCGGGTTGGTGTCGAGCCGGCGCCGGCTATCCTCCGACAATTCGGACCGTCGCGCCGAGAAATAGGCAATGAGCGCCTGGCGATACGCGGCGCGGCTTTGTGGATCGCCGAGCGTGTGCAGCTCCAGCACCACCCGCTGGCCGATCCCGAGCTCCTTGAGGATGCGGTGGCCGAGGGCGATGACTTCGATATCGGCCTGCGCCTGCGCCACACCGAGCAGTTCGACCCCGATCTGGTGGAATTGCCGGAACCGCCCCTTTTGCGGCCGCTCGTAGCGGAACATCGGGCCGCTATAGAAGAATTTGAGCGGCGTCGATTGCGTCAGCGCGTTGGACAGCACCGCGCGGACCACCCCGGCCGTGTTCTCCGGCCGCAGGCTGAGGTCTTCGCCGCCGCGATCCTTCAGCGAATACATCTCCTTGGCGACGATATCGGTATGCTCGCCGATCGGCCGCGCAAAAACCTCGGTGAACTCGAAGATCGGCGTGGCGATCTCGTCGAACCCGTAAAGCGCGGCGGCCTGGCGCGCGGTCTCGCCGACCCGGCGGTGGCGCCGCGCCGCATCGGGCAATAAATCCTGCGTGCCGCGTACCGGCTGCAAGGAAGGCATCGACACTCCCAGGGTGAATTCGTCAAGCCAAGTACCCAAAGATCGGGCGTCTTGGCAATCGCCGCAAGCGCCGGCTTGGGCGTTAACGTTCCGTTGTCGATACCGCCGCACACTGCGGCGGATGTCCGCCGTCGCTCTGCACTCCAACGCCGCCGCCACGACCGCGGCGCGCGGCTATCGGCTGGCGGCCGTCGATGGGCTGCGCGGGCTCGCGATCGCGGCAGTCATCCTCCAGCATGTCCTGACCGGAATGCTGGCACCGGACGCCCTCACGCTAAGGGTCTATGGCGTGGCGGTATCGGCATCGCCGCTGCTGACCAACGGCTGGACCGGGGTGAACCTGTTTTTCATCCTGTCTGGGTTTGTGCTGTTCCTCCCCTATGCCGGCGACAACGGGGGGATGCGCACGGCCGACGATAGAACCAGGTTCTACCGCAGACGCTGCCGGCGTCTGCTGCCGTTGTTCTACATCGCCGTCATCGCAGCGTGGGTCCTCGCGCTCGTCGATGCGAACGCCGCCGATCTGGGCGAACTGCTATGGGTGCTGAGCTTCGGCTACGTGTTCAACGCCCATTATTTCGGACCGTCCTTCAACATCGCATTGTGGTCGATCGGGCTCGAAATCGCCTTCAGCGCCATGTTTCCGCTTCTGGTGGCTGGTTTGCGGCGCTGGGGCATCGCCCGCTTTGTCGCCGCGATCCTGATCGTGGCGCTGGCGGCCCGACTGGTGGGGATCTGGCGCTCGCCGGCATTGCAGGGGCCCACCTTCAACAGCGACGGCATTTTCTGCCGGATCGACGAGTTCGTGCTCGGCATGGCGATGGCTCGCGCCGTTGTGCGGGGATTGCTGCCGCGGCGCACTGCCCTCTATGCCCTGGGCGGGCTGGCGCTGGTCGTGCTCGCCTGGATCGGCTTCGACCTCGTGCTCCGTGGAATCATCGCCCCGCTCAACCGGGCTTGGCTCGTCGATATGCTCGATGCTGGGTTGATCGGGATCCTTGTCGCCGCGCTGGCGCCGGGCTCGCGGCTGGCCGCGGCGCTCGCCTGGCGCCCGCTGCAGGTCGTCGGCATGATGTGCTACAGCCTTTACCTGTGGCATTGGCCGCTGTTGCGGTGGCTGGCACCCGACCGCGCTGCGGCGACCCTCCCCCAAGTGGCGGCCAGCCTCGCGCTGTTTCTGGCGGTGACCTTGGCGATCTCCGGGCTGACCTATCGCTTTATCGAGTTTCGCCGGGTGCGGGACTGGCGCTCGCTTTTCCTGCTTCCGCCGCGCGACGGGCATCAGGTCGCCGAAGCAGCCGCGCTGATCGATCGGACAGCCTAGCGGAATAGCGAGGCGTAGAGCTCGACGATGCCTTGCGCGCCCATCCGCTGCCCGGCCGGGCCGAAGGGCGACAGCATGTAGAGCAGCCAAAAGGCATGCGCGGTGACGATGCCGGCAAAGGCCCCGAGGGCGACCGGCGCGGTTGCGCGCGCCGTCGGCCTTGCCGCGAGCCGGGCGAAGCCGAGAAACGCGAACAGCTCGATCAGCGGATAGAACTCAATGCGATAGCGGAAGGACATGGCGAACGCCGTCAGCATCAACAGCCACGGCACGGCCAGTCCGAGCGCCGCAGCGAGCAGGAGATCGCGCCGCTCCACGCCTTTGCGGAAAGCGTGTGCGAGACCGAACACGCCAAGTCCGATCAGCAGCGGATCGGAGACAAGAAAGCTGCCCGGCGGCAATTCGACGCAACAATCGGCAAAGCCGTCCTCGAACCCCGACCACAGCAATTGGCCGGCGCCGTCGCGCAGTGCCCAGAACGGGGCAAAATAGTAGCCGATACCGTAACCGATCCGGGCGAGGTTGAACTCGCCGTAACGTTGCAGCCGGGCGAGCCGGTCGGGGTACTGGTCGAGGATCAGCGATTTGGTGAAATCGGCAAAGACGAGCGGGTTGCCCCAGCGCTCGAAATTGATCAGCGCCGTGACCCCGACAAACCCGGCGAGGATCACCGCAGGCGCGACCAGGCCGATGGGCCACTGTCGCGCCCTGGATGCCCGCCACGCTTCGCCCAGCCAGATTGCCCCCACCGCCACATAAAGGCCGAGCGCCATCGATACGCGGGTCAGCAACGCCAGGCCGGCGGCCGCCGCCATCGCCGCCAGCAGCCGGGACGTGAACCCGCCGCCTTGGTTGAGCCCGCGCAGAAACAGATAGACGAAAGCGGCGGCCATCGCGCCGGCCCACAGCTCCACCTCCTGGTAGATCGACGGCCGGAGAAACTCGATTTGCGGCCCGCTCACCAGGATCGCGGCGGCGAGCAGCGCCAATAACGACGAGGACGCCTGCGCGCCTGCCCGACGCCACATCAGCCGCACCGACATCAGCTTGAACAACGCCATCGCCACAACCGCGACGAGGCAGGCGATCCGGGTAAAATCGGTCCGGGCGAACCCTGGCAGCCACAAGAACGCAGCCCGGAACAACGCCGGAAACACGCCGAAATAGGCGTAGACCGAGCCGTCGCGCAAATACCCTTCGGGGCCGATCGCCGCCGGGTCGACATCGAAGCGCCCTTGCAGCATGTGCAGCAGCATGCTGTTGAAGGTCAGTCCGAAATTGACCGGCGCGAACAGGCCCGGGCTCCCGGCGCTCAGCAGGAATGCATAGTAGAGCGCGGCCGGGATCAGCCAGAACAGGATCGCGGTCCCGGCATCGGGGCGCCAGCGCGAACGAGCCGGCGCGACGCCCGCAACCGGCCTTTCCGCGCGCCCCCGGCTCGCGATGACATTCGCCGGGTTTTTCATCGGGTTACGACTGCCGCCGCGCCAGCGCTGGGCGCGAGGTTTCCACCGCCCGGCTTGCGCCTGACCATCGGGCGCTCGATGAAATTCCACGAGAGATGAGCCAGGCCGATACACACCGTGAGCGACGCAAGACAATTGGCCCAGGGACCGATCTGCGCGCCGGCCATCGCGGTTATGGCTTGCTGCACCGGGAAGCCGAACAGAAAAATCCCATAAGACAAATCGTTCCCGCGCGTAATTCTTTCAAACAACGGAGTATGGCCGAGACCAAAGGACAAACAGGCATAGGGAAGGATAAACATCAACATCGATTGCTTTACACTGGCATCGACGTCAACAATCGCCAACATGAGTATCCCGACAAACGCTAGGTAAATATTTGTCAGCCACTCCAATTCACAGACCGCGAAGGCGACGCCGATCACAAAATACGGAGCGACCTCCAGCCACGACCACGCATTCGTTGCATAAATGAACCACGGCTCCTGTCGCGGGAATATAAATATTAACAGGATGCTCAATCCGGAAAAAATCAGCATCAACATAAGGAAACTAAATCTCTTCCGGTTAAATACCCGGGATAATAAAATAGGGGTTAACAGATACATGGAGAATTCGGCCGGCAGACTCCATAAACTGGCATTTACCGCAGAGGGAACGGGGTTCTGCTCAAAAACGCCAGGTAAGTCATAATTGACGTAAAGGGCGAAATTACGAAAATAAAACAGGGTTTCGGGGTGCTGAACATAGGCGGTCAACGACAGCGTCGTCATCAAGGGTCCGAGGACAGCGACGCTCAACAGCAAAACAACGCCCAGTGCAGGAAAAATCCGCAGGGATCGACGCAACAAAAAGCGGCACAGATCTCGGTCTCGCAGCCAGCTTTGCGCAACCAGATAGCCGCTGATGACAAAGAATATCTTGACCCCGATGGTACCCACGCCGTTCGCGGCGAAGACGGGAGATGCTGAACCGGTAACCGGATAGGCGTGCCCGTAAATGACGAGAACCGCGCCGATAAGGCGCAGGAAATCAAAATTATTCGCCCGATGCCGTCGATCCACCGCGCTCTCCGCCGCCGGAACGGCCGAGCCGATCGCCGCGACGCAGGCTTTGGGACGAGGTGCTGCCGGCATGCCCGACATTCTGGCGGGTTCTGCAACAACAGAACGTTAACGCTGCGGTGCAGCACCGGCGGGCTTCGACCTCGCCTCGCCACCGAAAGTTAACCATTTCCTAGACGCGGCCCTCTACCTTGCCGCATTCGGGCAGTTCCGGACGCAAGGCGGCAAGGCATGACGGCAGTTCCGGTACGATGGATCGCGCAGTGGCGCAGCGGCGACTGGCTGACCCGCTGCCGGGTAAAGGCATACACCCTCATCCTGCTGACCGTCGAAATCGCCATCTTCGGCTTTCTCGTCGCTGGCACCCATGGCTGGATCGTG
>DASQGR010000109.1:0-13327 GCA_035632515.1 Allostellaceae bacterium | reverse complement strand
GATTTTCACCGGCCAGATCGCCGCGGCGCTTGCCGCCGGCAATGCCGTGGTCGCCAAACCCGCCGAGCAGACCCCGCTCATCGCCGCCGCGGCGGTTCGGCACCTCCTGGCGGCCGGGATCCCCGGCGATGTCCTTCATCTACTGCCGGGCCCCGGCGGGACCATCGGAGCCGCCCTCGTTGCCGACCGCCGGGTCGCCGGCATCGCCTTCACCGGCTCGACCGAGACCGCCCGCGCGATCAACCTCGCCCTTGCCGAGCGGCCCGGCCCGATCGTCCCGCTGATCGCCGAAACCGGCGGACAGAATGCGATGATTGTCGACTCGTCGGCCCTTGCCGAGCAGGTCGTCGCCGATGTCCTGACCTCTGCTTTCGACAGCGCCGGCCAACGCTGCTCGGCGCTGCGCCTCCTCTATGTCCAGGACGACATCGCCGAGCGGCTATTGCCGATGCTGGCCGGGGCGATGGCCGAACTGACGATCGGCGATCCGGCGCTGCTCGCCACCGATATCGGCCCGGTAATCGATGTCGATGCCCAGGCCGCGCTGCAGCGCCATGCCGACCGGATGGCGCGGGAAGGCCGCCTATTGTTCCAATGCACGCTGCCGGCGGCGACGGAACACGGAACTTTCTTTGCTCCGCGCGCCTACGAGATCGACCGTGCCGGGCGGCTTGACGGCGAGGTCTTTGGCCCGGTCCTGCACGTCATTCGCTGGCAGGCCGACCGGCTCGATGCCGTGCTCGACGAAGTCGAGGCGACCGGTTACGCCCTCACGCTCGGTATTCACAGCCGCATCGACGCGACTGTGCAGCATATTCTCGGCCGGCTCGGCGTCGGCAACTCCTATGTCAATCGCAACATGATCGGCGCCGTGGTCGGGGTTCAGCCGTTCGGCGGCGAGCGGCTTTCCGGCACCGGGCCGAAGGCCGGTGGGCCCCGGTATCTGCACCGCTTCGCGACCGAGCGCACGGTATCGGTCGACACCACCGCCTCGGGCGGCAATGCGACCCTGCTGTCAATGAGCGATGACCCCTGACACGACGGGCCTGCCGACCGCTGGGCGGTGTGACAGCGGACCCTTCCCCGCGGTGTCAGTAGCTCGGCTTGGTCGAAAATGGGGTGAGCTGAAGCTCGTGCGTCCAGCACGACCGGTCTTGGGTGTGCAGGTAGTAGAACGCCTCGGCGATCTTGACCGGGTTGATGATCAGATCGGGGCGATTCTGATTGCGCGGCATCGCCCGGGTGCCGGGGGAATCGATGGTCCCGTCGATCACCACATTGGCCACGTGTATGCCGTGCTCGGAATATTCCTCGGTAAGCACCTGCGCCAGCGTGCGCATCATCACCCTGGGGTAGTACAGCGACTGACCGGTCATCCGCTTGCGCCCGCGCAGCGAACTGGAGTTGTTGGAAAACAAAAACGACCCTTCGCCTTTCTTGCGCATCGCCGGCAATACTTCCTTGGCGACAAGAAAGGGACCGCGGCAGGCGATGTGCTGGGTGGCGTCAAACATCTCCACCGGGATGTATTCGAGCAGTTCCTTCTCGGGCGGAAGGTCGCGGCCTTCCAGATAGCCCGCGTTGTAGATCAGCACGTCCGGATCGCCGGCCTCGCTGCGGATCGTGGCGAAGGCGCCGGAGATGGAAGCCTGCGAGCTGAGGTCCAGCTCGACAATCATGCACTCGCCGCCCTGTTCCCGGATAGCCGCCGCCAGCCCCGCGGCATTGGCCTCGGTGCGGGTCGTCAGCACGGTGAAGAAACCCTCCTTGGCGAATTTCTGCGCGATGGCGCCCCCGACGCCCCAGCGCACGCCGACCGGCAACTCGCTGTCGTCCACGGTCTTGCCGTGCGCCAGCGCGGTCATGCGGCCGTCCGACTGCCACTTGGAGGTGGCGCCGATCACCACGGCGACCTGCTTGCCCTTTGAGTTCGTCTTCATTCGGAATTTCCTTTTTTCGTGTGTGTTCCGGCAGTCAGGCGGTGCGGTCCCAGCCCCACCAGGCGCAAAGCGCCTCACCCATGATCAGCGCCTTGTCCCCGTCGCTGAGCCACGGCAGCTCCTCGGTGAACATCGTCACGCACTGGCGCCAGGAGCAGGGCATCTTGGTGATGTCGGTGCCCCAGAACATTCGGTGCGGACCGAACGCATCATAGATCTGCCGCAGATAGGTGTGCATCGCGGGGAACGGATAGGCTTCGCTGGAATAGCCCGGTGCGCCGGTCGCCTTGACCGCCACGTTGGGGAATTTCGCCAGCGCCAGAAGCTCCGGCATGTGGGTCATGGCAGCGGCGTCCTTCAGCGTGGTCAGACCGCCTCTGCCGCCCAAATGATCGATCGTCAGGCGAAGCCGGGGGTGGCGCTCGGCGATGCGGCCAAGTGCCGTCAGCGAATCCGTCGCCAGCGCGGCAATCGGGACACCGGCATCTTCGGCTTCCGCCCAAAGCCAGTCGAGGGTGCCATCGTGCAGCCATTGTCGTGCGGGATCGCCGAGGAACCCGTACCGCAGGCCGAGCATGCCCGGTTGTTCTCGCCAGCGGGCGATGCGTGCGCGAGATTCCGGCCGATCGAGCGGCACCGAGCCCATGATCGCGAACCGGCCCGGGTAGTTGCGAACCGCGGCAAACGCCATGTCGGTCGATCCCGGGTCCCAACCCGGCGGGTGAATGACGGCGGCATCGACACCGCCTTCGTCCATCAAGGGGATCGCCTCCTCGGGGGTGAAGGCGGTTACCTGCCGGTGCGAGAGGTTGCTCGGCAGGCCGGTTCCCCAGAGGTGAATTTGCGCGTCGACGATCTGCATCGCGTGCTCTTGCTTTAGCTATCGGGCAGGGCGCCCGAAACGCTTGATCCGGATGCTAGCGACAATACCCGGGGCTGTCAGCTACCGCCGAGCCGGCAGGCCTAATCCGCTTCGAGCACAAGAACCCAATCTTCGTCGCCATCGTGGTTTCTGCCAGGCGGCACGAATTTTGAGATGCCCGCATTGGCAAATCGCGCGCCGCCTATGTTGCGGTAGGTTCCGACGGTCGGATCAAACCACCGAGCCTGGACCGCCCCGGGAAACCTTGAAAGATCGACCCTGATCTCCCGCAGTGAGGGCAAATAGGCGATCGCCAAACGGTTGTCGGAGGTCGCCGCCGTCGTCGCATAGGTATCGGTCGTGATCGAGCCGCGTCCGACCGGGGCAGGGCTGCCGTACCCGGCGACCACGATGGCATGCTTCTGATCGGGGATCAGATCTTGCCACCGATGCTGCTCGAAAAACGTTTTCATGTAATGAAGTTGCGAGATCCCCGGGGTGTCGAGCATTAGCTTCCAATCGGCAGGCAATGTCCACGTAACATGGCTCCCGTAAAGCTGCCCCGTCCCGCCGGAAAGCATCGTCCAGTATTCCTGACGCCGCAAATTCGGCAAAGATCCGCCATCGGTATTGCCGTTTCGTTCAAATTCGTAGTTCGCTTCCTGTAAAAAAATCGGCTTGAAGTTCCCACGATTGTATTCGTCCAGCATCTTGGCATAGGTGGGATAATAGGAATAGACACCATTCAGCTGTACCAAATCTTCCCATCGAGCATCATCCAAAGATGCGCTGTTCAAATAATTTAGCTCTATCGTATGGATATGGTTTTTATCGACGGATTTTATGCCGCGCGCCACCGCCAATACCACCGTGTCATCCGCTGGATCCTGCCAGGTCTGGAAGTCGTTGCCGTGCATCCAGACGATATTGGGAAAATCCTGGTAGCGCCGGCCAAGATATTGGCCGAACGCAAACGCATTACCCTCGCCATTTGCCCGCAGGGTCTCAAGCCAGCCCGATGTCTCTACGGGCGTCAGTAAAACGACCATTCCATGCGCGGCAGCGATCTTTAATACGTTGTCGACACGCCGGAAATAAACCGGGTTTGGCGTCGTGAGATCGCCTGGCTTGGTAAACGGCACAATCCCGTCGGGGGTCGAGCCATCGCGATTGCAGGTCTCGTTGTCCCGGCACATGACATGAACCCACAGCGCGTTTACGCCGTGACGCTGCCGGTTGGCGACGTAGAACTCCGCATCGGCCTCCGACATCTTGCCGATGACCGTCTGCGGGGAGTCGCCGACGATCAGAAACGGCCGATCGTTCTGATCGACCAGGTAGCGCCGGTTCGCGCTGACCTTCAGCGGGTAGGCCGGTGCGGGCGGTATCGTTGGAGAGGTGGCGGCGGCAGACGCGGCAGGCGGCGGCTCCGCGTTCCGGACAGGGGCCTGGGCGGTTCCGGCGGCCACCTGGAAAAACACCCCCAAACCAACCGCAAGGCCGATTGCGGTCGCGCCCAGGTGCGTGTCTCTCCATCTGGGCCGTCCAGGGCGCGCCTGTCGGGCCAACATCCGAGCCTCGGCAGCCTCGGGCCTACGGCTCCACCACATCCTCAGGCTCATTGCGCGTCCGGATGACGGAGCCGCGGCGGCGATGGAGCATCGTCATCACCCGGCTATTTTGTTTCGGCGACAAAGACTCCGTCCCATTCGCGGCCGGGCGGGTGCGTTTCGAAAAAGGCGATGCGCTCCGCGTAGAGATCATAAAAACCTGTGAGTTCCTCGTCATACGAGCGGCATCCGGCGAGGGCCGTGCGGGCTCCTGTCCAATCCTGGGCACGATAGCAGGAGAGCATCTGGTCGTGCCGCTGCGCATGCGCGGTAAACCGGTCCGACGCGGCCAGCTCGGCATCGCCGAGCAGCCCGTAGATGCGCACCGCATCCTGCTTGCCTTTGACCGCGATCAGGTCGAGTTCGAGCGCCGCCCAGGCGGGAGCGGCCTGGCGTGTCGCCTCGCCGAGGATGATGTCGACGTGGTAGGTCTTGGTCTGGCCTTCGAGGCGAGAGGCGAGGTTCACCGCATCGCCCATTGCCGTATAGGCGAAGCGCTCCTCCGAGCCCATGTTGCCGACGACGCACTCCCCGGTATTGATGCCGACGCCGACATGCAGCGGCTGGAATATGCGGGCTTCCGCCGTCGCCTCGGCCTCGAGCTCGGTGTTGATCCGGCGCAGCTCGCGCAGCATGGCGAGCGCGTTGTCGCAAGCGTGGTCGGCGTGCTCGGCATCGTCGAGCGGCGCGTTCCAGAACGCCATGATGCAGTCGCCCATGTATTTGTCGATGGTGCCGCGCCGGGCCATGATCAGGCGGGTCATCGGCGTCAGGAACCCGTGGTTTATCAGCCGGCTGAGCCCCTCGGGGTTGGACTTGTACTGCTCGGAGATCGAGGTGAAGCCGCGGATGTCGCTGAACATCACGGTGATCATGCGGGTGTCGCCGCCGAGCCGCAATTGCTGCGGGTTGGCGGCGAGCTGACTGACCAGCTCCGGCGCCAGATAATGCCGAAACGCCAGCTGCACCCGGCGCCGCTGCTGGTCGACAAAGCCGTAGCGGAACAGCAGCGCGCTCAGCGCCGCCGCCGCCAGGGCGATCATCGGGTTTACCAGCGGCAGCCACAGACCGCGGTTGAAGGCGATTTGCGCGCCGGCGCCCCAGATCACCAGCGGCAGGGCCCCGCCGACTGCTGCCAGCCGGGTCGGCAGCAGCGTCGTCATCGCCCCGGTCAGCAGCGCCAGCAGCATCACCGCGCCGGTCTCCAGCATCGGCCACGGCGCCGGGTTCTCGCGGATGACGTCGTGCGACAGCATCGAGTCGATGACCGTCGCCATCCGTTCGGTGCCGGGCACCGGGGTGTTGTCGAACGGCGCCGGGTTGGTATCGGCAATGCCGATAAAGGAGGCGCCGATCAGGACGATGCGCCCGGCGAACTTGTCGGGCGGCAGCCGGCCCTCGATAAGGTCGATGAAGGAATAGGTCGGTATTGTGCCGCGCGGGCCGCGGTAATTGACCAGCAGCCGCATCGCCTGATCTGTCGGGATCGACGTGCTTCCAAACGAAACGCCGACGCCGAGCGCCAGGCCGACATCGCTCCACGGGATTCCGCGATAGGCGGCGGCGGCCCGCACCGGCAGCGACGGCAGGAAATCGCCGTTGAACGGCAGCGCCAGATAGTCGTAACGCGGCGAGCCGTCGCGATCGTAGGAGATGTTGACGTGGCCGAGACCGGCGGCGGCCTCGGCGAGCCGTGGAACCGGCACCGTCGCCGTCCGGGCCTCCAACGGGAAAACCGGCTCCAGCGGGCTCTTGTCGAGCCGCTGATAAGCCTGGTCGGAGATAAAGCCGGGAGGGTTTTCCTCCTCCTTCCCGGTAAACGAGAAGGCGATCGGCAACAGCACCTTGCCGCTGGCGCGCAACGCCGCGGCAAGGTCGCCATCGGGATCCTCGGCGAGGAGCTTGTCGAGCTTGTCGCGCAGCGGCGTGTCTTCGGCGCCGGTCAGTCGGCCGGCCGCGGCACGCGCCGCTTCGCGCAATTCCTTCGACACCGGCTGCTCGGGCTCGGCAAACAGCAGATCGAAGACGATGACGCGGGCGCCGGCGGCGTCGATGGCTCTGACCGCCTGGGCGAACAGGTGGCGGCTCAGCGGCCAGCGGCCGAGCGCGGCCAGGCTGCGGTCGTCGACCAGCACGATGGCGACTTCGGGCCCCGGCACCTCCGCCCCCCGCAGGCGAAAGCGCAGATCGAGCGATGCCGTCTCAAGGATCCGCAGCGGTTCGAAACCGAGCCCGGCCAGGGGCAACAGCACCCCGACCGCGACGGCCAGCGCCAATGCCGCCTCGCGCAGGCCTCGTAGCCAGCGCAAGGACGCCGCCTAGGGAACGTCCGTGCGGGTGATGACGGCCTGGAACTCCGCCGGCGCCCACACGCGGGCCATGACCGGATCGCGCCCCGCTTCCAGCCGCGCGCCCCAGCGGGTCGGGATCGTCACCGAGCGTCCCGTGGCGGCGCTGGTCAGGCTGACGGTGCCGGTCAGCACCCCGACCTGCGCCCCATTCGGCTGGATTTCGATAAACCAGTCGGTCGAGCGCACCGCCGCCGTGCCGACCGCGGTCGACACCTCGAACTTGGCCGGATGGTCGACCGGCGCAACGACGGCGCGCAACAGCCCTTGCGCCAAAGTCAGCTCGGCACTCTCCCGGTGACCGCCGGCATCGGTCCGATAGGCGGCGACGGTCATCCGCGTGCCCGACGCCAGCGAGATCACCGAGCCGTCGCTCATGCGCAGCTTGAGCTTGCCGTCGGCTGGTACGGTCACCGTATCGGACACGGCGACGGCATCCCCCAGTTTCAGCGGCGTCGACCGGCCCTGCCGTTCGACGACGCACTGCCCATGCACGCCGACGACGCTGCCGGCGGCGGCATCGGCCAGGGCGGGGTGCCGCAACAGCGGCAGCAGCGCCGAGGCGCCAATCAGGCAAAGGATTTTTCGTCGGGACATCATTGCGCGGTTCACTGGCTGCGGTTCACTGGCTGGAGAACAGAGGGCGGCCGATCGAATTGGGAAACAGGAAGTCGAGCGCGACATGGACTTGCGCGGTCACGCCGATCCCGCTCCCCGTCGCCCGGGTGGCGGGCAGCAAGGCCTCGACGGCAAATTCCCACCCGTCGCCGGCATAGCTGAGACCGGGCGCAACCAGCGCCGTGGTGCGCGCGCCAAAGCTTTTCCCGGCGGGCGCCGTGAAATTGACCTCCATGATCGGGGTCAGGCCGCGCACCATTTCGGGAAGATCGAAGCTATGCACCTTCGACTGGAGGTAGGGGATCGAATATTCGACGACAAAGCCGGCCGTAATCAGGTCGGGTCGCGGCGCCGCGTCCGCAAACTGCATGCCGACCAGCCCGGTGACGGCCAGCGGCCGCAGATAACCGACATCCAAATCGCCCAAGCCCTTGCCGAAGTAGATCCGCGGCGTCGTCGCCCCGGAGTTGGCCGCGCCGACGCGCGCCGCCCCGGTGCCGCCGGTCTCGCGATCGAGGCCGAGGCTCATGACGAATTCGTGCAGGGGATCGTCGACCGCGAGATATTTGAGCTCGCCGTCGAGGTTCTGCCAGCCGGTGAGCGTGCCCGCCCCCGTCTGGTCGAGCCGCGAATAGGTCTCCTCGATCGCGATTCCCCAACGGTCGGTGATCGTTTTCGCATAGGTCGCGGAAAAATTGGACGAGCGGTTGGGCGTCCCGGGGCCGCCGCTGTGGAGCGGCAACATATTGTAGGTGATGTAGGCTTCGTCGCCCGGGGTGAGCTGCGGCAGCAACACGGTTGCAGGAAACTGCCGATCGCCGGCGGCGGTATACGCGCAGGCAGGGCCAATCGGCCCGACGCAGCCGATAATCGCTGCGAGGCTCAGGGCCGCAGCCCGAATACTGACCATAATCCCCACCGCTCAACCCACAAGGCATCTCCCCCGCCGGCACCATCGCATATCGGACCGGCCGCGGGAAACAGTCTCTGGCAATAATGTCGCGCCGTGGCCTTTCTGCCGCAGGGGCCGGCAGCTGACGCGATCCCCGGCCCCTGAGGCAAGGCGGGGCAGGCGGCCCCTTGTTGGCGGGGCGAGGATGATCGCAAACTCGCTCGCCCGCTGCCCCTACCCGCGGTTGCGGTTCGCGCGGCCATCGCCGAGTGGCGCCAATGCTACCGACCATCCAGATCCTGGTGTTTCTGCTGATCGTCATTGCCGCCGTTGCGGCCATCGCGGCGCGGCTGCGGGTTCCGCCGGCGATCCTGCTGGTGCTCACCGGGGTGGTGCTGGCGCTGGCGCCCGGCCTGCCTCCGGTGGAGCTGGCCCCCGAGTTCGTCCTGCTCCTGGTGCTGCCGCCAATCATTTATTCGTCCGCGGTGGCGATGAGCTGGCGCGAGTTCCGCTTCAATCTGCGTCCCATTTCGCTGTTGGCGGTGGGCTGCGTCGTGTTCACGACAATCGCCGCGGCTGCGGCGGCGCACTGGCTTTTGGGCTTGTCCTGGCCGGTGGGCTTTGTGCTCGGCGCCATCGTGTCGCCGCCCGATGCCGTGGCTCCGCTGTCGATCGCCCGGCGCATGCAGATGCCCCGGCGAATCGCCGTCATCCTCGAAGGCGAGGGGCTGGCGAATGACGCCACCGCGCTGATCCTCTACCGCTTTGCCGTGGCGGCGGTGAGCCTGGGGGCGTTTTCGCCGAGCGCGGCCGTCGCCACCTTTGCCGCCATCGTGGCGGGGGAGCTGCTCTGGGGCATCGGCGTCGGCTGGGTGATGCTGCGGCTGCGGCGGTGGGTCGGCGACCCGCGAATCGAGATAACCCTGTCGGTGCTGACGCCCTTTGTCGCCTATTGGCCGCCGGAGCATCTCGGCGGCTCCGGGGTGCTCGCGACGGTGACCGCCGGGCTTTACATCAGCTGGAACGGCCTGCGCCTGATCAGCGCCGCCACCCGCCTCCAGGGCATCTTCTTTTGGGATTTCCTGATTTATCTGATCGAAGGCATGGTTTTCCTCATCACCGGCCTGCAGGCGCGGACGTTGATCGCCGGCATCGCCAGCTATTCGATATCCCAGCTGGCGATCTCCGCCGCCGTGGTCAGCGCCGCGGTGATCGCGGCGCGCTTCGTGTGGATGTATCCTGCGACCTATCTTCCCCGCTGGCTCATTCCCGCGGTGCGGCGCAAGGATCCGTCACCGCCTTGGCAGTGGCCATTCGCCCTGGCGTTTACGGGCATCCGCGGCATCGTTTCGCTCGCTGCGGCGCTCGCGATCCCGCTGACGACGGCGAGCGGGGCGGGGTTCCCCGATCGCAATCTGGTCCTCTTCCTCACCTTTTCCGTCATCCTGGTGACGCTGGTGGGGCAAGGCTTGATGCTGCCGACGGTCATCCGCGCGCTGGGCCTCGCCCATGCCGGGCGTCGCGAGCACAACGCCGACCGGAAGGAGGAAGCCCAGGCGCGGCGCCAAGCGATCGAGGCGGCGATGACCCGACTCGAGGAACTGGCGGCGGCGCACCGGATTCCCGACGAATTCATCGCGCCGATCCAGGCGCAGCATCGCGATCGGCTGAAGCGGGTCGAGCACCGCAGCGACGACGATGCCGCCCACAAAAGACTGATCGAACATTGCGACGAGATCGAGCTGCTGCTGATCGCCGCCGAGCGCACGCTGATCAACGACCTTTACCGGGACGGCCGGTTGAAGGACGAGGCGCGGCGGCGGATCGAGCGCGAGCTCGATCTGCGCGAAGCCCATCTCGCCAATCGGCGCGCCGAGGAGTGATGGCGGGCGCGTATGGGCATCGCCATCTTCTGCCGGCGGCCGCCTGTCGCCAAACTCGCTGCCGCGACCTCCCGCCACGCCGCGGCGATACGAGGTAAGCGAAATGGGCTATACGCTTTATCGGCGCGAGGGATGGCGCCGGCGCTACCGTTGCGCGAAGATGCTGTTCGAGAAACCTGCGCGAATGTCGCCCCTGCTACTGCCGAGCACGTTTTCCGGTCGAATATTGTTCGAAAACGCTTCCTCGTTTAGAGACGATCGCTAACCTCGATGGACCGACAAACTTTCGCGCCCCGCAATGGCTGAGCTCACGTCAAATCTTGCCGCGGCCACGCTGGCGACCGAGACGATCGGGGCCGGTCGCGGCGCCCGCGCGGGGCTGTCGGCGCGGCAGGTACACCGCCGCCTGGTCTGGCTCGAGGTCAAGGCCTCGTGGGTGGCGGTTATCGTCATGTTCATCCTGGCCCTGTTCGGTCTCGATTTCACCGTCGAGCAATGGGGCTACGCGTTGGCGGCGATGCCGTTCTGCGTCGCCGCCTACATGATCCCCGACATCTACCTGCTGACCCGGCATTTTCGGCCTATCGGCGTGGCGCTGTCCCGGTTGGACGGCGGCACGGAACCGACCCGCGCCGAGGCGTCGGCAGCCATCGCGCGCGCGCTCAACCTGCCGTTTTTCTGTTTCGTGCGGGTCAATCTGATCCACGGCCCGCTGGCGACGAGCTCGATCCTGCTGTCGTTCGAAATCCTCAACTACGTCTTCGGCGCCGGGTTCGCGCTGTGGCAAAAGCTGCTGTTTGCCGGGACGGCTCTGCTGTTTGCCGCCCCGACCCATGCGATCTTCGAGTATTTCAGCATCGGGCGCGACGTCGCCGCGCCGATTGCGCGCCTGTCGCAATTCGTCGACGACGGCATCTTGCCGGAACACCAGGACCGACTCGTATCGATCCGGCTACGCAGCAAGCTGCTGTACCTGTCGATCTTCATCGCCGGCCTGCCTTTGATCTTTTTTGCGATCTCAATCGTTTTCAAGGTCGATCACATCCTATGGTTGAGTTCCACCGCGCTCAACGCTGACCAGCTGCTGCCGCTGTGGCGGTGGATCGTGGGCGTGGTCGCGGTGTGCCTCGTCTTGGCGATGGCGGCGACGATGTTTACCGCCGGGGAGGTGTCGCGCTCGGCCGCAACGCTCGTCGAGGCGATGCGCAAGGTCGAAGGCGGCAAGCTCGACGCCGACCTCAGCGTGACCTCGACCGACGAGTACGCGGATTTGTTCCGCGGCTTCAACCACATGGTCCGCGGCCTGCGCGACGAGGCGCGGCTGATCGAGGTGACGCAGGGTCTCGCCGGCGAGCTCAACCTCGACAGCCTGATCCAGCGGATCATGTCCGCGGCAACCGAGCTGATGAATGCCGAGCGGGCGACGCTGTTCGTCTACGATCCGAGGACCGGCCAGCTGTGGTCCCGGTATGCCGCGGGGCTCTCGTCGGGCGAGATCCGCATCCCGTCGAACGCCGGCATCGCCGGCAGCGTCTTTACCTCCGGCGTCACCGAAAACATTCCCGACGCCTATGCCGATCCCCGTTTCGACCGCGTTGTCGACCACGATACCGGCTATCGCACCCGCAACATTCTCTGCATGCCGATTGCCAACAAGATCGGCGCGCGGATCGGCGTGACCGAGGTGCTGAACAAAAAGGGCAATGGCGGATTTACCGCCAGGGACGAGGCGCAATTGCGGGCCTTTACCGCGCAGATTGCGGTGCTGCTGGAAAACGCGCAGCTTTTCGACGAGGTGATGAGCGTCAAGAACTACAATGAGAACATTTTACGCAGCACCTCCAACGGCATGATCACGATCGACCTCGCCGGCCGGGTCGTCACCGCCAACGAGGCGGCGCTCGCCATTCTGAAAATGAAGCGCGGCGCGATGATCGGCATGCTGGCGGCAAAGCTGTTTGCCGGGAAGAACGGCTGGGTCGTCGATTCCGTCGTCAGAGCCGCCGAAACCAGCGAGCCCGACGTTTCGCTCGACGCCAGCCTGAAGCTTGCCGACGGCAACACGGTCTCCGTCAACATGAGGGCGGAGCCGCTGTTCGGCCCGGACCGCGCCGCCATCGGCTCGATGCTGGTGTTCGAGGACATTACCGACGAAACCCGCGCCAAGGCGACGTTGCGCCGCCATATGAGCAAGGAGGTCGCCGATCAGCTGCTTGCCAGCGGCGATGCCGCTCTCGGCGGCAAAATGCAGACGGTCACCGTGTTATTTTCCGATGTGCGCAATTTTACCGGCCTGTCGGAAGCGCTCGGCGCGCGCGAGACGGTGTCGCTTCTCAACGAATATTTCACCGATATGGTCGATGTCGTATCTCAACACGGCGGCATCCTCGACAAGTACATCGGCGATGCGATCATGGCGTTGTTCGGGGTGCCGTTCGAAAAGCCGGAAGACGCCGACAATGCGCTGGCGGTGGCGAACGGCATGCTGATGGCCCTGGCGGCGCTCAATCAGCGTCGCGCCGATCGCGGGCAGCAACGGATCGACATCGGCGTCGGCATCGCCACCGGCGAGGTGGTGGCCGGCAATATCGGTTCGCCCACACGGGTGGACTACACCGTGATCGGCGACAGCGTGAACCTCGCCTCGCGCCTCGAGGGCGCCAACAAATTCTACCGCACCAAGATCCTGATCGATGCGACGACAAAGCAATCGTTGAAAAACCCCGGCCTGTTCCGCGAGATCGATCTGCTGCAGGTCAAGGGCAAGGACCACCCCGTCGCGGTCTACGAGTCGCTCGGCTATCTCACCGGAACCCCGGGGATCGAGCGCATGATCGACTGCTTCGGCCAAGGGCTTTGCGCCTATCGGACGTGCGACTGGCAAAAGGCGATCGCCTGTTTCGAGGCGGCATTGGCGATCCGGCCGGACGAACCGAGCCGGATCTACATCGAGCGATGCCGCCATTACCAGGAGATGCCGCCTGTCGATGATTGGGGCGGCGTTTGGGTATTGACCGAGAAGTAGCGGTGCCTTTTCGTCCGCCGATCGACCGCAGAGAGGCAACGGGACGCCTCGCCGCCGTGCCCGCCGCCTTGCCCGCCGCCTTGCCCGCCGCCTTGCCCGCCGCCTTGCCCGGCGCCTTGATTGCCGGGCGTCGCTTTTCCACCCCTATG
>DASQGR010000108.1:0-8497 GCA_035632515.1 Allostellaceae bacterium | reverse complement strand
CATGCTGAACGCGCCGAGGTCGTGCAGGATATCCTCGGCGGCAATGGTCTCGCGGCGGATGCGGCTTTCGGCGAAGGCGACATCTTCGGGGATGCGCGGGTCGAGGTGATGGCACACCATCAGCATGTCGAGATGCTCGTCCAGCGTGTTCGCCGTGTAGGGGCGCGTGGGATTGGTCGAACTCGGCAGCACGTTGGCGAGCGATGCGACCTTGATGATGTCGGGTGCGTGCCCGCCGCCGGCGCCTTCGGTGTGAAAGGCATGGATGTTGCGGCCCTTGAACGCAGCGATGGTGTCCTCGACAAAGCCGCTTTCGTTGAGCGTGTCGGTGTGGATCGCCACCGCGACGTCGAGCTGCTCGGCCACCGACAGGCAGCAATCGATGGCCGCCGGGGTGGTGCCCCAATCCTCATGCAGCTTGAGCCCGCAAGCCCCGGCCTCGACCATTTCGACCAGCGCCTTCGGGTCGGAGGCGTTGCCCTTGCCGAAAAAGCCGAGATTGACCGGAATGCCCTCGGCCGCCTGGATCATGCGGGCCAGGTGCCACGGCCCCGGCGTGCAGGTGGTCGCCGCGGTGCCGGCCGCCGGCCCGGTGCCGCCGCCGAGCATCGTCGTGACGCCGCTATAGAGCGCTTCCTCGGCCTGCTGCGGGCAGATCAGGTGGATATGCGAGTCGATCCCGCCGGCGGTGACGATCTTGCCCTCGCCGGCGATGATCTCGGTGCCGGGGCCGATGACGATGTCGACCCCGGGCTGGATGTCGGGGTTTCCCGCCTTGCCGATGCCGGCAATGCGGCCGTCGCGAATGCCGCTATCGGCTTTGACGCTGCCCCAATGGTCGAGGATCACCGCGTTGGTGACGACTGTGTCGACCGCGCCCTCGGCGCGGCTGCGCTGGCTTTGCCCCATGCCGTCGCGGATCACCTTGCCGCCGCCGAACTTGACCTCCTCGCCATAGATCGTGCGGTCGCTTTCGATCTCGATGACGAGTTCGGTATCGGCGAGCCGCAGTCGGTCGCCGGTCGTCGGCCCGAACATCGCGGCATAAGCACCGCGGGCGATGGTGCGGGCCACCTCAGAGGCTCCCGTTGATCCGGCCGTTGAAGCCGACGACCCGGCGCGCGCCGGCGTAGGCGACAAGCCGCACCTCGCGGCTCTGACCCGGCTCGAAGCGGGTCGCGGTCCCGGCCGGGATGTCGAGCCGGAACCCGCGCGCCTTGTCGCGATCGAACTGCAGCGCCGAGTTGGTCTCGTAGAAATGATAGTGCGAGCCGACCTGGATCGGCCGGTCGCCGGCATTCGCGACGGTGAGGGTCACGCTCGGCCGTCCCGCGTTCAATTCGATGTCGCCGTCGGCGACGAACAACTCGCCGGGGATCATCGACCCGCTCCTCCCTCGCCGTTGCGAGCGCAGCGAAGCAATCCTCCTCCGCCTCGGCCACCTGCCCAGGGAGATTGTCGCGTCGCGCGTCGCGCTCCTCGCAATGACACTTCGATCATCGTATCGGCTCATGGACGGTGACGAGCTTGGTGCCGTCGGGGAAGGTCGCCTCGACCTGGATCTCGTGAATCATCTCGGGCACCCCCTCCATCACCTGGGCGCGCGAAAGCACGCCGGCGCCGTCGCGCATCAGTTCGGCGACGGTCCGTCCGTCGCGGGCGCCTTCGAGCACATAGTCGGTGATCAGCGCCACCGCTTCGGGGTAGTTGAGCTTGACGCCGCGCCGCAGGCGGCGCTCGGCGACCATCGCGGCGACCGCGACGATCAGCTTGTCCTTTTCGCGTGGGGTCAGGTTCATGCGCTTGTTCCTGGCATCAAACGTGCCATGTCAAACATGCCACAGCGCCGACAGACGCGGCGGCAATCCCATAGCGGCTTGGCGCAAATGGCAAGCGAGATCGGCGTAGGCGCGACGCAGCCTTGCCGGGTCGCCGAGCCAGCGGGCTACCAGCAAGCCGTTGACCGCGGTGACCCCGGCGCGCAACCCCTCGGCCGCGGATCGGCGCTGCACCTCGCGCGCTGCATCGAGACAGCCGCGCGGGTCGCCTTCTTGCGGAGCCAGGATCAGGGTCGCACAGGCCGCCGCGCCGTCGAAACACGCCGGATCGATCATCGTTGCTGCGATATCGCCGTCGAGATGCAGCGCGTCACCCCAGGTAAGCTCGCCGTCGCGATAAACCTCCCAAACCTCGTGGAGGAGGCCGGTCGTCAACCGCTCCCCGTGAGCGATGCGCCCGAAAACGAGGATGCCTCCGCCGAGAAACCCCGCCTTTGCCGCCAGCTTGACCCGGGTGTTGCGGCGCAGCCGAGCGCGGTCGAAGACGATGGTCTCCAACGGCAGATATTCGAGCCACGCGCCGGCATCGGCCGACAGGATCTGCTCGATCCGGGTCGTCGCGCCGGTCGAGCGATAGATTTTTTCGGCGGCCGAGCCGGTGACGTGCGCCGCCGCCCCTTCGCCCAGCCTTACCGAGACGTCGAGCCGATCGCCGGCGACCAGCCCGCCCGACGTGGTCACCAGCACCGCGGTCGGCAGATCGTCCTTCGCGGGCGCCGGAAACAGCACCCGCAGCGGATGGCGTTCGTAGAGGTGCGCCAGCTGCGTCGCGCCGTCGCGGAACTCGAAGCCGATTTCGGCGAGGCCATGGACCCCTGCCTCGGGGCTTCTCAGGATCAATACCCGAGGGCCAGCCCGTCCTTGCGCGGCTCGGAGCCGCCGATCAGCACGCCGCGCTCGCGATCCATCCAGATCGCCTGGCAGCCGCCGACCGGCACCTCCAGCATCTCGACCTTGTGCCCGCGTTTGGCGAGATCGGCGCGGACTGGCTCGGGCACGAAATGCTCGACTTGCAGCGCGCCCTGATAGGCGAAAACCCGCGGCGCCTCGGCCGCCTGCTGCGGGTCCATGCCGCGATCGAGGAACCGGTGCAGGAAGGTCGCGTGGCCGACAGCCTGGTACTGGCCGCCCATCACGCCGAACGGCATCACCGACCGGCCGTCCTTGACCAGCATCCCGGGGATCAGCGTGTGGAACGGGCGTTTCCTCGGCGCGATGGCGCTCGGGTGCCCGGGAATGGTGCGGAAGCCGCTGCCGCGGTTGTGCAGCAGCACCCCGCTTTCCGGCCCGACAATGCCAGTGCCGAAGGCCGAAAACAGCGAGTTGATGAACGAGCACGCATTGCCGTCGCGATCGACGGCGCACATGTAGATCGTATCCTTGTGCTCGATCCCGTCCCAGTGTTGCGGCGGCAACGCCTTGTCGAGCCGGATCTGCTTTCGGGTGCTCTCGGCGTACTCCGCGGAGAGAAACCGCTCGACATCGACATCCACGAAATCCGGATCGCCGATAAAATTGTCGCGCACGTGATAGGCCGCCTTGGTCGCCTCGGCGATGAGGTGCAGCCGGTCGGCCTCGCTGAAGGCATCGCCGCCCAGCGCGTAGCCTTCCAGCGTCTTCAGGATCATCAACGCCGTCAGCCCCTGATTGGCCGGCGGACATTCGTATACGTCATAGCCGCGGTACGACGCATGGATCGGCTCGACCCAGCTCGAGCGCTGGGCGGCGAAATCCGCCTCCTCGTGCAGGCCGCCGAGCTCTTTCAGCCGGGTGACGAGATCATGCGCCACCGGGCCCTCGTAGAACGCCTCGCGACCCTCGCGGCCGATCCGCCGCAGGGTTTTGGCCAGCGGCGGGTTCCGCATCGTATCGCCGGCCTTTGGCGCCTTGCCGTTTTTGAGGAACAGCGCCGCCGTATGAGGATCGCGCAGCTTGTTTTCGTTGCGCGCCCAGTCGTGGGCGACGCGCGGGGTGACGACGTAGCCGTCCTCCGCCGCCTTGGCCGCCGGCTCGAGCAATTCGGCCAGCGGCTTTGTCCCGTGTTCGCGGTTGAGCCGGCACCAGGCGTCGATGCAGCCCGGCACGGTCGCGGCATGGGGTGTCTGCACCGCGATCTCGCGGATCTGCCGCTCGACGTACCAGTCGACATGCGCCGCTGCCGGCGCGCGCCCGGCCCCGCTGAGCGCGATCGGCAATCCCCCTGCCTTGGAATACAGGACAAAGCAATCACCGCCGATCCCGGTGCTTTCCGGCTCGACGACGCATTGCATCGCCACCGCGGCGATGGCCGCATCGATCGCGTTGCCGCCGGCGCGCAGCACGTCGAGCCCCGCGAGCGTCGCCTGCGGGTGCGAGGTTGCGACCATGCCATTCGCCGCCATCGCCGCCGAGCGGCCCGGTACATTGAAGTCGCGCATCGTCAGGTTCGTCTCCCGCTATGGTCCGGCCGGCGCAATTCAGCCCGGCAGGCTTCCCGCTTGCGGTTCTCTCATGCACCGTCCTACCTTGCCGGTCAATTCGCGCCGAGGGTGAGAGATGGACGGCAGCTTGAATTTTCCGGTGGCGACGCCGCCGGCGCCCGGCGAAGCCATGCCGATTGCCCCCGGCGTGCGCTGGCTGCGGATGAAGCTGCCGTTTGCGCTCAACCACATCAATTTATGGATATTGGAAGACGGACCCGGCTGGACCATCGTCGATTGCGGCTATTCGCTCGACGAAACCCGCGCGGCGTGGGAACGGATATTTGCCGAACATCTCGGCGGCCGGCCGATCAACCGGGTCGTGGTGACGCATTTTCACCCCGACCACATGGGCCTCGCCGCCTGGCTGGTCGAGCGCTGGGAAGTGCCGTTCTGGACGACGGAGAAGGAATGGCTCCACGCCCGCATGATGAACCGCGACGGCGGTGAGGATTCGATCCGGCTGCGGCACGATTTCGCCCGCCGCGCCGGACTCGACGACGATTCGAGCGCGATCTTCTCCGAGAGGCAGGGGAATTACCGCCGCGGCTGTCCGGCTGTGCCGACAAGCTACCAGCGGTTGTCCGACGGCTCGGTCATCGAGATCGGCGGGCGCGAGTGGCGCGTTATCATCGGCGAGGGCCACGCGCCCGAACATGCCTGCCTTTACTGCGCGGAAACCGGCGTATTGATCGCCGGCGACCAGATCCTGCCGCGGATTTCCCCGAACATCAGCGTGCAGACGCACGAGCCCGAGGGCGACCCGCTGGCGCGCTACCTCAAATCGCTCGACAAGATCCGCGCCGCATTACCGGCGGAGACGCTGGTGCTGCCGTCGCACAACCTGCCGTTCTACGGCGTCCATGAGCGCATCGACGAACTCGCGGCGCATCACCGCGCCCGCTGCGACGACGTCGTCGTCGCCTGCACCCGCCCGACCACGGCGGCCGAATTGCTGCCGGTGCTGTTCAAGCGCCAGCTCGACCGCCACCAGATGGGTTTTGCCCTCGGCGAAGCCCTCGCCCATCTGCATTATTTGAGGGAACTCGGCGCGGTGACTCGCGAAACCGGCGACGACGGGGTCAACAGATTCGTCGCGGCGTAGGGAAGAATGTCGCGGCGACAGGCTATAATGGTAAGCGCCCCGCCCGACCGGAGACGATCATGGCCCGCATCAATCACATCGCGCTGAAGGTTGTCGATCTCGAAGCCGCGACCAAATTCTACGAAAACGTCTACGGCTTCCGGCAGGTAAGGACTGGACGGTCGCGCGGGCATATCTCGCGACATATGACCGACGGCAATATCGATCTGGCGCTGATGCTCTACGACAGCGAGGACGACGAGGAAGCCAAGATGGTCGGGCCGGGTCCGGCGATCCACCATTTCGGCATCGAGGTCGACGATCACGAAGCTTTCGCCGCCAAGGTTGCGGCCAATGGCGGCACGATCCTGTCGAAGCCCGGCGAGGTGCCGATCAAATACCGCTCGCCCGACGGCGTCATCGCCGAGGTGGTGCCGATGGGCCGCTACGACAAAATGAAGGCGGCGGAATAGGCTCCGCCGCCCCAGTCTTTTTCCTGTTCCTCGTCCCACCGATCATTTGCCCTCGATGGTGATCTCGCCCTTCATGTTGGGGTGGAACCGGCAGAAATAATCGATTTTTCCCGGTTTCGTCAGCACGGTTCGGCCGGCGCCTTTGGCCGGGATCGTCACATCCCATTCGTGGTTCCGGCCGGTTGCCGTATGGACGAGGACATCCTCGTTGGTCCATTCGATCGTGTCGCCGACATGCGCCGAAACTTGCGCCGGCGAAAAGGCGAGTTTCGCGATCTCTATCTTGATGGTCTCCGCCCAGCCGGGCTGGCTCGCGACGACGGCGGCCGCCGCCGCCGCGCAAGCCGTCGCGACCTGAAGGCCGCGTGGCCTCACTTCAGAGCTGCCGCGACCATCTCGGCATGCTGCTGATGGCCCTGGAACATCTTGAGCCCGGTTTCCAACAGCGATTTCAGCTCGGGGTTCGAAGCTGACGGGATCAGCGTGTTCTGCAGCGCGCCGTTGACCGTCTTGTGATAGGCCACCTCGTTCTGGGCATAGGCCTTGTCGAAGGCCGCCCCGTTAAGCGCGGAAAGCTTGGTCCGTTCGGCATCGGCCTGCTTGACCAGGCTCTTGCTGGTGTCGTTGTCCTGCGGCGTGACGTTGAGTTTCTTGACCAGCGCCAACGCCTGATCGTTTACGGCGGTATGGTCGCGGACCATGTCCTCGGCGAAAGCGCGAACCTGCGGGTTCTTCGACTTTTCCAGGGCGAGTTTCGCCGCCTTGATGTCGATGTCGCCCGCCGTGTAGGCGATATGGGCGATTTGCGGGTCAGTCGGCTTTGCCGATTGCGCCATCGCGCTCCCCGCCCCCACTAAGCCCGCCCCCAATACCATTGCGGCCAGCGCCGCGCCGACTCTCACTCCAAGCATTTGTCCTGCCTCCAGCTTTGTGCATCACGGGTCGTCGATCTATAGATGCAAAAGCGGAGAGAAAGTTCCCGGGTTTTTTTACTGCAACGCGATCAGCCCTTCGACAACCCGATCCGCCGTGCGCTGGCAACGTTCGTTGCCGAACGGAAAGACGTCGGCGAAAACCGCGCCGAGGCGTTTCTCGATTGCCGCCCGGAGCAGCTTGCGGGCGCGATGCAGCCGGGTTTTGACCGTCTCCGGCTTGAGGTCGAGGATCTGCGCGGTCTCCTCGACGCTGAGCCCCTCGAGCAGGCGCGCCATGACTACCGAGCGGAAATCCGGCGGCAGCACGCCGATCGCCTGTTCGAGCATCCGGCGGACCTGATCCTGCGCCATGCCGCGTTCCGGGTCGGTCGCGGCGCCCGCCAGCGGGAAACCGGCGAGGTGTTCCGGGTCCGCATTCTCCAGAACGGCCAGTTGCAGCGTCGGCCGCTTGCGGCGCAGGCGCTCCAGGGCGGTATTGACCACGATACGACCGAGCCAGGTACGCAGGCTCGCCTCGCCGCGAAAGCCGTCAATGCCGCCAAAGGCACGCAAATAGGCGTCTTGCAGCACATCTTCGGCCTCATCGTCGGCGACAATGCCGCGCGCCAGCCGAAACAGCGTCTGGTTGTAAAGCCGAATGATGGCGCGGATCGCCGCCTCGTCATGCCGGCGGGCGCCGGCAACGAGGTCCGCTTCGGACCAGCCGTCGATCGGCGCGACCGCGTCACGACGCGGGGAGCCAGCCATCGACGGCGCCGCCCGCTAGATCGCCGGCGCCTTGAGCGGCTTCAAATCCGGCGCCTTGTGCAGTTTCGCCTCGGTCTTGGCCTGCAATCCGGCGAAGTCGATGTCCTCGACCATCTCGCGCACGACGAAGCCCTGGTCGGTCACGTCGATGACCGCGAGGTCCGTATAGATCCGGCGCACCACCTGGTTGGCGGTCAGTGGGTATCCGCACGCTTTGCGCAGCCGCGGCGAGCCGTCGCGCGTGGTGTGCTCGACCAGCACGCGGATCTCCTTGGCGCCGACTGCGAGGTCCATGGCGCCGCCGACCCCGGGCGGGAATTTCGGATCGTCGGTGGTCCAGTTGGCGAGGTCGCCGTTTTCGGCCACCTCGAACGCGCCGAGCAGCGCTAGGTCGAGATGCTGGCCGCGGATCATCAGGAACGAGTCGGTGTGGTGGACATAGCTGCCCCCGGTCACCAGCGTCACCGGCTGCTTGCCCGCATTGACCAGGTCCGTGTCGATCTCGTTGGCGCCCGGCGCCGGCCCCACCCCGAGCACGCCGTTCTCGCTTTGCAGCACGATCTCGCGCCCCTCGGGCAGCACGTCGGCGACCAGCGTTGGCAATCCGATGCCGAGATTGACGTAGACTCCGTCTTCAAGGTCCTGCGCGGCGCGCCAGGCGATCTGGCGACGATTGAGCGGCATGGGGTTTCTCCCTTCGCTAAGGCGTCATTGCGAGCGCAGCGCAGCAATCTCGCGCCATCCAAGGCTCATCCCATCGAGATTGCTTGGTCGCTACGCTCATCGCAATGACGGCTGGATCAATTCGGCACCACGACCAGACGGTCGATGAAGATGCCCGGGGTGATGATATGCTCGGGATCGAGCTCGCCAAGCTCGACAAACTGGCGCACCTGAACGATCGACAATGCGGCGGCCTGGCCCATGGTAGGGTTAAAATTTCGCGCCGATTTGTTGTAGG
>DASQGR010000107.1:0-20003 GCA_035632515.1 Allostellaceae bacterium | reverse complement strand
CGCCCGCCCCCCAGCCCTCGCCAACCGCCCGGGCAATCGCCCCGTCAACCGCCCCGCCAACCGCCCCGGCCAGCGGGACCCCACCCAGCGACCCGGCGGCGCGCGCCGCCTTCTACCTCGACCGGGCCAAGGCCGGCGATGCTGCCGCGCAGTTCGACGTCGGCGTGCTCTATGCCCGCGGCGACGGGCTGGTGCAGGATTTGGTCAGCGCCGCGTCCTGGTTCCACGCCGCGGCGGCCCAGGGCAACATTGCCGCCGAATACAATCTTGGCGTGATGTACGAGCGCGGGTTGGGCGTGACGCCGAGCGCGATCGAGGCGCTGAACTGGTATCGCAGCGCCGCCGACCGCGATCATCCCGGCGCCCAGTTCAATCTCGCCGTTGCCTATGCCGAGGGGCGGGGCGCCGAGCAGGATTTGGCCGCCGCCGCGCGCTGGTACCAGCGTGCGGGCGAGCAGGGTATGGCCCCGGCGATGGTCAATCTGGCGATCCTCTATGAACGCGGCCGGGGGCTCGACCGTTCGCTGATCGACGCCTATGCGTGGTACAGAGCCGCGGCGGAGCGCGGCGACGACCCCGCCAAACAGCGCGCCGACGAGATCTACCGGCAATTCTCGGAGCACGACAAGGCGCGCGCCGATGGCCTGGCCGCGACGATCGCGGTGACGATCCACACCCCGGCGACGCCACCGGCCTGACTGTCAACCGCCGACCGGCAAACCACCGACCGGCAAACCACCGACCGGCAAACCACCGACCGGCAAGGGGCCGGAAAGCAGCTCTCCGGCGGCAATCCACCAACCGGGCTCCCCCGCCGTTAGCAACGCGGCGGCGCGGGCTGCGGTGATGCGGTCGGCAAAAAGGGCAAAGCAGGTCGCGCCGCTGCCGCTCATCCGCGCAAGCTGCGCTTGCGGCAACGCGGCGAGACGGTCGAGCACGGCGGCGATCTCCGGCATCAGGCTCAGCGCCGGCGCGGCCAGATCGTTGCGGCATCGAACGAGCACCGCGATCAGCGCCGCCGGATCCGACAGGGCCAGCGGCGGCGGCCCGCTCGCGATGAATTCGCCTTTCCGGGCGCGGAACACCGAGGCGGTCGGCAGTTCGCGGCGCGGATTGGCGAGGACGACGCCGAGCGGCGGCAATGGCCCCACCGGATCGAGATGCTCGCCGATGCCGCCGACGCGGACCGGGCGTCCGGCAAGGCAGGCCGGGACATCGGCGCCGAGCCCGGCGGCGAGCGCCGTCGCCGCTTCGCCGTCGAGCGGGACTCGCCACAGCGCGGCCAGCGCGCGCAAAGCGGCGGCGGCGTCGCTCGACCCGCCGCCGATCCCGGAAGCGATCGGCAGGCGCTTCTCCAGGGTCAGCGCCGCGCCCGGCGCAACGCGGTGATGCTCGGCAAGGCGGCGGGCGGCGCGCAATACCAGATTGTCGTCGCCCAGCCCGGCGAGGGCCGCCGCTTCCGGGCCGGTCACCTCGAGCGACAGCGTGTCGGCCGGCGCTGCCGTCACCCGGTCGCCGATATCGGCGAAGACGACGAGACTGTCGAGCAGGTGGTAGCCGTCGGCGCGCCGCCCGAGGAGGTGCAGGTAAAGGTTGATTTTGGCCGGTGCGAAGACGGTGACCGCCCGATCGGCCGGAGCAGGATCGCTTTTCATCATCCCCGCGAACGCGGAGGTCCAGGGCAACGGACGTGCCGCTGGCCCCGTACCCCTGCTTTCACGGAAGCGACGAAAAAAGGCGTCGATCCAAAACGATCAGGTCGGGGTCCCGGGCTCAGCCGCCGCGCTCCTTGGCCGGGGCGGGCGCACGCAGCCCGTCCTCCAGCTTCACCTCGATCGGCTGGATGTCGCTCTTGTCGGGACCGAACTGCAGAGCCCGCCGCCACTGGTAGCGCGCCTCGGTCAGCCGGCCAATCCGCCAATAGGCATCGCCGAGATGGTCGTTGATCGTCGGGTCCGCCGGCACCAGCTCGACCGCGCGCTCGAGGTACTGCACCGCGGCGGCGTAGTCACCCAGCCGGTAATGCGCCCAGCCCAGGCTGTCGACGATATAACCGTCTTCGGGGCGCAGCTCGACCGCCTTTTCAACCATCTTCATGCCGCGATCGAGGTTTTCGCCTTTGTCGATCCACGAATAGCCAAGGTAATTGAGGATCAGCGGCTGTTCCGGCTTCAGCTTGAGGGCGTGCAGCAGATCGGGCTCGGCGCGCTTCCACTCGTTGGCGCGCTCATAGGAGACGCCGCGGTCGTAGAACAGGGTCCAGCGGTCCGGCAGCCCCTGCTCCTTGGCCCGGCGGATCGCTTCGTCATAAGCGGCGGCGGCCTCGGCAAAACGCTTTTTGTTGCGCAGCAGATCGCCGAGCTGGACCTCGGCGCTGATCGTATTCTGCGATTCGGCGGCCATGTCCTTGAGCTGGGCGATGGCCTCGTCGGTGCGCTCCAGCGCGTCAAGATTGGCGGCGACCCGCAGCCGCCCCGACCAGGAATAAGGGGACGTGCGCGGGATCATGTCGAGCACGGCGAGACTTTGCTCGGGCTTGTTCTGGGCGGTCAGCACGTCGGCGAGGAGAAGCTGGGCAAGCCGGAAATCCGGCTTCAGGGCCAGCGCAAAGCGGTCGTAGACGAGGGCAAGATCCATCGTCTCGGTCTGGTTCAGCACGCTGGCGAGGTCGAACAGCGCCTCCGACAGCCCGTCGCTGGCCGAGCCGATCAGCGGTTTCGGCACGCCGGCCGGCCGCGTCGCCAGCACCGATTGGGCGATCTCGCTGCCGATATTCTGGTCGATGAATTTCTGATACAGCGCCTTCGCCTCGGCGGCCTTGCCGTGGCGGTTGTAGAAATTGGCGATCGCATCGGTCAGCCGCCAGTTGAGCTGCGGGCTGGCGGCGAGCGTCTGCGCGTAATACTCCCCCGCCTTGTCGGCCCGGCCGGCGAAATCGTAAAGCAGCCCGAGCTGAAAATCCTTGAGCGGCTTGAAGCCGCTGAACTTGTCAAGAAGCTGCAAGGCGGCATCGGCGCCGGGAAGGTCGCCGGCCGCCATCCGCGTCCACGCCAGGGCCAACGGACCGATAAAGCGGTGGACACCCTCGGTCGGCAAACCGGCGGCATCGTGGGTCGCTTCGGCAGTGTCGCCCGCCTTGAGCCGATCGATGAGCAGCACCAGCCGGGCCAGGGCGTCGGTCGGGTCGAGCTTCAGCTCTTCATGCGACAGCGCGCGGGCCCGGTCGAAATTGCCGGCGCCGACCGCCATCAGGAAGGTGCGGCTGATCAGCTCGGGCGATTCGGGATCGGCGGCGATCGCCTTGTCGAACCACGAGGCAGCCGCCGGATAGTCGCGCAATTGCTCGGCATGGCGTCCGGCAAGATAGGTGCCGTAGAGATGGGCGTCGCTGGCCGGTGCGGGCGGCCGGGGTTCGTGGGTACTCGCGCTTGTCGCCGCCAGCGCCGGCAAGGCACCGCAGCCGAAAACCATCGCCGCCGCCAACAGGCAGGCCCGCCATCCTCGTTCGGATCGCCGCATCGTCATCCCTACCGGTTGTCCCTCGCCATCAAGCGCCGCCCGAACCGCTCCCCTATTCGGACCGCTCACATATTCGGATAATTGGGGCCGCCGCCGCCCTCGGGCACCACCCAATCGATATTCTGTTCGGGGTCCTTGATGTCACAGGTCTTGCAGTGCACGCAGTTCTGCGCGTTGATCTGCAGCCGCTTGCCGCCGCCATCGGCCCCGCCAGCGGCCCCGTCATCGACGATCTCGTAAACCCCTGCCGGACAATAGCGCTGTTCGGGCGAATCGTAGAGGCAGTAATTAATTGAAATTGCCTTTTCCGGATCGCGCAATTTGAGATGCGCCGGCTGGTCCTCCTCGTGATTGGTATTGGAGATGAATACCGAGGAGAGACGATCGAAGCTGATCTTGCCGTCCGGGCGGGGGTAGACGATCGGGGGCACCGAATCGGCGCGCGCCAATTGGGCGTAGTCGGGGTGGTGATGGAAGGTCCACGGCGCCTTGCCGCGCAGCAGGTAGGTGTCGATCGCCGAGTAGGCGAGTCCGGCCCATAGCCCCAGGCGAAAGCTCGGACGGATGTTGCGGACCCGGTAAAGCTCCTCCCACACCCAGCTTTCCTCGAGCGCGCGGCGGACGCTGGCCCGCTCGTCGCCGCCGAGTCGGGCGAACACGGCCTCGGCCGCGACCATGCCGGACTTCATCGCGGTGTGGCTGCCCTTGATCTTCGGCACATTGACGAAACCGGCGGCGCAGCCGATCAGGGCGCCGCCGGGCACGTCGAGCTGAGGGATCGACTGGAACCCGCCTTCGTTCAATGCACGAGCGCCGTACGCGACCCGCCGCCCGCCTTCGAAAAAGCCGCGGATCGCGGGATGGGTCTTGAACCGCTGGAACTCCTCGAACGGGTTCAGAAACGGATTGTCGTAATCGAGCCCGATGACGAACCCGACCGACACCTGGCCGCCGTCGAGATGGTAGAGGAACGAACCGCCATAGGTGCGGTTGTCGAGCGGCCAGCCGACCGTGTGCACGACCAGCCCGGGCTGGTGCTTTGCCGGGTCGATCTCCCACAATTCCTTGAGGCCGATCGCGTAGGTCTGCGGTTCGGTCTCGGCGCGCAGGTGAAAGCGCTCGATCAGGGTTTTGGTCAGCGAGCCGCGGCAGCCTTCGGCAAACAGGGTTTCGCGGCCGCGCAGCTCCACGCCTTCCTGGTAGTTCGCGGTCGGCTGGCCGTCCTTGCCGACCCCCATGTCGCCGGTGGCGACGCCGCAAACCCGGCCGGCTTCGTCGTACAGCACCTCGGCGGCAGCAAAGCCGGGATAGATCTCGACCCCCAGCTCCTCGGCCTGGGTCGCCAGCCAGCGGCAGAAATTGCCGAGGCTGATGACGTAGTTGCCGTGATTGTGCATCTGCGGCGGGGTTGGCAACCGCAGCGCGCGGCGCCGGGTCAGCAACAGGAAGCGGTCGTCGCCGGCGGGCGTGTCGAGCGGCGCCCCGCGCTCTCGCCAGTCCGGGATCAGCTCGTTGAGCGCGCGCGGCTCGAACACCGCGCCCGACAGGATATGCGCGCCGACCTCCGAACCCTTCTCGATGACGCAGACGGCAAGCTCGCTGCCGGCTTCCGCGGCGAGCTGCTTCAGCCGGATCGCCGCGGCAAGCCCCGCCGGCCCCGCGCCGACGACGACGACATCGTATTCCATCCGCTCGCGCGCCATCGCTTCCCTCGGCCCCGTTTTTCCGGCCGCGACTATAAAGGATCGCGGGAAAAACGGGAGATTTGGCACCATCCCCATTCCGCGGACGCCCACAGAGCGCAGCGATGCCGCGGCAGCGGCGATCCGGGATGCCCCGCTTGGCATTGCAGTGCTAGACTCGCCGCCGATGGCTGCTTCCGAGATGCTTCCGCCCGCGATCGACAGCGCGCTGGCACTGCTGCAATGGCAGATCGAGATGGGCGCCGACGAAGCGATCGGCGACGTTGCGCTGAATCGCCTCGCGTCGCCGCTTCCGCCGCCGGCGTCAACGATTGCGAGACCTCCGCCAGCGCCGCGCCTCGCTCCCGCCGCACCGCCGCCGATCGCAACCGCGCCGCCGCGCGCCTTGACGGAATCGGCGGCCGAGCCGGCCCAATCCGCCCGCGCCCTCGCCGCGCAGGCGCAGACGGTCGAAGCGCTGGCGGCCCTCGTCGCCGGTTTCGACGCCTGCCCGTTGAAGCGCACCGCGACCAACACCGTCTTTGCCGACGGCAATCCGGCCGCGCCGGTGATGATTATCGGCGAGGCGCCGGGCGCCGATGAGGACCGGATCGGAAGACCCTTTGTCGGTCGTGCGGGGCAGCTTCTCGACCGGATGCTGGCGGCGATCGGTCTCGACCGCACCAGCGTACAGATCACCAACGTCATCTATTGGCGCCCGCCCGGCAACCGCAAGCCGACCGCGGCCGAGATCGCCTCCTGCCTGCCGTTCGTGTTCCGCCATATCGTCCTGTCGCAACCCAAGATCCTGGTGCTGGCGGGCGGCACCGCGGCCGGCGCGCTGTTGCCGGAGACGGTGGGCATCACCCGGTTGCGCGGGCGCTGGTTCGACCTTGCCGTGCCCGGCCTCGCCGAGCCGCTGCCGACCCTGCCGATGTTCCACCCGGCCTTCCTGCTGCGCTCGCCCGAGCGCAAGCGCGAAGCCTGGCGCGACCTCCTGGCACTGAAGGCGCGGCTGGATAGCTTAGGATAGGAAAGTGGAGTGATCCCATGCCGCTGAACAACGACCGCCCGTTTCTCGCCGTCAACATCGCGCTGCTGACGGTCTCGGACACGCGCAGCGCGGCGGACGACCGCTCCGGCAACACCCTTGCCGAGCGGGCCGAGGCGGCCGGGCACAAGATCGCGGCGCGCCGCATCGTGCGCGACGAATTCGACGATATCGTCGCCCAGCTCGAGGCCTGGATCGCCGATCCCGAGATCGACGTGGTGATCTCGACCGGCGGCACCGGGGTCACCGGCCGCGACGTGACGCCGGAGGCGTTCCATCACGTCTACGAAAAGGAGATCGCCGGGTTCGGCGAGCTGTTCCGCTGGCAGAGCTATGAGAAGATCGGCACCTCGACGATCCAGAGCCGGGCGACGGCCGGGGTTGCCGGCGGCACCTATCTGTTCGCGCTGCCGGGCTCCCCCGGCGCTTGCCGCGACGCCTGGGACGGCATCCTGGTGCACCAGCTCGACAACCGTTGGCGGCCCTGCAACTTCGTCGAGCTGATGCCGCGGCTGCAGGAAAAATAGCGGCTCAAAATCCGCGCAGCGGCCCGATGCGCCGATAGGCGGCACCGTCATCGACATCGTCGAGCCGGGCGACGAAGCCGACCGAGAGCGAGCGCGGCAAATTGGCGATCACCTCCTCCAGAGCGTGCCGGCTCGACCAGCGCACCGCGCCGAAATCCGGCGCACCGTGCCGCGCACCGACGAGCCAGAACCCGCCATCGGTCGCCGGGCCGAACACCACATCGTGGCGGCCGAGCGAGGCGAAGGCGTCGGCAATACGCGCCGCCGTCATTCCGGGGATATCGGTTCCGATCAGCACCACCGGGCCTGGCGGGCAGGAGGCCATCGCCCGGCGCATGCGCTCGCCGAGATCGCCGTGGCCTTGCGGGACGACGCATACCCCGCCTCGCCACGATCGCGCCGCCCGATCCGGCGTCACCGCGAGGCGCAGCCGCCAGCGTCGGTCGGGGCCGAGCCGACGCAGGCTGCGCCCCAGCATCAGCCGCTCGAACCGCAGCGCCGCCACCGCGCCGATGTCGCGCGCCAGCCGCCGTTTTCCGGCGCCGAGGCGCGGCAGGCGGGCGAACAGGATCACGTGGCGACGCATCTTCACGTCATCCGCGTTCTTTGGCCAAGCGAGAGGCGACGGCTGGGCATCAACCATAAATCCGCGCGATCCGGGCGGGCGAGACCCCGGCGAAATAGAGCGACAGACAGAACAGGTTTTGCAGTGGCCGGCGCAGATAGCCGTCGCGGCGATACCGCCGTGCCGACGCCAGCATTGTCGCCCCGATCGGCCTCAGTCGCGCCGATCCGAGCCGGCGGGCGAGGTCGACATCCTCCATCAACGGGATCGCGGCGTAGCCGCTGACCTGATCGTAAAGCCGGCGATGGATCAACAGGCCCTGGTCGCCATACGGCAGCCCCCATCTGCGACAACGCCACGCCACCAGGCGTTCGAGCCGTCGCGCCGCCGGCGCCGGATCGTCGAGCGCGAAAGCAAAGTAGCCAGCATGCTCTGCCCCGTCCGGCCGGGCCATGAATGCGCCCGTCGCCTGCTCCCAGCCATGTTGCGGCCGGCAATCGGCGTGCACGAACAGCAGCCACCGGCCCGTTGCCGCCGCGGCGCCGGCGGCAAGTTGGCTGCCGCGTCCTCGCGGCGCCGCGATGACCCGGGCCCCGGCCCCGCGCGCGATCGCAACGCTGGCATCGCGCGACCCGCCATCGACGACGACGATCTCACCGATTATCCCCGCGCCGCCCAGCGCGGCCAGGGTCTGCGGCAGATCGGCCGCCGCGTCGAGCACCGGGATCACCACCGAGAGCGAAATATGTTCTTGTATTGTTCTCACCGATAGTGCACCCTGAATGGCATGGATATGCCGGTCACTCCCCTGCCGCGCAAGGGACGCGGCGCCAGCACCAATGCAAGCGGCCGCTTCGAGAGCGAAGAGCGGGTCGCCTTCGACGACGGCTGGAGCGTGCCCGGCGCCGAGCCGGAGCCGATGCCGCTCACCACCCGGCTCCAGGTCGATGCGACGCGCACGATCATCGCCCGCAACGATTCTCCCGATATCGGCTTCGACCGGTCGATCAACCCCTATCGTGGCTGCGAACACGGCTGCATCTATTGCTACGCGCGGCCGAGCCACGCCTATCTCGGCCTGTCGCCCGGCCTCGATTTCGAAAGCCGCATCTTCTACAAGCCGCAGGCGGCGGCGCTGCTGACCGCGGAGCTCAATAAAAAAGGCTACACCTGCCGGCCGATCGCGCTCGGCAGCAATACCGACCCCTATCAGCCGGCGGAGCGGCGGTTCGGCATCACCCGCGGCATTCTCGAAGTGCTGCGGGATTTCCGCCATCCGGTGACCATCGTCACCAAAGGGGCGCTGATCCAACGCGACATCGACATCCTCGCCGAGATGGCGGCGCAGCGATTGGCCGTGGTCACGGTGTCGGTAACGACGCTCGATCGCGCGCTGGCCCGGGTGATGGAGCCGCGTGCCGCGACGCCGCAACGCCGGCTCGAAACCATCGCGGCGCTGGCGCAAGCCGGGGTGCCGACCGGGGTGCTGTCGGCGCCGATGATCCCGGCGCTCAACGATGCCGAGATGGAGGACATCCTCGGCGCGGCCCGGGAGGCGGGAGCGATCACCGCCGGCTATACGATGCTGCGCCTGCCGCTCGAATTGAAGGCGCTGTTCAAGGAATGGCTCGAGGCGCATGCGCCGAGCCGGGCATCGCATGTGCTGTCGCTGGTGGCGCAAAGCCACGGCGGCAAGCTTTACGATTCGACCTGGTCAAAGCGCATGGTCGGATACGGGCCCTATGCCGACATGCTGAGCATGCGCTTCGATCGGGCATGCCGCCGGCTGGGCCTCGCCCGCCGCCACACCGAGCCGCTCGACACCACGCGGTTCCGCCCGCCCCCGCAGAAAGGAGACCAGCTTGCCTTGTTCTGAGCGTTGCGGGCGCAACGATGACGTTAGGGGTAGGAATAGCCAAGGGAGGTCTCTAGTCTCGACTCGGCGTGAGGCGGAGGCGCGAGCTTGGCGAAGGAACGGCGGCTCGAGGCGCATGAGGTGGAGGCGATTTTCCGCGCCTTCGCCGAGGTGATGCGCGAGCTGCCGCCCGACACCGAAGCGGGCTGGCTCGACGGCGCGGGCGATCTGCGGCTGGCGCCCGATATCGGCCGCAAGCTGCGCACCGCGCGCAGCGTCCGCGCCCTGTTGCAGCAATTCCGCCAAACCCGCGACGAGCCGTGACCGGGCGCCTGTTGCTGATCGGCGGCGATTCCGAGATTGCCGCCGCCGCCCTCGCCGCGATGCGCGGGGCGGGATTGCCGGCGGTGGCGACGACCCGCCGCCGCGACCGGCTTGCAGACGACCGCGTGTTCCACGATCTCGCGCCGCCGCTCGGCGATTGGCAGCCGCCGGACGGCGTGGAGGCTGCCTGTATCTTTGCCGCGGTGGGAAATCTGGTCGATTGCCAGCGCGATCCGGCGGGATCCGCACTGATCAATGTCACCCGCAGCATCGAACTGGCCGAGCGGCTGGTCGAGCGCGGCATCTACGTCCTTTTCCTGTCGACCGACAAGGTCTTCGACGGCGCCCGGCCGCTGATGCCCGCCGATGCGCCGCTCGCCCCGATCAGCGAGTACGGCCGGCAGAAGGCGCTCACCGATGCCCATTTTCAGGCGATGATCGCCGCCGGATTTCCGGTCGGCATCCTGCGCCTGGCGAAGATCTTCTCGCCCGGGATCGGCCTGTTCAACCAGTGGCGGCGGGCGCTCGCCGCGGGCGAGCCGGTCCGCGCCTTCCGCGACATGATGGTCGCGCCGACCCTGGCCGAGGATGTCGCCGCCGCCATCGTCGCATTGCTCGGCGAGCGCGCGGCCGCGGTATGGCAGCTCTCCGGCGCGCGCGATCTGCCTTATGCCGAGGCGGCCGCCTATATCGCGCAGCGGGTAGGCGCCGATCCCGCCTTCATCGAACCGGTCGCCGCGGCATCGGCGGCGATGCCGGCCGGCGCGACGCCGCCTCACACGACGCTCGACAGCAGCGCCCTGGCGGCGCGCTTCGGGATCCGACCCCGCGAGCCGTGGCCGGTGATCGACGCGGTCATCGCCGCCCCGTGAACCGGCCACCCCAGGGAAATCGCAGAAACGCCGTGTTCTGCGGCTTGAAAATCCTTAGTTAACTATTTCGGTAGCCTATTTCTCCGGCTTGCTCGCTGCCCGACCGCCGGAGGGTGCCCTGGAAAACCTGGATATCGTTACCGGAGGCGCCGGGTTCATCGGCAGTCACCTTGTCGACCGCCTGCTGGCCGCGGGGCGGCGGGTGCGGGTACTCGATAATTTCGCCGTCGGCCGGCGCGCCAACCTGCATCAGCACGACGCCAATCCGCGCCTGGAGATCGTCGAGGCCGATATCGCCGATGCGGCAACGGTGCAGCAGGTATGCGCCGGCGCCGACCGCGTGTTCCATCTCGCCGCCCGCGCCGACATCGTCCCGTCGATCCAGCTTCCCGAAACCTATTTCCGCGCCAATGTCGACGGCACCTTCGCCGTTGTCGAGGCGGCGCGCCGGCATCGGCTGCGGCGGCTGGTCTACGTCGCCTCGTCGTCGTGCTACGGCATTCCCGACATCTACCCCACCCCCGAAACCGCGCCGGCCGATCCGCGCTACCCCTATGCGCTGACCAAGCATCTGGGCGAGCAGCTGGTGCGGCATTGGGCGCAGCTCTACGGGTTGCCGGCGGTGTCGGTGCGGTTTTTCAACGTCTATGGGCCGCGTGCCCGCACCAGCGGCACTTACGGTGCGGTCTTCGGCGTTTTCCTGGCGCAGCTGCGCGCCGGCAAGCCGCTGACGGTCGTCGGCGACGGCACCCAGACGCGCGACTTCACCTTTGTCAGCGACGCGGTCGACGCGCTGCTCGCCGCGGCGGAGCGTGGCACCCCCGGCGAGGTCTACAATGTCGGCAGCGGCAAGCCGGAAAGCGTCAACGAGCTGGTGCGCCTGCTCGGCTCCCCGCCGAAGGTGCACATCCCCAAACGTCCCGGCGAGCCCGATTGCACCTGGGCTGACATCTCCAAGATCACCCGCGAGCTCGGCTGGCGACCGCAAATCGGCTTTGCCGAAGGCGTCGCCACGATGCTGCGCCATATCGACTACTGGCGCGACGCGCCGGTGTGGACCAGCGCGGCCATCGAGGAAGCGACCGCCGACTGGTTCCGCCATCTCGGCGCCGGCAAGGAGGCCGCGTAAATGGCGGCGCGGGCGCTGCTGCAGCGGCTGGAGCGGGTTTTCAACCTGCCGATCGTCGAGAGCGCGCGCGACAAGGTGCGCACGATCGAGGAGCTGGCGGAGATCGCCGATACCCACCGCGAACGCGGCATGGCGGTGGTGCAGGCCCACGGCACCTTCGACCTGCTGCATCTCGGCCATGTCCGACATCTCGAAGCCGCCAAGCGGCTCGGCCAGGTGCTGATGGTGACGGTGACCGCCGACCGCTTCGTCAACAAGGGTCCGGGCCGGCCGGTGTTCAACGAGCGGCTGCGTGCCGAGATGCTGGCGGCGCTCGAATATGTCGATTGGGTCGCGATCAACCCGTCGCCCGACGCGGTGAGCGCAATCGCGACGATCCGGCCGCAGGTTTACGTCAAGGGCCAGGACTACCAGAACCCGGCCGGCGACGTGACCGGCAAGATCACCGCCGAGCGCAATGCCGTCGAAGCGCATGGCGGCCGGCTCGCTTTTACCGACGAGGCGACGTTCAGCTCCAGCGAACTGATCAACCGCCACCTCAACGTCTTCGAGCCGCATGTCCGCGAGCAGCTCGCCTCGCTGCGCAGCGATGGCGGGCTCGGCGAGATCCTCGCCCTGTTGGAGCGGGTTCGCGACTACCGGGTGGTGCTGGTCGGCGACGCGATCATCGACGAGTACCAGTTCGTCCAGCCGATGGCCAAGGCGCCAAAGGAGAACATGATCGCGACCCGCTACCAGGATCGCGAGCTGTTTGCCGGCGGCGTTTTCGCCGCGGCCAACCACGTCGCCTCGTTCTGCAAGGAGGTCGACGTGATCACCAGCCTCGGCGGGCGCCAGAGCTTTGAAAAGCTGGTGCGCCAGCAATTGGCGCCCAACGTCCGCCTGCACAACATCATGCGGCCGGGCGCGCCGACGACACGCAAGCGGCGTTTTGTCGACCCGTCCTACATGGGCAAGCTGTTCGAGGTCTATTACATCGACGACGACCCGATGCCGCGGGAGCTTCAGCGCCGGGTCGATGCGCGGATCGTCGAGCTGACCGTCGGCGCCGACGTGGTGATCGCCACCGATTTCGGCCACGGCCTGATCGCGCCCTCGACCATCGATACGCTGGCGCACGAGGCGCCGTTTCTCGCGGTCAATTGCCAGTCGAACAGCGCCAACCAGGGCTTCAACCTGATCACCAAATACCCGCGCGCCGATTATGTCTGCGTCGACGCGCCGGAAGCGCGTCTGGCGATGAGCGACCGCACCTCGCCGATCGGCGACATCGCCCACCGCATGGGACGCATGGTCAACTGTCCCAGGCTGATCATCACCCAGGGCAAGCATGGCTGCGTCACCTACGAGGACGGCGGCATCGTCCGCACGATCCCGGCCTTTGCCAAGAACGTGGTCGACACGGTCGGCGCCGGCGATGCGTTTCTCTCGGTGACCTCGCCCCTCGTCGCCGCCGGCGGGGCGATGCACCAGATCGGGTTTATCGGCAACGTCGTCGGGGCGCTCAAGGTCGAGATCGTCGGCCATCGCCGCTGCATCGAGAAGCCCGACCTCGTCAAGGCGATCACGGCTCTGTTGAAATAAGGTGGCTCGGCAATGGCGCGTCGGTTCAAACGGGTGATGGTGACGGGCGGGGCGGGTTATGTCGGCTCGTCCCTGGTGCCGAAACTCCTCGATGCCGGGTACGAGGCCACAATCCTCGACCTCTATCTCTACGGCGACGACATCCTGGCAGGTCTGCGCGACAAGCCGGGATTGCGCGAGGTCAAAGGCGATCTGCGCTGCGCCGCCGATGTCGCCCGCGCGCTCGACGGCTGCGACGCGGTGATCCACCTCGCCTGCATCTCGAACGACCCGTCCTTCGACCTCGACCCGGCGCTGGGCAGGTCGATCAACTACGATTGCTTCCGACCGCTGGTGCGCGCCGCAAAGCAGGCGGGAGCAAGGCGCTTCGTCTATGCCTCGTCGTCATCGGTCTACGGCATCAAGAGCGATCCCGAAGTCACCGAGGACTTGCCGCTCGAGCCGCTCACCGACTACTCGAAATACAAGGCGCTCTGCGAGCAGGTGCTGCGGGAAGAGCGGGAGCCCGGCTTTGTCACGGTGACGGTGCGACCGGCGACCGTTTGCGGCTATGCCCCGCGCCTGCGCCTCGACCTGACCGTCAACATCCTCACCAATCTTGCGGTCAACACCGGGCGCATCACCGTATTCGGCGGCAACCAGCTCCGCCCCAACCTGCATGTCGAGGACATGACCGATCTTTATTTGATGCTTCTCGAAGCACCGGATCATGTCGTGGATCGCGCGGTGTGGAATGTCGGCCGCGACAATCTCAAGGTCCGCGAGATCGCCGATCTGGTGCAGGGGCAGGTCGGCAGCGGCGTGGAGATCATCGTCACCCCGACCGATGATCACCGCTCCTATCACGTTTCGTCGCAGAAGATCAGGCGCGAACTGGGCTTTGTACCGCGGCGCAGCGTCGACGATGCGATCGGCGATCTGAAGTCGGCTTTCGCCGCCGGGCTGGTGCCCGACGCAATGGCCGACGACCGTTACTACAACATCAAGCGGATGCAGGCTCACCGCCTGCAATAGCACCAAAATGAACGATATCGCCCGCCCCAGCTCGACACGGGAGCCGCAATACCAGCGGCTGATCGATGTCGCCGATACGGCCGGGGGCGAGAGCCTCGGGTTGATGACCAACCAGGTCTGGCACGACGATCCGCGCCGCCTGGTGTTCATGCTCGCACGCTACAAATTCGTCGCCAAGATGCTGAGCGGCCGGGCCGACGTCGCCGAACTCGGCTGCGGCGACGCCTTCGGCACCCGCATTGTTCAGCAGGAAATCGGGCAGCACGAGAGGGCGCGGGTGACGGTGTACGATTTCGACCCGGTCTTTATCTGTGACATCGAACGCCGGCAATCGCCCGACTGGCCGCTCGATGCGCGCATCCACGACATCCTCGCGGGGCCGCTGCCGCGCAAATACGAGGCCATCTACAGCCTCGACGTGATCGAGCACATTCCGGCCGACCGCGAAAACCAATTCGTCGACAATCTGCGTTGCTCGCTCGTCCCGCACGGGGTGCTGATCGTTGGCAGCCCGTCGCTCGAGTCGCAGGCCCACGCCTCGCCGCAAAGCAAGGTGGGGCACGTCAACTGCAAGACGGGCGCGGATCTCAAGACGCTGATGCAGCGGTATTTCCACGCGGTGTTCCTGTTTTCGATGAACGACGAGGTCGTGCACACCGGATTTACCCCAATGGCGCATTATCTCTTGGCGCTCTGCGCCGATCCGCGGGACTAGGCCGATGCGCATCGGCATCGATTTCGACAATACGCTGGTCGATTACGACCGCGTCTTTGCCGCCGCCGCCGCGCGGCGCGGGCTGGTTTCCGCCGGGTTTTCCGGATCAAAGCGCGAGCTGCGGGACACCGTCCGCCGCCTGCCCGACGGCGACCATGCCTGGCAGAGCCTGCAGGCCGAAGCCTATGGCACCGGCATTGCCGAGGCGGTGCCTTTTGTCGGGGTGGAGACATTTCTCCATGAGTGCCGCGTACGGGAGATCGAGGTCTTTGTCGTCAGCCACAAGACCCGTTTTGCCAGCGATGAGGCGGCCGGGGTCAATCTGCGCGCTGCGGCGATCGGCTGGATGGCCCGCCACCGCTTCTTCACCGATGACGGGTTCGGCATCCCGGTCGAACGGGTCTATTTCGAAAGCCAGCGCGCCGCCAAGCTGGAGCGCATTCGCGCGCTCGGCTGCGCCCATTTCATCGACGATCTCGAAGAGGTTTTTGCCGAACCCGGCTTCCCGGACGAGGTCAACCCGATCCTGTTTGCGGAGACCGGCGCGTTGCGGCGCGGCGCAATCTGCGCCACCTGGCCCGAGATCGGCGCGGCGGTGCTCGATGCCTGACGGCGCCCGCGCCCCTCTGCCCTATGCCCGGCACGCAAGCGCAGCCGCAACGGCGCGCAATCTCCTCGGTGCGCCGCTCGATTGGATCGAGCCGGTCGCGTCGGGCGGCCGCAACAGCCGTGTCTATCGCGTGCGATGCGGCGGCGCGTCGTTTGCGTTGAAGCATTATCCGCCGGACCGGCGCGACCGTCTCAAGACCGAGACCGAGGCGCTGGCGTTGATGGTGCGCCACGGCGTCACCGCGGCGCCGCGGGTGCTGGCGACCGACCCCGAACGCGGCTATGCGCTGCTGGAGTGGATCGACGGCAAGCCGGTCGACCGGCCGTCGGCCCCCGACATCGATGCAGCGGCCGGGTTTCTCATCAAGATCCACGCGCTGCGCCAGGTTCGCGAGGCCGAGCATCAGCCGCTCGCGGCCGAAGCCTGTCTGTCCGGCGCCGAAATCGCCGCACAGCTTGAAGGCCGGCTCGAACGGCTTGGCGGCGTGGCGGGTGACGACGCCGCCCTCGCCCGCTTCCTGGTCCGGCTGAGTGAGGGGCTGGCGACATCGATCCTGCCGCGAGCGGTGGCGGGATACGACCGGCTGGGCCTTTCCTTCGCGGTGCCGATTGCCGCCGACGCTCGCAGCCTGTGCCCGTCGGATTTCGGCTTTCACAACGCGCTGCGCGGGCCGCGCGGGTTGTTCTTTGTCGATTTCGAATATTTCGGCTGGGACGATCCGGCGAAGCTCGTCTGCGATTTTCTGCTGCATCCCGGAACCCCGCTGGCCGCGCCGCTGAAGGCGCGCTTTGTCGCGGCGATGCGCGCAGCCTATGGCGGCGACCCGCATTTCGGCGAGCGGTTGCGCCTGCTCTACCCGATGTTCGCGATGCGCTGGTGCCTGATCCTGCTCAACGAATTCCTGCCCGAGCGCTGGGCAGGCCGCCGTCATGCCGGAGCCGACGGCGATTGGGACGCCGCAAAGCGGCGGCAGCTTGCCAAGGCGACCGCTCTGTTCGAGGTAACTCGAACGGAAAGCGCGGAGTGGCTTCGATGACCACGGCGCTCGACGAACGCTCGCTCGACCTGCGCCGGCTCGTGGTCCGCGCGCTCGAAGGCGGCGGCCGCGGCCATGTCGGCTCGTCGCTGTCGCCGCTCGAGGTCATGCGCGTGCTTTACGACGACATTCTGCGCTATCGCCCACGGGAGCCGCAGTGGCAGGGCCGCGACCGCTGCATCCTCAGCAAGGGCCACGGCTGCCTCGCGCAATATGTGCTGCTGGCGGATAAAGGGTTTTTCCCGGCGGCGGAGCTCGACCGCTTTTGCCGCTTCGACGCGATCCTCGGCGGCCATCCCGAGGCGGGCAAGGTGCCTGGCATCGAAGCCTCGACCGGCGCGCTCGGCCACGGTCTGTCGATCGGCATGGGGCGGGCGCTAGCCTTGAGAATGCGGGGCAGCGATGCCCGGGTTTTCGTCGTCACCGGCGACGGCGAGATCAACGAAGGCTCGGTCTGGGAGGCGGCGTTGTCGGCGGCCAAGCACCAGCTCGCCAACCTCACCGTGCTGATCGATTACAACAAGATCCAGTCGGCCGGCCCGACCGCCGCGATCCTGCCGCTCGAACCCTTGGCCGAAAAATGGCGCGCTTTCGGCTTTGGCGTGGAAGAGGTCGACGGCCACGACGTCGCGGCCTTGCGCGAGGTGCTGCGCCGGGTTCCGTTCGCCCACGACAAGCCCAGCGCGATCGTCTGCCATACGGTCAAAGGCAAGGGTGTCGCCTTTGCCGAGAACGACCCCGAGTGGCACCACAAATCGAGCCTCAAGCCGGAAGTCATCGCCGACCTCTACGCGGCCGTCGGAGGGCGCTGATGCGGCCCGCTTGCATCGACAAGATTTTCGACCTCGCCCGGCGCGACCGGCGCGTCGCCTATATCGGCTCCGACCTCGACCCGCCGCTGGTGCGGCGGATGCAGGCGGAGATGCCCGGCCGCGCCTTTATGGAGGGGGTCAGCGAGCAGCACGTTGTCGGCATGGCGGCTGGCCTGGCAATGGAGGGCTACATCCCCTTTGTCCACACCATCGCCAGCTTCATCACCCGGCGCTGCTACGAGCAGGTCGCGGTCGATCTTTGCCTGCACAATTTGCCGGTGCGGCTGGTCGGCAACGGCGGCGGGTTGGTCTACGCGCCGCTCGGCCCCACGCACCTGGCGATCGAGGACATCGCGATCATGCGGGCGTTGCCCAATATGACCGTGGTGTCGGTCTGCGACGCCGACGAGATGCGGCGGTTCATGGACCAGACCCTCGACTGGCCGGGCCCGATCTATATCCGCCTCGCCAAAGGTTACGACCCGATCGTCAGCCGGCCCGAGCTCGGCTTCGAGATCGGCAAGGCGATCCCGATGCGGATTGCGGGCACCGGCGCCCCCCGGGCCCTGCTGGTCGCAACCGGCGTGGCCACGACGCGGGCGCTCGCCGCCGCCGACCTGCTCGCGACAGCCGGGATCGAATGCACGCTGCTCCACGTGCACACGGTAAAGCCGCTCGATACGGTGGCGCTGGTTGAACATGCCCGTGGTTGCGATCTCGTGGTAACCGTCGAGGAGCACACGGTTGTCGGCGGGCTCGGCAGCGCCGTCACCGATGCGCTGGTCGAGGGCGCGGTCGATCCCGTGCCGCCGATCCGCCGGCTCGGCATCCCCGACGCGTTCGCCGTCAAATACGGCACCCAAGACCAGCTGATGGAACTTTACGGGCTGCAGCCGCCGCAGATCGCCGCGAGCGTGCGCGAGGCCCTCAAACTCGTCGCCATCTGAACATCCGCGAGCAGGACATGCCTCAGCAGATCGATTTTCTCGACAAGTACAACAGCGCCACCAAACGCGATTACGTCGCCCGGGTCACCGAATTCGACAAGGCCGAATGTGCGGCCGTCGCCAAGCAATGGGGCGCGGAGTACTGGGACGGCCCGCGGCAGTATGGCTATGGCGGCTATCGCTACGACGGCCGCTGGCTGCCGTTCGCCCGCGACCTCGCCGGGCATTACGGGCTGAAGCCGGGCGACAGGATCCTCGATGTCGGCTGCGGCAAGGCCTTCATGCTCTACGAGTTCACCCGCGCAGTGCCAGGCATCGAAATCGCCGGGCTCGACATCTCCGCCTATGGCCTGGCGCACGCCAAGGAAGAGACGCGGCCGTTCCTCGAGGAAGGCAATTGCACGCGGCTGCCCTATGCCGACCACAGCTTTGATTTCGTCTATTCGATCAACACCTTCCACAATCTGAAGGTGCACGAGCTGCGGGCCGCGGTGCAGGAGGTCGAGCGGGTCGGCAAGGGCAAGAGCTGGATCTGCGTCGAATCCTATCGCAGCGAGCGCGAGAAGGCGAATTTGCTATACTGGCAACTCACCTGCATGAGCTTTTACATGCCGGATGAATGGGCCTGGCTGTACCGCCAATGGGGCTACGGCGGCGACTACGGTTTTATCTATTTCGAATAGTTGGGAGCGACACCGATGAAAGCCGCGGTACTGGTCCGGCAGAACGAGGCGCTCGATATCTGCGAGCTCGAATTGCCGCGTCTCGACATCGGCCAGGTGCTGGTCAAGGTCGAGCACAGCGGCATCTGCGGCAAGCAGATCGACGAGATCACCGGGCGCCAGGGCGCGGACAAGCACCTGCCCCATCTGCTCGGCCACGAAGGCGGCGGCGAGGTGGTCGAAATCGGCCCCGGGGTCAAGAAGGTCAAGCCGGGCGATCGGGTGGTGATGCATTGGGTCAAGGGCAGCGGCATCGATTCCGCCCCGCCGCGATTTGCCCATAAGGGCCGCGAAATCAGCGCCGGCTGGGTGACGACCTTCAGCAACTACACCATTGCCTCGGAGAACCGGCTCACGCCGGTGCCGCGCGGCGCCAAAAGCGACGTGATGGCGCTGCTCGGCTGCGCGGTGACGACCGGGCTCGGCATCGTCTTCAACAATGCGCGGCTGCGACCGGGGCAATCGATCGCGGTCTTCGGGGTCGGCGGGGTCGGGCTCAACGTCGTGCAGGGCGCGGCGCTGGTCAACGCCTACCCGATCGTCGCGCTCGACAAGAGCGACGAGAAGCTGGCCTTTGCGACGCGGTTCGGCGCGACCCACACGGTCAATGTCGACAAGGTCGATGCCGCGATGGCACTGGCCGAACTGTCGCGCGGTGAGGGCTTTGACGCGGTTGTCGACACCACCGGCGTCAACCGGGTGCGCGAGACCGCCTACGATGCGACCCATCCCAAGACCGGCACGACGATCCTGTGCGGCGTGCCGTTTGCGGGCGACCGGCTGTCGATCGATTCATTCCCGCTGCACATGGGGCGGCGGGTGATCGGCTCGCATGGCGGCGACACCGTCCCCGATACCGACATCCCGCGTTATTTCGAGCTCTACCGCCTCGGCAAGCTTAAGCTCGACGAGCTGATCACCAATCGATTTACCCTCGGCGAGATCAACGACGCGGTCGCTCTCGTCCGCGCCGGCCAGGCCTGCGGTCGCTGCGTTGTGGCAATGGACGGGCACCGGCACCAAGCTTGATCGTCATTCC
>DASQGR010000106.1:0-3947 GCA_035632515.1 Allostellaceae bacterium | reverse complement strand
CGCGGTGACGCCCGACCCGAGCTTTCTTTACCTGAGACGGGTCCATCGCGAGGCGTTGGCGACGATAGTCTACGGCATCGAGACCCGCAAAGGCTTCATCGTCTGCACCGGCGAGGTCGGCACCGGCAAGACCACGGTGGTGCGGGCGTTTTTCGACCAGGCGCACAGCGACGCGTTCGAGATTATCTACCTCGTCACGCCGCAGATCACCCCTTTGGAAATGGCCACCTATATCTGCCGCGAGCTCGACGAGGACGATCCGGTCAGCGTCTTTGCCGCGGTGCCCCGGCTGCAATGGAAGCTGCTCGACATCTTCGAAGCGGGCAGAACCGTGGTGCTGATGGTCGACGAGGCGCAGCTCCTGCCGGTCGAGACGCTGGAATTCCTCCGCCTGCTCAGCAATTTCGAGACCGATAGCGAAAAATTGATCCAGATCGTGCTGGTCGGCCAGCCCGAGCTCGACACCACCCTGGCTCGGCGCGACATGCGGCAGGTCAATCAGCGCGTGGCATTGCGGGCGCGGCTCGCTCCGCTGAGCCCGCTCGAGAGCGTCGAGTATATCGAGCATCGGCTGCTGGCAAGCGGCGCTGCCGAGCTTGCCCAGGTCATGTCGCCGAGCGCGGCATCGCGGATCGCCGAGGCAGCCGGCGGCATCCCGCGGGTCATCAATATCCTCGCCGACAACGTCCTGATCGCCGGGCTGGGCGCCGGGCAGCAGCCGGTCGGCAGCGCTTTGGCCGAGGCCGCCCTGCGCGAGTTCATCGGCAAGTCCGGGGCGGCGAGTCCGGTGCCGCGCCTTTCCTGGGGCAGGCGGCTCTTCGGACGCTACGCCGCCGGGTCCGGGACGCCGGCCGGCCGCGGTTTCGCGCGGTAGCCCCGTCTCCCGTTTCTCCCGTCTCCACCGTTTCTTAAGCCTGGGCGGATAGATTTCCTCCTGCCCGCGCATCCCACGGGTTTTTTTGACAGGCGGGGATTTCGGTGAGTACGTCGACCCTTGTCGATCGCGACGACAGCCGTGCCCGCCCGGGCGCAATGTCCAACCGCGGACGCGGCATCGAGCGGTCCGCGGGGTCGCGGTTGCCGACCCTCGCCGATGACCTCGAGGCGGTGATCTACGCGTTGGTAGCGGCCAACAAGGCGCGCCTCTTTCCCGGCGAGGAGAGCGCCGTCGACATCGTCGCCGTCGATCTAGGGCCGAAAAAACACCTCAATGAGAACCGCTTCCATCACCGGGTGACGGTGCGCTACCGCAAGGGTGGGGGGCGCGGTTTGCTGCCGTTGTGGCTGAAATTCCGCCCCGGGCTCGACCGGCTGTTCCCGGTGCTCGACCGCTATCGCGAGCGCCTTGGCGGAGAGCTGATCCCGACCCCGTATTTTTCCTGGCATTCGGAGAACGAAGAGACGGCGCTGCTGGCCAGCGCCTGCATTCGTGGCACCCCGCTGCGCGACAAGCTGCTGCGGGCTGCCGTGCTCCACCAGACCATGCGGCTCGAAGCGGTGTTTGAAGCGCATGGGGTCAAGATGCGGCGGTTCCACGACGCCTTCCCGGCCAGCGAGACGATCTATGCGCATGAGGTGGTCGCCGTCGTCAGCGCCGCGGTGAGCGCCACCCCCTACCTTGACGCTGCCGAAAAAACGGCGGTGCTGGGCCATGTCGCGCAGGCCGGGTCGGTGTTGGCGCAAAAGGCGCTGCCGGCGGTGCGAAACCACAACGACTGGATCCTGCGCAACATCGTCATCGCCCCGGACGGCGCCGATTACCTGATCGATTGCGATTCGATGCGCTATCGGCCGAATTGGCGCTGGTACGACGTCGCATTTCTGCTGCTCAACATCGAAAGCGGGCAGAAATGGTCGCCGCTGATCGATCTGCCGATGCTGACGCGGCTGTGGCGGCTGCTGTGGAAAGGGTATGTCCTCGGCGGCACGCCGGACGGGCTTAACGCCACCGAGCTGGCGGCGGTGTTCTACCTGGTGCGGCTGCACTGGCTGTTCGACGGCGTGGTGCGCCGGCCCAATTACGAGGTGGTGCTGAGGGGCAGCCTCAACCGGCGCTTTCTGCGCAACCTGAAGAAAAGCGTCGTCGCCGGCGAATTCAGCCAGCTCGACTTCCTCAAGGCGAATTGACCGGCGAACCGGGGCGCGGCACGGCGTGCTGCGGCCTTGCTGCGCCTCCGCGGCGGCCGTTTTGAGCTATTTCTTGCGGATGAAGACCAGCAGGTCGGACGATGTCCCGATCCGCTGCCAAGCCGCGAACAGATGGAACAGCAGCGGCGACTCCGCGGTGTATTTCGGCACGAAGCTCGCCCGGTAGGAGCAATTGTCCCAGGCGTCGACGGGGAAGCGGCGGCGCAGATCGGAGAGCGAATTCAGCTTGTACTGCACCGAAAACACGTCGATGTCGTTACGGCCCGGCCACAGGCCTTTGAGGAACCGGGCGTGCAGCGAATTGGGCACCGCCCGCGCACCGATCCCGACATAGCCCCAGCGGTTGACCGTGTGGGCGCAGAGCCAACCGCCGGGCTTGAGCACCCGGTGCAATTCGGCGGCGAAGAATTCCGGGTCGCGCAAATGTTCGAGCACCCAGTTGGCGACCACCATGTCGACGCTGCCGTCGGCAAGGGGCCAGGCGGCGGTGGGCGCGACGACATGGCGCTCGTCGAGGAAGGGGTGGCCGAGGATCGCGTCGTCGACATCGATGCCGATGACCCGCGCGACCTTGCCTTGCAGCTTCGCCAGCCGCTGCATGTAGGCGTCCGGATCGCGCTGAAAATCGCGTCCGCGCCCGGCGCCGAGATCGACGACGGTCATCTGCGGTTCGAGCAGCGCGTTGACCCGGGTGAAGAAATGGATCGTGCCGTCGTCGCGGGCGTAGCCGCCGGCCCGGATTTCCGGGCGCAGACGGTCGACCAGATTCTGCGGCGGCGCTTTGTCGGCGTCCCAGTCGAGCGACGGCTCGGCGGTCGTCATTTGGCCGCGCCGGTCGTTGCGGGCACGATCTTCTCCGCCACCAGGATGAAGGTTTCGCTGATCGGCGGCGCCAGATGCCGGCGCCACACCTCGCGCAGCCCGGCGGCGGCGAGCAACTCGCCGATTTCCGCTTCGGAAATCGGATGCCGCGACGGGTTCTGCCCTTTGAGGATTTTCCGGGTGTGGCGGCGAAACTGCTGGTAGGGGCTGTTGTAGGATTGGGTGATGACGACAAAGCGGCGGCTGGCATTGGCCACGCCTTTGAGGAATTCCTTCTGCTCGGCCAGCGGAAAGTGCATCAGCACCCGGGCGCACAGAGCGATGTCGAATTGCTCCGCCTCGCCGTCGAGGCGGCGCGCGTCCAGCACCTTTGAGGTAAAGCGCTTGCCGAACCGCTCCAGCCGCCGCCGCGCCACCGCAAGCATTTCGTCGGAGATGTCGCCGCCGACGATGTCGTAACCGTCTTCCAGCAGCACTTCGGCGAGCCGCCCGGTGCCGCAGGGCAGGTCGAGCACGGTCACGCCGCGTGGCAGGCGGGCGAAAGCCTGCCGCAGCACACGGCGCTCGATCGCGACAAACGCGCGTCCCGCCAGGCTGGAAAAGCGGATGCGGTCATAAGAGGTCGCGACCCGCGTATCGAGGTAGTGGGTGACCGGGTTCCAGTTGCTTGCAGTGATGGTGAAACGCGAAAGTCCGAGCATCGGCGAGCCCTTCAGACATGCTTGACGCGCAGTTTTAGGGTCAGCTCGTTGCGATCGTCTTAATTTCCGCCGCGGGTTTCCAGCGAAGCGAGGCCGATCAGCGGCAGCTCGCCTCGATCTTGCGCCGGGCGGCCGATTTGGAGAGGCGGAAATCGTCGACAAAAACGGTCAGGCTGCCGCCCGTCTGCTTGTCGTTCACGATGGCGCGGCCAGCGCGGTTGAAATTGCCGGTCACCGTGTCGCCTTCGGCGACGATGCCGCCGGCGATCCGGTCGA
>DASQGR010000105.1:0-6303 GCA_035632515.1 Allostellaceae bacterium | reverse complement strand
GGTCGGTCGTCGCGACGATCGACCCGAGCAGCAGCGCGACGGTCAGCGGCACGCCCGCGAGGAACAGCCCATACCCGATCGCCGCCGCCGCCGCGAATACCGCGACGATCGCCAGGGTCAGGATCGGCGCGGCGTCCTGCGCGATCTCGCGCACGTCGATCGACAGCGACGCGTGGAACAGGAGGATCGGCAGGAAGACCGTCAGGAAGATCGAAGCGTTGAACGGCAGGTTGACGATCGGCGCGACGACGGCGTCGAACACCGAGGTCAGCGGCGTATAGAGCAGGAAAGACGACGCGGCGCCGACCGCGACCCCGACGATCGCGAGCAGCACGGCATAAGGGAGCCGCAGCCGCTCCGCGGCGGGCTGGACAAGGCTGACGAGAACCAAAAACCCCGCGATGACGAATGTCGTGGCGGCGACGCTGGTCACAAAGCCGGCCGGCTTCTGATCTCGTCGGGCACCTTGCGCGACAGGTGCTGGCCGTCGCTGAGCGCGCCCTTGAGCTGGCCGCCCTCGACGACGACCTTGCCGCGCAGCATCGTCAATGACGGCCAGCAGGCGAGGTCGCGGCCCTCCCACGGCGAATAGTCGGCCTCGTGCATCTCGGCCGCCTTGACCGTATGCCGCCGGCGGGTGTCGAGGAGGACGATGTCGGCGTCGGACCCGACCGCCAGCGCGCCCTTACGCGGGTAGAGCCCCATGATCTTGGCGGCGTTGGTCGAGATCAGGTTGACGAAATTGGCGAGGCCCCGGCCGCGCTTTTCGACCGTCTCGGTATAGATCAGCGACACGCGCGGCTCGACCCCGGCATTACCGCCGGTGGTGTCGTCGATGCGGGCGCCCTGGAGCTTGTATTTGAGCGGGCAGCAGATCTCGTCGGTCGCGACGGTCTGGATCGCGCCCCAATTCGTGCCGTCCCACAAGGCGGCCTGGTCCTCGGCGAATTTGAGCGACGGGTAGGTGTGGTAGATCTGCCCGTTCGGCCGCTTGTAGTCCTCGGCCGTGTACATCAGGTACTGGTGCAGCGTTTCGCCGTAAATCGGCGTGCCTTCGTTGCGCGCGCTGGCGATGGCCCGCACCCCGGTCGCCGCCGAAGTGTGCAGCATGTAAAGCGCGCAGCCCGGGATATTGGCCGCCAGCCGGATCACTCGGTTGAACGCCAAATCCTCGCTGAGGGTGGTGTGGACCTCGGCCATGTTGTCGAAGCTGGTGCGGCCTTCGCGCGTCAGCTTTTCGTACATATGCATGACGAGGTCGTTGTCCTCGGCGTGGATCGCGGCCAGCCCGCCGGCCTTCGCCAATGCCGTCAGCACCTCCATGATGCTGCCGAACGGAACCATCCGGCCTTTCCGGGAGGGGGTGATGTCGGTGGTGAACATCTTGACCGTCGGATGCCCCGCAGCCACCGCCTCGATCAGCTGGTCAGGCACCGACCAGTCGAGCTTGCCCTGCACCATCGTGTGGAAAGCGTAGTCGCAGTGGCAGTCGCCGGCCCATTCCTTCTGCCGCCGCTCGATCGCCTGCTGCACCGTGTTGTCGCCGTCGACGAGCGCGAAATCGAGGATCGTCGTAGTGCCGCCGAACAGCGCCGCCTGGCTCACCCGGTCGGGCCCGTCGGTCAGGTTGTGCTGAGTCTGCCCCGGGGTCGGCATCGGCCAGCGGCAATGGACATGCGGGTCGATGCCGCCGGGGATGACGATCTGACCCGCGGCGTCGACGACCCGTCCGCCAAGCCCCGCAAGGGCGCCCGGCGCCCCGATCGCGGCGATCTTTTCGCCGGCGATGCCGATATCGGCCTTCTCCGCGCCCGAGGGCAGAACCACGGTTCCGCCGGTGATGACGACATCGAGCATGAAATTTCTCCCTTAAAGATGGAGCGCGGGCGTCCTGCCCGCATGCAGGCGAGACGCCGCCGCTTCCAGAACGGTCGGCACGGCAAAGGCGAAATGCGCCAGGACGTCCTCGCGCGGGATTGCGTTGACGACAAAGACCAGCCGGCTGCGACGGTCGGGATCGGGCCAGTCGGGTAGCCATTCGGGCGCGAACATCGTGTGCTGGGCGGCCTGCACCAGCGCCGGCCGCCCGTCGCGGTCGGCAAACGCGACGATGCCTTTGACCCGCAGGAGGTCGCTGCCGTGGGCGCCGGCGAGTTGGCCCAAGGCTTTGGCAAAATCGAGGCGGGTCAACGCGCCGCCGAGGATGAGGGTGAACGTATCGATGCCGTGGGTATGCGAATGATCCGATACCGTCGAACCGTCATTCCCGCGTAGGCTGGAATCCAGGGCGAGCAATACATCCATTGCCCCTGGATCCCCGCTTCCGCGGGAATGACGAGGATCGAGGCCGAACAACACCCTCTCCGGCTCGGCCGCGGCTTGGCCGACGATGCGCTCGGCAGCGGGATTGAGCCGCGCCAGCGCCGCCTCCAGTCCCGGCGAAACCGGCGCGAGATCGGTCTTCGAGATCACCAGCGCGTCGGCGAGCGCCGCCTGGCGCGCCGCCTCGGCGAAGCGAACGAGCGTTTCGGCTCCGGCTACCGCATCGACGACCGTTACCACCCGGCCGAGCCTCAGCCGCGCGTCGAGCATCGCATCGGCCCCGAGCGTGTAGAGGATCGGCGCCGGATCGGCGAGCCCGCTGGTCTCGATGACGACGCGGCGGAACGGCCGCAGCGCGCCGGCGTCGCGCCGGTCGACGAGGTCGCGCAACGTCCGCGCCAAATCCTCGCGCACGGCGCAGCACAGGCAGCCGCCGGGCAGCTCGAGCACCGCGCCCTCGACGAAGTCGACAAGGTAGTGGTCGATCGCCACCGCCCCCACTTCGTTGATGACGACCGCGGTGTCGGTGAAGTCGGGTGCGGCCAGCGCGCGGCGCAGCAGAGTGGTCTTGCCGCTGCCGAGAAAGCCGGTCAGTACCGTCGCCGGCAGAATGTCTTCGCGCGCGCTGTCCACGGCTGCCCAGTCTATCGTGCCGGGTGGATGGTTCCACGATTACCCTGCGACAGCAAGCCGCGGCCAAATGTCCGGCTCGCTACCGCGGGTTGCCTTATCGGGCTGCCGCCCGCATCATGGCTGCCATAACCAAAGCGCATGTAGCGCCCGAGGCGGGAGGAATCAGTACCTTATGGCGGTTGCTGCGGCGACGCGATCGGCTATCGCCCGCGACGAGGTGCAGCTCGTCGTTTCCGGGGCTTCGAAGCGCTTTGGCGGCGTGCGGGCCGTCGAGGATGTCTCGATTTCGGTAAAGACCGGGCAGATAGCCTCGATCATCGGCCCGAACGGCGCCGGCAAGACCTCGCTGCTCAACATGATCAGCGGATTCTATACCCCCGACGCCGGCTCGATCACCTTCGAAGGCATCGACATCACCCATAAGCGTCCGGCCGAGATCGCGGCGCTGGGGATCGCCCGCACGTTCCAGAACATCGCGCTGTTCGCCGGCATGACGGTGCTGGACAACATCATGCTCGGCCGGCACGTGCACATGCGTTCGGGGGTGCTCGGCTCGCTGATCTACTGGGGCATGGCGCAAAAGGAAGAGGTGGCGAACCGGGCGCGCTGCGAGGAACTGATCGAGTTTCTCGAGCTGCAGGATCTGCGCAAGCAGCCGAGTGCGGGCCTCGCCTACGGCCTCAGAAAGCGGGTCGAGCTCGGTCGCGCCCTGGCCCTCGATCCCAAGCTGCTGCTGCTCGACGAGCCGATGGGCGGGATGAACCAGGAAGAAAAAGAGGACATGGCCCGCTACGTCCTCGATGTGAACCAGCATTGGGGGACGACGATTATCCTGATCGAGCACGACATGACCGTGGTCATGGACATCTCGGACCATGTCAGCGTGCTCGACCGCGGCCGCCGGATCGCCGACGGCGCTCCCGCCGAGGTCCAGCGCGACCCCGCCGTCATCGAGGCCTATCTCGGCGCCGGCCACGCCAATTCCGGCGCCAATTCCAGCAGCCCCCGGAGGGGCGAAGCAGCGGCATGACGATCGAGGCGACTCTGCCGCAACTCTTGCGGCGCAACGCGGGGACAATGGCGGCCCGCCCCGCGATGCGCGAAAAGGATCTCGGCATCTGGCAGCCCTATAGCTGGCAGCGCTATTGGGAGGAGGCGCGGGATTTCGCCGCCGGCCTGGCCGCCAACGGCTTCGCGGCCGGCGATAAGCTGGCGGTGATCGGCGAGAACCGGCCGCGGCTGTATTTCGCCCAGGTTTCGGCGATGTGCCTCGGCGGCATCGCGGTGCCGGCCTACCAGGACGCGATCGCCACCGAGCTTGCCTATGTGCTCGACCACGCCGAGGTCTCGGTCGTGGTGGCCGAGGACCAGGAGCAGGTCGACAAGGTGCTGTCGCTGAAGGATCGGCTGCCGCACTTGAAACTGATCGTCTATGACGACCCGCGCGGACTCGACGATTACGAGGAACCGCTGCTGAAATCCTTCGAGTCGGTGCAGGAAGAGGGGCGCGCCGCCGGTACCGGCCCGGTCGAGGCCGCGGTCGAGGCCGGCAAGCCCGGCGACATCTGCCTGTTCTCCTATACCTCGGGGACGACATCGCGGCCGAAAGGCGTGATGCTGTCGCACGCCAACCTGATCAGCGCGGCCGCGGCGCTCGCCAAGGCCGAGGACATCCGCGCCGACGACGACCACCTCGCCTACCTGCCGATGGCGTGGATCGGCAATTCGCTGCTGTCGATCGCGCTGCATCTGTCGATCGGCTTCACCTGCAACTACCCGGAAAAGCCGGAGACGCTGTTGCGCGATCTGCGCGAGCTGGGACCAACGATCGCCCTCGCGCCGCCGCGCTTCTGGGAGAATACGCTGACCGCGGTGATGGTTCGCGCCGCCGACGCGAGCCCGCTGAAGCGCTATCTGTTCAACCGGTTCCGTGCCATCGCGGAGCGCGCCGAGACCGGCCGCGCCTCGGGCAGGCCGGTGCCGTTCTGGCTGCGGCTCGGCGTCGCCATCGGCGAGGTGCTGATCTACGGGCCGCTGCGCGACCAGCTCGGCCTGCGCCGCGCCCGCTGGGTCTATACCGGCGGGGCGCCGCTCGGTGCCGACACGTTCCGCTTCTTCCGCGCGTTCGGGGTCAACCTGAAGCAGGTCTACGGCGCGACCGAGCTGTCGGGGCTGTGCTCGGTTCAGGCCGATGGCGAGGTCGATCCCGACACGGTCGGCCGCGCCTTTGCCGGCACCGACTTGCGCATCGGCGAGAACGGCGAGGTGCAGGCGCGCTCCGAGGCGGTATTCCAAGGCTATTACAAGCAGCCCGAGGCGACCGCGGCGGCGATGACCGAAGACGGCTGGCTGCGGACCGGCGATGCCGGGTTTATCGACCGGCGCGGCCATCTCGTGATCATCGACCGCGCGCGCGATGTCGGGAAGCTCGCGGACGGCAGCGCCTATGCGCCGCAATTCGTCGAGAACAAGCTGAAATTCAGCCCCTATATCGGCGAGGCGGTGGCGTTCGGCGATGCCAGGCCGTTTGTCGCGGCCATCATCGCCATCGACCCGACGACGGTCGGCAACTGGGCCGAGCGCCACAGCCTCGCCTATACCTCGTTCCAGGATCTCTGCGCCCGGCCCGAGGTCGCCGGGCTGATCCGCGAGGAAATCCGCAAGTGCAACGCGATGCTGCCCGATGCGGTGCAGATCCGCCGCTTCCTCGTGCTCAACAAGGAATTCGACGCCGACGACGACGAGATCACCCGCACCCGCAAGATCCGCCGCGGCTTTGTCGCCGAGAAATACGCGGCAGTCGTCGATGCGCTCTATGGCGGGCTTGGCGAGGTCGAGCTCGCGGCAGAAATCACCTACGAGGACGGGCGCAAGGCGATGTTGCGATCGAACCTGGCGATCGCCGATGTCGACGCGCCGCAGCTCGCGGCGGACGTCGCGTTCCCGCGCGGCGAGCCGGCCTTGTCGGCGGCGCGGTAGGCCGGCCGATGCCTGAGTTCGATCTGCAATTCACCCTGTTCCTGCTGACCAACGGGGTGATGATCGGCCTGATGTATGCGCTGATCGCGCTGGGCTTCGTGCTGATCTACAAGGCGACCGACGCGATCAATTTCGCCCAGGGCGAGTTCGTCATGTTTGCCGGCTTTATCGCCGCCGGCGCCGCCGAGTTCGCCGGCGCGCCGTTCTGGGTCTGCGCCCTGCTGGCGATCGGCGGCATGGTGGCGCTGGGCTTCGGGCTGGAGCGGGTCGTGCTGCGGCCGCTGATCGGCCGCCCGATCATAGCCGTGGTGATGGCGACGATCGGCCTGGCGGCGGTGCTGCGCGGCCCCGCGGTGCTGGCCTTTGGCG
>DASQGR010000104.1:0-16026 GCA_035632515.1 Allostellaceae bacterium | reverse complement strand
GCGGCGGACATCGCAATTTTGTACCGAGCTGATGTAGTCCCGGTTCAATTTCTCCAGCGTCTCGCGATCGGAGGTGGGCGAGTGGGCGTCCGGCATGGTCGGGTCCCTGATCAATTGCGGAGATCGATGCTACCACCCGGCAACGACGGCGAGCCCGGCAATCGTTTCGGGCGCGATCGAAGCGGCCCATTCCCCCGCAGCCTGCTATAGTGAGGTCAACAACCCGGACGCAATCAGGGAAGGGGCGCGAGATGGATGCAATCGTCGGCAGCGGCAAGTACCGGTACAAGGTCCACGAGGAATGGCAGCGCCCGCCGGAAAATGTCGAGGTCCGGGCGTGCGCGGTCTCGGTCGACTCGCAGGACCGGGTGTTTTGCTTCAACCGCAACAAGGACCATCCGGTCGTGATCTTCGACCGCGACGGCAATTTCGTCGGCTCCTGGGGCGCCGGGCTGTTCCAGTTCCCGCACGCGATCCGCATCGATGCCGACGACAACGTCTGGCTGACGGACGAGCATTACGGCCAGTTCTTCAAGTTCACCACCGACGGCAAGCTGTTGCAGACCATCGGCGAACGCGATGCGCGCTCCGATACCGGCGTGCCGAACGACGATTACAGTTCGACGGCGTGGAAGAAGGTCACCCATGGCGGCGGCCCGTTCAACCTGCCGACGGACATCATCGTCGCCCCGGACGGCTCGTATTTCATGTCTGACGGCTACGGCAACGCCCGCGTGCACAAATTTTCGCCCGACCTGAAGCTCGTCAAATCCTGGGGCGAGCCGGGCACGGGGCCGGGCCAGTTCAACCTGCCGCACGGGTTGTGGATCGACCGCCGCGGGCGGCTCCTCGTCGCCGACCGCGAGAACGACCGCGTGCAGGTGTTCGACCAGGACGGCAATTTGCTGACGATCTGGCCGACCCGGCTGGTCGGCGTCGCCTTCTTTTATGTAGACGCCGAGGATATCGTCTACGTCCCGGAGCACAATGCGGGGATGATCAGCATCCTCACCCTCGACGGCGAGCGGCTGGCGACCTGGGGCGGCGAGATCCACAAATCGACCCACGGCATCTGGTGCGACTCGCAGCGCAACATCTACGCGGTGCAGCCGGGTGAATGGGGCCGCATCCGCCGCATCATCAAGTACGAGCGGCTATAGGGGGCGGGGATGCCCCAGACCATCCGCGCCATCGTCGTCGATCCGGCGGCGCCGGGTCGGCTCGCGATCAAGCCGGTCGAATTGCGCGATCCCGACCGTGACGAAATCGGAGTCAAAGTCACTGCGATCTCCTTGAACCGCGGCGAGACCCGGCGGGCGACGCAGGTGGCCGAGGCGGGCTGGCGGCCGGGCTGGGATTTCGCCGGGGTGGTCGAGACCGAGGCTGCCGACGGCAGCGGCCCCAAGGCGGGGACGCGCGTTGTCGGGCTGCTGCCCAACGGCGCGTGGGCCGAGCGTGTCAATTGCCGCAGCCACGCGGTTGCGGCCTTGCCCGACGCGGTCGGCGACGCGCAGGCCGCGACCCTGCCGGTCGCCGGTCTGACGGCGCTGCACGCGCTGCGCCAGGGCGGGCTGCTGCTGGGCCGCAAGGTGCTGGTCGACGGCGCCTCGGGCGGGGTCGGGCATCTCGCCTGCCAGCTTGCCGCCGCGGCCGGGGCGATCGTGTGGGGCCATGTGCGCCGGCCGGAATATCGCGACTCCGTCGCCGGCTGGTGCGGCGGACGGGTGGTGGTCGGCCGCGAGCTCCGCGTCGCGAAGGATAGCGGGCCGTATTGGCTGATCCTCGACTCGGTCGGCGGCTCGGCGTTGTCGGCGGCGCTCGCGATGCTGGCGCCGAACGGGGTCTGCGTAACTCTCGGCGTCTCCGAGGGGCCGACCGCGACCTTCGAGAGCCGCGATTTCTTTTCCGTCGGCGGGGCGAGGCTATACGGCCTGACGCTGTTCCACGAGCTGATGAGCGTCGAGCGCGCCGGCATCGGCCTCGCGCTTCTCGCCGGCGAGATCGCCGCCGGAAGGCTCAGACCGCAGATCGCGGTGGAGGCCGGATGGGGCGAAGTCGGGGTGATCGCCAAGCGTCTCATTGACCGCGACTTCACCGGCAAGGCGGTGCTGCACGTCGAATAATTATAATGAGGCAGTGGGGCGATGAGGCGGTGAGGCGGTGAGAGAAAACGCCTCGACGCCGAGGATACGCGGAGGTCGCCGAGAAATTCTTATGGGCGCGTAGCGCCCGATAAATCACTGCGTCCTTTGCGTGTCCTCCGCGTCCTCTGCATCAAAATCGTCTCACTGTCTCATCGCCTCATTGTGAAATCCCTAAGCCGCCGGCTGGCAGACGTGGATTTCGCGGTTGGCGAGCAGGTCGCGGGTCTTCGCGCCATAGGCGGCCATATGCGGCGAGGCGGCGTGGGCCTTCAGGTGGTCGAGGCTTTCCCATTTCTCGACGACGACAAACGTATCGGCCCCGAACTTGGCGCCGGCGCCGCCTTCGGCGTCGATCACCGGGCCGTATTCGATGCAGCCTGCCTCGGCGTGGACCGCCGGCATGTTGGCGCGGAACGCGGCCAGCACCTCGTCGCGCTTGCCGGGCTTGGTGGTGATAATCGCGAGCACATGGATCATCGGTGGTCTCCACAAATCGATTGGGCGCCGGGAGCATAGGCGGAGGGCGCGCGCCCTGCCATCGATTTAGGTTAAAGTAAGGCGGATGGATCTCGGAGGACGTTGGATATGGCGCAGCGCGGCATGAAGTTCGGCATTTTCCTCGCCCCGTTCCATCGCCTCGGCGAAAACCCGACCCTGGCGATGGCGCGCGATCTCGAGCTGATCGAGTGGCTCGACTGGCTCGGCTACGACGAAGCGTGGATCGGCGAGCACCATTCGGCCGGATGGGAGGTCATCGCCTCGCCCGAGCTGGCGATCGCGCAGGCCGCCGACCGCACCCGCAACATCAAGCTCGGCTCCGGGGTGACGAGCCTGCCCTATCACCATCCGTTCCTGGTGGCCCAACGCTTTGTCCAGCTCGACCATATGACCCGCGGCCGGGTGATGCTCGGCTGCGGCCCCGGGGCCTTGCCGTCCGACGCCTACATGATGGGCATCGAGCCGGTGCACCTGCGCCGCCGCATGGAGGAGTCGCTCGACGCGATCATCCGCCTGTTGCGCTGCGACGAGCGGGTGACGATGACGACGGACTGGTTCGAGCTGCGCGAGGCGAAACTGCACCTCGCGCCTTATTCCGACCCGCGCTTCCACATCGCCGTCGCCAGCACGATCACGCCGTTCGGCATGGTCGCGGCGGGCAGGCACGGGCTCGGCGTGTTGTCGATCGGGGCCGGGCTGCCCGGCGGACCCGAGGCGATGGCGAGCCAGTGGAAGATCGCCGAGGACACTGCCGCCCAGCATGGTACGGCGATGAACCGCAAGGACTGGCGCATCGTCGTCGGCATGCATCTCGCCGAGGACGACGAGGAGGCGCTGCGTCAGGTCAAGGCCGGCGAGCGGCTGGAGACGACGAGCTATTTCGAGGACACGCTGGGCCGCGTTCCCGGCACTTCGGATGATCCGGTGCGCGACGGGGTCAAGGCGCTGACCACCCTGGTCGGCTCACCCGAGACCGCGATCAAGGTGATCGAGCGGCTGCAGGCGGCCAGCGGCGGCGGATTTGGCGGGGTGCTGTTCCGCGCCCATGAATGGGCAAATCGAGAGCAGACGATAAAAAGCTACGAGCTGTTCGCTCGCTATGTGATGCCGCATTTCCAGGGCTCGGCGGCGCCGCTTGTCGAGTCGAACGCCTGGATCCGCGACAACCGCCGTCGCATCCTCGGCAACAATGTCGAAGCGGTGCGCCGCGCCTTTACCGACACCGGGCGCAGCGTCCCGGATGAATACAAATACCGCACCGTGGGCGCGCGCGACGTGGAGCCGGCCGCCGACGACTGAGCGCGGCATCGTGCGCCTCGCGCGAGTATTGGGCGGCGGTAGGGGAATGTTTACGTTCGCCGCCGACCATCGGCCATCAACCGAACCGAGGCCCGCGGGTGGATGTGATCTCAGGCCGGCTTCAGCCGGCGGCGAAACGGCTTTTGGCGGCATGGCTGCAATTGCCGCGGCTGGACGGCGTACCCACGCGGGCCAGCTTCGATCCGACCGTAATCGCCAGCGTCCTTCCCGTCGTCAGCGTGATCCAGCGGATTTGCGCCGATGTATGGCGCGTGCGGCTGGCCGGAACCGAAATCGAGCGGCGCTGGGGCCGGATGCTAACCGGACACAACTACAGCGACATTTTGTCCGTCCAGGCGGCGACGGTGATCTATCGCGAATTCGAGGCTGTTTGCCGCCAGCCCTGCGGCTCTTGGTCGCTGCGCCACCTTGAATTGCGCTCAGGCCGCCAATTGCAAATCGAGACCGTGCGACTGCCGCTGCGCGGCAAAGACGGCGAGGTCGATCTGATCCTGAGCTGCAACGGCGAAGTGACGCCCGGCTTTATCCCCGAGGCCGATCAGTCGCGCGAGGTGATAACCGTTGTCGAACAGGAATTTTTCGATATCGGCGCCGGCAGGCCCGCTGGGGCGTGCTTATCGACGCTGCTGAGCGCCTGACGCGATTTTCGGTCACCCACAAGCGTGATGGCCGGGACGAACCCGGCCATCCTGTAAATGCAGATCAGCGGACGGAAAACGCTTCCCGGCTACGAAGCCAGCGCGGCCGCCTTGTTGTTGAGGGCGCTGATCAGCCCGTTGATCCCCTGCGTGCGCAAAATGCCGCTGAATTCCGAGCGCCGCGTCGCCAGCTCGCTGATCGTGCCGTTGAGATAGACGTCGGCGATCTGCCAGCTGCCGCCGTTCTGGCGCATCAGGTAGTTGATGTGCACCGGCTCGCCGTTTGATTTGACGATTTGGCTGGTGATGACCGTACCCGCGGGCGAGGCCGTCTCACCGGTGACCTTGAGCTGTTCACCCGAATAGCCGTTGAAGCGCTCGGCATAGATCGCCGCGACATAGCGCTCGAAGGCTTGCATCACCTGGCCTTGCTGGGCCGGGGTCAGGCTGTTCCACTCGGGGCCGACGGCAAGCCGCGTCATGAACGGGATGTCGAAGCTTTGGCGGATCGCCGGCGCCAGCCGCGCGTAGCGGCCTTGGGGGCCGAGTTGCGCGCCCTGCCGCATGGTATCGAGGAGCGTGTTGTAGAAGGCGCGAACCGTATCGGCGCCTGCCGCCGCCGCGGGCTGCAGCGGCAGGGCCAAGCCGACGCAAAGCGCCAGGGTGGCGAAAGTCAGAGTGCGGCGCTGCGTCGAAGTCGACCGTGTCATGAGGGTGTCCACCAGGCTAGACGAGGAACTTGGGAGTAGAAGCTGATCGCTCCGTTGCAGGATGCAAGAGCATGGCTGCGATGCTGTTCAGGGACGCCTGCACCTCTTGCGCGCGAAGGGTCGCGTGCCAGCCGTGCATTCCGTGGGCCAAACGTGTGGCCGCAGCGTGGCGAGGCAACATGACGTCAATCCGACCAGTTTGTGGTAAAACTTTGCTGAAGCGGCTCGCCGCGATCGCTGCGGGCTACGGGATAACGGGTCGAGCCGCCGTTTAGTCCCGGTTTTGCGCGACAGTTTTCGTGCGGCCGACAGGTCGCCTACAATAGACACCCCCGGTAGCGGAGAACGATCCCTAATGTCGTATATCTATTTTGTCCAGATGGACATCCCGGCGAATCTCGAGGCCGAGCTCAATCGCATCTACGATACCGAGCATGTGCCGATGCTGTCGAAGGTGCCCGGGGTCAACAAGGTGTCGCGCTACCGGCTGGAGCAGTCGAACGACAGCCGGATGCAGAAATACCTGGCGATCTACGAGGTCGATGCGCCTTCCGTGGTTGACTCGAAGGCGTGGGACGAAGCCAGCGCCTGGGGTGACTGGGCGGCCAAGATCCGCCCGCACACCACCAGCCGGCATCACAGCTTTTTCGAGAAGATCGGCGAATTCGGGCCGGGACGGGCGGCGTCGCCCTATATCTATATCGTGCAGATGGACATTCCGGCCAGCTATGAGGCCGAGTTCAACCGCATCTACGATGCCGAGCACGCGCCGCTGCTGTCGAAGGTTTGCGGCAAGGGAACCCGCTACCGGCTCGAAAAGTCGAACGACAGCCGGATGCAGAAATACATGGTGATCTACGAACTCGACTCGCCAGCGGTCACCGAGACCAAGGAATGGGCCGACGCCGGCGCCTATGGCGACTGGGCGACCAAGATCCGCCCGCACACCACCAGCCGCCACCACAGCTTTTTCAAGACGGTCTGATCCCCCTATCAAGAAGGTCTGGTCCGCTGCTCGCCGCCTGTTGTGGAGAGCCACGCGGCGATGCGACCTTTTGCCGCTTAAGGCGAGGGCGAGGCAGTCCTGCCTCGCTCCGTTGCCAGTGACGGCCGCCTGTCTGCCTCACCCTCCCCACGGGCCGGGCTTCGCGCTATCCTGAGACCCACGCCCGAATTGCCCCCGAATGACAGGGGCGGGCTGCGGTGGAGAGGCGAAGTGGCGGCGGGCGTGCGGATCAGGCCGGCGGTCGCCAAGGACGGCGCCGCGCTGCTGGCGGCGGCGGCGCAGATCGACTGCGAGACCGAGTTCCTCGGCGTTCCCGGCCAGGCGCATCCCTGGGCCGAGCGGCCCGAGGCGGAATTGCGCAGCCTCGCCGACAGCGGGCGCGGCACTGTCCTGCTGGCGGTAACGGGAGCCGGGGAGATCATCGGCTATCTCTCCGCCTTTGCCGGGCACTTTGTCCGCAACCGCGGCAACGTGTTTATCGCCGTGGTGGGCTTGCGCGAGGCCTGGCGCGGGCGCGGCATCGGCACCTGCCTGTTCGAGACGATCGAGGCCTGGGCGCGAGGGCGCCAAACCTGGCGGCTGGAGCTCCGGGTCAGCTCGTTGAACGAGCGCGGGCAGGCGCTTTACCGCAAGCGCGGGTTTGCGGTCGAGGGCCGCATTCGCGCCGGTGTCTTGCGCCACGGCGCGTGGACCGACGATTTCTGGATGGGCAAGCTGCTTCATCCGCTGCCGGGGGCGCTGCCCGCGGCCGAGCGCCCTGTCGGCCTTGCCGCCCGCACCCGGCGGCCCGCTTCCGGCGAGCCGCGCCTGCGGGAGATGCGGCCCGGTGACGGCACCGCCTTTCGCGAGTGGGACAGAAGCTTGTGCGCCGCTCACCCGTTCGGGCTCAAGCTGCCGAGCGAATGCGGGTCGGCCGAGGCGGTCGATCGCGACATCGCCGCCGTTTCCGCCGATCCGCGTTTCTGGCTGGCGGCAACGGTGCCGGTGTCCGGCGGGGGCGAGCGCATCGTCGGCTTCGCCTCGGGCAATATCGAGTACGGCTTTCGCATGCAGTATGACGCCTTCGTCAATGTCGGGATCCTGCCCGAATGGTGCGGCGGGGGGCTGGGGCGACGGATGCACGACGAGATCGCGGCCTGGGCGCAGGGCTACGGCGTGCGCCGGCTGAGCGCCGCGGTCCAGGCGCCGAACCATGCCGGCCGTGCCTTTGCGGCCGCGCTCGGCTATGACGAGGAAGTGACGATGCGGGGCTATTCGCTGATCGACGGGCGCATGGTCGACCGCCTGCGCCTCGGTAAATTGCTCGTGGAATAGCTCAGCGCTCGACGAGCCGGTCGATCAGCGGGTCGAGCTGCGGCGCCAGCTTTTGATAGCCGGCCGCGCTGAAATGCAACAAATCCGGCGACAGCTCGCGGGGCAGCGTCCCGTGCGCGTCGAGCAGCACGCCGCCAATATCGGCGTAGAGGACGGCCTTGTTGTCGGCGCAGGTGCGGATCAGCCGGTTGACCTGCCCCGCTTCCTGGCGCAGCCGATCGGCCGGGGTCGCGCCGCGCGGCCACAGCCCCAGCAGCAGGATGCGGGTATCGGGCAGCTTATCCCGCAGGTCGATCAACGAGGCGCGGATGCCTTCCGCCGCCTCCGCCGGCGCTCGGCCGTGGCCGAGATCGTTGGTGCCGATCAGCAGCACGACGCCTTTCGGCGGCGGCCCGGCGAGGTTGCCGTGGTCGAGCCGCCAGCGCAGATGCTCGGTGCGGTCGCCGGCAACCCCGGCATTGAGCACGCCGCGCGGCGCCATGTTCGCCGCCCACACTTTCGGGTCCCAGTACTGGGTGATCGAGTCGCCGAGGTAAAGCACCCGGTAAGGCTCGGTCTTGACCGCGATCTTGATCCTGTCGAACTGGGCTTGGGCCAGCGGGTGGGCGTGCTGCTCCGGCGCGGCGATCGGGGCGGCGGTGAAGGGTCGGCACCTCACCTGCGCCTGGGCGATGCCGCAGAGGACGACGAAGCCGACGCAAAGCGCGGCAACGGCGCGGGCGAAACTCATCAAGAAAAGTCCCTGTCTCGAGACGGCTTGCGGCCCCCGGGACCGCCCGCAGCGGCGTCCGAGCGGGGACGGCCTCGAAGGACGCGCGACCGACACGGATCGAAAACATGACACTATTCGCGCGACCCTGATTGATCCGAGACGGCCCTGGAAGGTCGGGATAGAATATCCGCAAACCCGCCGGAAGACGAATAATGCCCCTCGAATTCCATCCGCTGCAGGGCGATTTTGTCGCCGAGATCGTCGGGGCCCCGCCCGATTTGCGGGTCGACGAGGCGACCTTGCAGGCCATCGAGGCGGCGTGGTTTCGCCACTCGATCCTGGTCTTCCGCGAGCTCGACATGACGCCGCAGGACCACATCGGCTTCACCCGCCGGCTCGGCAAGCTGCATGTCATGGTGCCGACCGACTACAACCTGCCGGGCCACCCCGAGATTTTCGTCGTCGGCAATGCGGTCGTCGAAGGCAAGCCGCTTGGCCTGCGCCGCGCCGGCATGGGGTTTCATACCGATGGCGAGGACAAGCTCGTCCCCAACGCCGGCAGTTTCCTCCATGCCCGGGCGGTGCCCCCGACAGGGGGCGACACGCTTTTTGCCGACATGTATGCCGTCCACGCGGCGTTGCCCCCGGATATCCGTCGTAGGATCGCCGGCCGGCGGGCCCGTTTCAGCCGCGCCGCGCTGCACGCGGTCAACTACCCGCATCTGCCGCCGCTGAGCCCGGCGCAGCTGCGCGACCGCCCCGATGTCTGGCATCCGCTCGAACGCCGGCACCCGCGCAGCTTCCGGGTCGCGCTGTATATCGGCCGCTGGGCCTGCGACATCGAGGGGCTGCCCGAGGCAGAAGGCCGAGAGATCGTCGCCTTCCTGCAGGAATTTGCCCGGCAGGAGCGGTTCGTCTACCGCCATCATTGGCTCAACGGCGACGCCGTGCTGTGGGACAATCGCTGTACCCAGCACTGCGCGACGATGTTCGACGAGGCGCGCCATACCCGCCTTATGCACCGCACCACGCTCGAAGGCGATGCGCCGATAATGGCTTGATCGCCGCCCTGGATCGATATGAGGAGGCCTGCCGATGCCCGAAAACGCCGCGACCCGCTGGCTGAACTACCACGAAGCCGATTTCATCCTGAAGGACTACCGCCTTGCCAGCGGCGAGGTGCTGCCCGAGCTGAAGCTCCATTACCGCACGATCGGCGTGCCGCAGCGCAATGCCGCCGGCAAGATCGTCAACGGCGTGCTGCTCCTCCAGGGCAACACCGGCACCGGCGAGAACTGGCTGCGCCCGAGCCTCGCCGACGAGCTCTACGGGCCGGGCCAGCCGCTCGATGCGCGCGACTACTTCATCATCATGCAGGACGCGATCGGCCGCGGCGGGTCGTCGAAGCCGTCGGACGGGCTCAAGGGCAATTTCCCGCATTACCGCTACCGCGACATGGTCGACAGCGGCTATCGGCTGATCACCGAGGGACTCGGCGTCGCGCATCTGCGCCTCGTCATCGGCAGCTCAATGGGCGGCATGCACGCCTGGATGTGGGCCGAGGCCTACCCCGACCTGATGGATGGCGTGGTGCCGATCTCGTGCCAGCCGGTCGAGATCAGCGGCCGCAACTGGCTCGGCCGCCGCGCCGCTGCCGAGGCGATCCGCAACGACCCGGACTGGAACGACGGCTTCTACGACAGGAACCCGCGGCACTACATCTACAGCGCCGCCGGGAATTTCGGCGTCGAGAGCCCGACCCGCATCCAGGAGATGGCGCCGACCCTTGCCGCCGCCGACGCGCTCTACGAGCGGCGGCTGGCCGAAGCGGCGAAGGGCGATGCGAACAACCAGCTCTGGGCGATCGAGGCGATCCGCGACTACAACCCGGAGCCTGATCTCGACAAGATCAAGGCCAAGGTACTGCTGATCAACGATGCCGAGGATCACGCCAACCCGCCCGAACTCGGCACCGTCGAGCGGGCGATGAAGCGGGTCAAAAACGGCCGCTATGTGCTGATCCCGGCCGGCCCCGACACGCACGGCCATTTCAGTCATTTTTTTGCGAAACTGTGGAAGCCCTACCTGATCGAGTTCATGGCAACGCTCGGCCCCGCCCGCGCCGAGGCGGCCGAGTGAGCGCGCGAAGGGAATGCGGCATTGTCGCGGCGAAGCCGCCTGATTTCGCAGGGGATGGTGAGACAGTGAGCATGACAGCGGCGCGACGACTCACAGCCTCCGCACCGAATTTTGCGAGCAGCCGCGCGACGCTCCGCGCCCTGGTCATTGCGGCCCTGACCGCTCTCGTGTCGCCGGCGATCGCGCAGGAGGCGGCCACCAAGATCGAGACCAGCTGGGCCAACTATGCCGAGGGCGATTTCACCGTCAGCGACTACAAATTCGCCGGTGGCGAGACCCTGGCCGAGGTAAAGCTCCACTACCGCACGCTGGGCACGGCACGGCGCAACGCCGCCGGACAGATCGTCAACGGCGTGCTGCTGCTCCAGGGCAATACCGGCACCGGCGCCAACTGGCTGCGCCCCACATTGGCCGACGAATTGTTCAAGCCGGGCCAGCCGCTCGATGCCGGCAAGTATTTTATCATCATGCCCGACGCGCTCGGCCGCGGCGGGTCGTCGAAGCCGTCGGACGGGCTCAAGGGCCGGTTCCCGCATTACCGCTATCGCGATATGGTCGACCTGACCCATCAGCTCGTCGCCGACGGGCTCAAGGTGGCGCATCTGCGGCTGGTGATCGGCAGCTCGCTCGGCTGCATGCAGCAATTCCTGTGGGCCGAGACCTATCCCGACCTGATGGACGGCACCGTCGGCCTGTCGTGTCAGCCGGTTGAGATCAGCGGCCGCAACTATCTGCTGCGCCACGCCGCCGCCCAGGCGATCCGCCACGATCCCGACTGGAACAACGGCGGTTACGAGAAGAACCCGAGCCATTACATCTACAGTGCCGCCGGGCAGTATCTGGCGGAAAGCGCCGTCCGCATCCAGGAGATGGCGCCGACCCGCGAGACGGCAAAGGCGCTTTACGACAAGCGGCTGGCCGCCGCCGCCAGGGGCGACGCCAACAACACGCTCTACGAGCTCGAGTCGATCGAGGATTACAGCCCCGAGGCCGACCTGCCCAAGATCAAGGCCAAGGTGCTGCTGATCAACACGGTCGAGGACGTCGCCAACCCGCCCGAGCTCGGCACCGTCGAGCGGGCGATGAAAAAAATCAGATACGGCAAGTACGTGCTGATCCCCTACAGCAAGGCGACGCACGGACACTTCACCCATTACTACGCCGCCGTGTGGAAGCCGTATCTGGTAAAGTTCATGGCGACCTTGCCGCCGGCGCCGGCAGGGAAATAGGCCAGGGAAATAGGCCACGGGGATACGCCAGGGGGATACGCGGGCGATGGATACCTTCACCACCAGCGACGGTCTCGATCTCGCCTACTACATCGACGATTTCACCAATCCTTGGGCAAAGGCGCCGACCGTGCTGCTGCTCCATGCGGCGATGGGCAGCGCGCGGCGCTATTTCGGCTGGATTCCGGCCCTGGCGCGGCATTATCGCGTGGTGCGGCTCGACCTGCGCGGCCACGGCGCCTCGCAGGTGCCGCCGGACGAGACGCCGCTAACCCTCGACCGGCTCGTGCTCGACGTCGTCGAGCTGCTCGATCATCTCGGTTGCGGCGCGGCGCATGTCGTCGGCAATTCGGCCGGGGGCTATCTCGGCCAGCAATTGGCGATGACCCGGCCCGAGCGGGTGACGAGCCTGTCGCTGTTCGGCTCGACCCCGGGCCTCAAGAACAGCCAGGCCCCGAGCTGGATCCCGCAAATCCAGGCGAAAGGCATGCGCGGCTTTCTCGCCGAAACGATCCGCGACCGGCTGCCGGCCGACGCCGACCCCGGCCTCGTCGAATGGTTTCTCGATGAAGCGGCCAAGAACGATCCGGCCTTTATCGGCAAATTCGTCCTGCTGATGGCGAGCTACGACTGGAGCGACCAGGTCCATCGCATTGCATGCCCCACCCTGGTCGTCATCCCCGGCGCGGAAACCGTCGGCTCACTGGAGAATTACGAGCCGTTCCGCCGGCATGTCCGCGATGTCGAAATCGAGGTGTATGACGGATTGCCGCACAATATCTGCGACGCGGTGCCCGACCGCTGCGCCGCCAGCGTGCGCGGTTTCCTCGCGCGCCGCTTTCCTGCCGGCTGACGCGGCCCTGGGCGGCCCGGGAAAGCCGGCCGACGAATGACGGCCGAGGGGGCTTGGCGGCGCGACCGGCGATGGCTATAGATACGGCGTGTGCGGGTGTGGCGGAATTGGCAGACGCGCCAGACTTGAACGAGGGTCGCTGGCCCGGAAACGGACCAGTAGTCAGCTGTCAAACTCGGTGAACGCTTCCGTCGATGACGATGCCAACCCCGAGCCAAGCCCGAGCGATCGGGAAGGTGTAGAGACTTAACGGCAGCCACCTACGGGCGAAAGCCTAGGGTGAAGATAAAGTCCAGCCCACCAAACCGCCGAAGCGCCTGATCGCCGAGGCGAGCGTGGCGAAAGCCATAGTGGGACGCAAAATCTGGTTTCCTCACGGAAGTGTCGGTTCGACCCCGACCACCCGCACCAACCTCGCTGTCGCAGCCGACCGGCATTGCCGCGCCCCCGAACGCCTTGGCGGTGATGAATCCGGGGCGAGAACAAAATCACTCGAGAGTCATCATTTCGGCCGCTTTCATCGCAATCCTCCCGAGATGCGCCAGAGGCGTGGTGCAGCAGGGCAGGCCCAGGCGTTGATCTGGATCAGTGGTGATAACCTGTCGAGTTGCTAGTCGCTGCCCCGGCAGCCGCCACGACCGAAAGCCGACGCGCGTGCGGCATGCACAGGAACCAGTGCCCGTGGACGAACCGATCCTCGTCATCAATGCCGGGTCATCCAGCATCAAGTTCGCGGTGTTTCAAACCGGGAATGACCGGTCGCTTGTGGCGGGCGCGCACGGACAGGTCGAAGGGATCGGGACCTCCGCGCGGTTCGAGGTGGTCGACGCGCGCGGCGGCAGGCTCGCCGAGCGGCCGATGACGGCGAATGACCACGACGCCGCCATCTCGACAATCTGCAAGTGGTTTGCCGCGCATGTGGGGGCGGCGTTCGGCGGCGTCGGTCACCGCGTGGTCCATGGCGGCCGGGAATTCTCCCAGCCGGTCCTGATCGACGATCGGGTCATCGCCGAACTGGAGACATTGATCCCGCTGGCGCCCCTGCATCAGCCTCACCATATCGCCGCGATCCGCGCCGTAGCGGCGGCCGCTCCCCAGGTGCCGCAAGTGGCGTGCTTCGACACGGCCTTTCATCAGAGCCAGCCGGCGGTGGCGCAGCAATTCGCGCTGCCGCGCGAACTGACCGCCAAGGGCATCCGCCGCTACGGTTTCCACGGCTTGTCCTACGAGTACATCGTCTCCGCATTGCCGCAGGTTGCGCCGGAATGCGCGCAGGGCCGCCTCGTCGTCGCCCACCTCGGCAACGGCGCGAGCCTGTGCGCGATCGACAAGGGTCGCAGCGTGGCGACGACGATGGGCTTTACCCCGGTCGACGGGTTGATGATGGGCACCCGCACCGGAACACTCGACCCCGGCGTCGTCCTTTATCTGCTGCAGCACGAGGGCATGAGCGTCGCGGCCGTCGAACGGCTGATCTACGAGAAATCCGGCTTGCTGGGTGTTTCCGCTCTGTCGAGCGACATGCGGACGCTTCTTGCGAGCGATCGCGCCGGGGCGAGGGAGGCGATCGACCTGTTCGTCTATCGCATCAGTCGCGAATTGGGTTCCATGGCGGCCGCGCTCGGTGGCCTCGACGGGCTCGTCTTCACCGGCGGGATCGGCGAGCACGCGGCGGAAATCCGTGCCCGCGTATGCCGCGACGCCGAATGGCTCGGCATCCGACTCGACGAAACCGCCAACCTGGCTGGCGGGCCGCGCATCTCGACCGTCGGCGCGCCGGTCTCGGCCTGGGTCGTGGCTACCAACGAGAATTTGATGGTGGCTCGCCATACGCGACGGGTGATCGACGCCACCAAGAGCGCCCGAGGATGATCGGCGCCGCTCCCGTCATCGACGAAATCGGCGCGGGGATGCGAACAGAGCAGTGCGGCCAACTCGCCATTCGGTAAGGATTTTCAATGACTGAAGATACCAAACCTCAACCTGTGTCGACGCCGCTATCGGATCGGGAGGCGGCACTGATCGACGCCTGGTGGCGGGCGGCGAATTACCTGTCGATCGGTCAGATTTATCTGCTCGACAACCCGCTGCTGCGGGAGCCGTTGAAGCGCGAGCATATCAAGCCGCGCCTGCTGGGCCATTGGGGCACGACCCCCGGGCAGAACTTCGTCTATGCACATCTGAACCGGGTCATCAAGGCGCGCGATCTCGACATGATCTACGTGTCGGGGCCCGGTCATGGCGGGCCCGGCGTAGTCGCGAATACCTGGCTCGAAGGCACCTACAGCGAGATCTATCCGCATGTGTCGCAAAACGCGTCCGGGATGCAGCGCTTGTTCAAGCAGTTCAGCTTTCCCGGCGGCATCCCGAGCCATGTCGCGCCGGAGACGCCCGGCTCGATCCATGAAGGCGGCGAACTCGGCTACGCGCTGTCTCACGCCTATGGCGCGGTTTTCGACAACCCCGGCCTGATCGTCGCCTGCGTTGTCGGCGACGGCGAGGCGGAGACCGGACCGCTGGCGACCGCCTGGCATTCGAACAAGTTCCTGTCGCCGGTCGGAGACGGCGCGGTGCTGCCGATCCTCCACCTCAACGGCTACAAGATCGCCAACCCGACGATCCTCGCGCGCATCTCCAGCGACGAGCTGGTGAGCCTCTTCACCGGCTACGGCTACAGGCCGCACCTGGTCGAGGGCGATGACCCGGCGACGATGCATCGGCTCATGGCGGCGACGCTCGACCGGGTCTTCGACGAGATCCGGTCGATCCAAAACGACGCACGGCAAGGCGGCACGAGACGCCGGCCGGTCTGGCCGATGATCATTCTGAAGACCCCAAAGGGTTGGACCGGACCAAAGGAGGTCGACGGGCTCAAGACCGAGGGCTTCTGGCGCTCGCACCAAGTTCCCTTCGGCGATATGGCCAACCCGGCGCACGTCAAGGTCCTGGAAGAGTGGATGAAGAGCTACCGGCCCGAGGAGTTGTTCGACGAGACCGGCGCGCTGCGTCGCGAGATCGCGGCGCTGGCGCCGTCCGGCGACCGGCGCATGAGCGCCAACCCGCACGCCAATGGCGGGCTCCTGATGCGCGAGCTCGATCTGCCCGACATCGCCGACTATGCCGTCGCGGTCGATCGGCCGGGCGAGCATGATGCCGAGGCGACGTCGGTCATGGGCGCTTATCTGCGCGATGTATTGCAGGCAAGTGCCGCGCGCCGGAATTTCCGTGTCTTTGGGCCGGACGAGACGGCGTCAAACCGGCTGTCGCATGTCTTCGAGGCAACAAACCGCGCGTGGCAGGCCGTTACCCTGCCCTATGACGATCATCTCGCGCCCGATGGGCGGGTGATGGAGATCCTCTCCGAGCATACCTGTCAGGGCTGGCTCGAAGGCTATCTCCTGACCGGCCGGCACGGCCTGTTCTCGTGCTACGAGGCCTTCATCCACATTATCGATTCGATGTT
>DASQGR010000103.1:0-2330 GCA_035632515.1 Allostellaceae bacterium | reverse complement strand
GTAGTTGCGGCATTGGCCGAGGGCGTGGACGTGGCTGCGCACGGTCTTGATGGTCTTGAGGCTCGTACCGGGCAAGGCGAGCAGGTGGTGGTGCACCGGCTCGAAATGCTCGCCGATGATGTAGAGGCCGGATTCCGGCATCAGATGGTGGATGTCGGCAACCCGGCCGGCGACCGAGTTCTCGATCGGGATCATGCCGAGCGCCGCCCGGCCTTCGCGCACCGCGGCAAACGCATCCTCGAACTGGGCGCAGGGCAGCGTCTCCCGGTCCGGAAAGACATGCCGGCAGGCGAGGTCGGAATAGGCGCCGGGGGCGCCCTGAAAGGCAATCGGGCGATGGGGATCGGTCATAAAGCGGCTAGTGTCCGTGTTCCAGAAGGGCGCGGGCGCGTTCGAGGTCGGCCGGGGTGTCGACCTGCACGCCGAGCCGCTCCGGCTCGATCAACGCGACCGACATGGTCATGCCATTTTCCAATGCCCGCAGCTGCTCCAGCCGCTCGCGCGTTTCCAACACCCCGCGTGGCAGGGTGACAAAGCGCTCCAGCGCCTCGCGCCTATAAGCATATAGCCCGATATGCTCGTAATGCGGCCCGTCGCCCCACGGCACGATCGCCTTGGAAAAATAGAGCGCCCGCGCCCATTCCGTCGGATCGGCAAAGCCGGCGACAACTTTGTTGACGCTGGTATCGCCGAGCGCGGCCGGATCGGTGATTACCGCACCCAACGTCGCGATGTCGATCTCCGGGTCGGCGAGCCCCTGCGCGGCGAGCCGCACCGCCGCAGGATCGAGCGTCGGCAGGTCGCCCTGGACGTTGATGATCGCATCGTGGGCGCGCGCCGGATCGAGGCTGGCGATCGCTTCGGCGATGCGGTCTGAGCCGGTCGGGTGGTCGGGATCGGTCATCACCGCACGTCCGCCGGCGGCTTCCACCGCATCGGCGATGGCGCGGTCGCCACAGGCGACGACCACCGGACCGACCCCGGCGGCGACCGCGCGTCGCCAGACATGGACGATCATCGGCACCCCGGCGATCGGCGCCAGCGGCTTCCCCGGCAGCCGGGTCGAGGCGAGCCGGGAGGGAATCAGGAGGATCGGGTTCTGGGGGGCAGTTCGCGTCACGGTTTCGGCGAAATTGGATCGGGGAGCGACAACATGCCCGGTTCGTGCGATTGCCGGAAGCGTGATAATTGAGTTGAGCCGGCCGGCGGAATTCGGTTTGCTGGCGTCGCGGCGAGGCGCAGCGGTGTGTGACTGCGCCGGACGGCGGGAGCGGAAAGGGCGCCGATGTCAGCTTTCGAGTGGAACAAGATCATTGCATCGGTACTGACCGCGATGATTGTCGCCATGGCGACCGGCATCCTGGCGACGCAGATCGTCCATCCGGTTCATCTGGAAAAGGCGGCCTACCTGCCGCCGGGCGCCGAAGGCGTGGCCGGCGCCGGGGAGACGGCCACGGCGGCGGCGGCAGCGCCCGCCGGGCCCGAGCCGATCGCGCCGTTGATGGACAAGGCGGATGCGGCCAAGGGGCAGAAGATCGCCGAGGTGTGCAAGCAGTGCCATACCTTCGACAAGGGCGGCGCCAACAAGATCGGCCCCAACCTGTTCGGGGTGATGTCCGAAAAAATCGCCCAGGTTCCCGGCTACACCTTCTCCAGCGCGCTGCTCGCCGACAAGGACCAGAAATGGGACCCGGAAAAGCTGAACGTGTGGCTCTATAAGCCGCAGCAATTCGCCAAGGGCACCAAGATGACCTTTGCCGGCCTGCCGAAGGCGCAAGACCGCGCCGACGTCATCGCCTATCTGCAAAGCCTGAAATAGGGTTTAGGCTCGACGAGCTCCGGGAACCCGCCAACGCTGAAATCGTCGTGGCCGGACCGGGCCATCTCCGCATGGCCGGGATCCCTCGTTCAAGCCTCGGAGCCGACGGTTGGAACGGGTGGGCTGAATTGACTGGGCTCGGCAGCGGCGCTTTTCTCGATGCGTTCCTCGGCCTCGCGGTCGAGCTCGCCGACGTCGCGGGCACGGCGATCCGCCCGTATTTCCGCACCCGGCTCGCGATCGACGACAAGGCCGATCTGAGCCCGGTAACGGCCGCCGACCGCGCCGCCGAGGCGGCGATGCGCCGGCTCATCAATGCCCGCTTCCCCGATCACGGCATTCTCGGCGAGGAATATGGCCGTGAGCGCGACGACGCCGAGTTCGTCTGGGTGCTCGACCCGATCGACGGGACCAAATCCTTTATCAGCGGGGTGCCGCTCTTCGGCACGCTGATCGCGCTGACCCGGAATGGGCTGCCGATCCTGGGCATCATCGACCAACCGATCTCGCG
>DASQGR010000102.1:0-9428 GCA_035632515.1 Allostellaceae bacterium | reverse complement strand
GAGCACGAGCCGGAAGGCGATCTGACCCGGCGCATGACCCATCTGGTGCGGCGCGACGCGCTGGCGCGGGTTGCCATGGCGATCGGGCTCGATCGCCATCTCGTGCTGTCGCGCTCGGAGGCGGCTGCCGGAGCGGCGCGCAACCCGAGCATCCTGGCCGACGTCTGTGAGGCGGTGCTCGCCGCGATCTACGTTGACGGCGGGTTCCCGGCGGCGGTGGCGTTTGTCGAGCGTTGGTGGGCGCCGCTGATCGCCGAGATGGAGGCGCCGCCGCGCGATCCCAAAACCGCCTTGCAGGAATGGGCGCAGGCGCGCGGACTCGGCCTGCCGGCCTATCGCGTCGTCGAGACCACCGGGCCCGACCATGCGCCGCGCTTCACCGTCGCCGCGCGGGTCGCCCAGTCCGACGAGGCCAGCGCCACCGCATCGTCGAAGCGCGCCGCTGAGGCGGAGGCCGCCGCGTCGCTGCTGGAGCGGCTTGCCGGAGGGCGCTGAGAGTGCCCCGCGCCGCAAAAAACCGAACCGCCGCGGCACCGCCGCAGCCGGCGACGCGTTGCGGCTATGTCGCGCTGATCGGCGCCCCCAACGCCGGCAAATCGACCCTGATGAACCGGCTGGTCGGGCAAAAGCTGGCCATCGTCACCCCGAAGGTGCAGACGACGCGCAGCCGCCTGCTCGGCATCGTGACCGACGACGTGGTGCAGCTGATCTTTGTCGACACCCCCGGGATTTTCGAGCCGCGCCGGCGGCTCGACCGGGCGATGGTGGCGGCGGCCTGGGCCGGCGTCGCCGATGCCGACCGGACCGTGCTGTTGGTCGATGCGGCGCACGGCGTCGATGCCGATACGCGGCGGATCGTCGAGCGGCTCAAGGGCCGCAGCCGCCGCCCGATCCTCGCCCTCAACAAGATCGACCTGGTGCGCCGCGACACGCTGCTCGGCCTCGCCGACGCGCTGACCAGGCTCGGCGAGTTCGAGCGGGTGTTTATGATCTCGGGCCTTACCGGCGATGGCGTCGACGACCTTTACCGCCATCTCGCCTCGGTGATGCCGCCGGGACCGTTCCTGTTCCCGCCCGATCAGCTCTCCGACGCGCAGGAGCGCTGGCTCGCCGCCGAAATCACCCGCGAGCAGCTGTTCCTGCAACTTCACGACGAATTGCCCTATTCGACGACGGTCGAAACCGAAAGCTGGCAGGAGCGGCCGGACGGCAGCGTGCGGGTCGAGCAGGTGATCTATGTCCGCCGGTCGGGCCAGCGGGCGATCGTGCTGGGCGAAGGCGGCCGGCGGATCAAGACGATCGGCGCCCGCGCCCGGGCCGAGCTCGGCACGATGCTGGACCGCAAGGTGCACCTGTTCCTGTTCGTCAAGGTGCGCGACAACTGGCTCGATGACCCCGAGCGCTTTGCCTCGATCGGGCTCGACTACAATGCGTGAGCCCGGAATTCGTCATTCCCGCGAAAGCGGGAGGCCCGGGCAAGCGTCGAGATGTTGCTCCTGGCTCCCCGCTTGCGCGAGGGTGACGATCAGAGGGATGTGATGGATTGGCGCGACACCGGGTTTGTCCTGACCGCGCGGCGGCACGGCGAGAACGGATTGATCGTCGAGCTGCTGACCGCCGAGCATGGCCGCCACGCCGGCCTTGTGCGCGGTGGGCAATCGCCGCGGCGGCGCGCCCTGCTGCAGCCCGGGAACCTTGTCGCCGCGAGCTGGCGCGGGCGGCTGCCGGAGCATCTGGGCGCCTTCGAATGCGAGCTGCTGCGCCCCCACGCCGCCGGCCTGATCGACGATCCCGACAAGCTCGCGGCGCTGGCCGCGGCGGCGGCCTTGATTGCGCTCGCGCTGCCGGAGCGCGAGCCGCATGGCGATGTTTATCGCGGGCTTGCCGCGCTGATCGCGGCGCTCGATTCGGATGACTGGGCGCCGCATTACATCGCCTGGGAATGCGCGCTTTTGGCGGCGCTGGGCTTTGGCCTCGACCTCAGCGCCTGTGCGGCGACCGGGATCAATGACGACCTCGCCTATGTCTCGCCGCGCACCGGGCGGGCGGTATCGCGCTCGGCCGGATTGCCCTATCACGACAAGCTCTTGGCCCTGCCGGGTTTTTTGTGGCGCGAGGCGGCGGCGGAGGGCGGCGATATCGTCGCCGGGCTGACCCTGACCGAATATTTCCTGCATCATCACCTGCTGGAGCCGCAGGGAAGGCGCCTGCCGGAGGCACGCGCCCGCCTCGCCGAGCGGATGCGCCGCATCGCCGGCGCCGAGTCGGCTGGTATGATCGGCGCCTTGCCGCGATAAGGGCGTAACGCAATGGCCGACCCGATGGTCGCCGGGCGCATCCAGGAGGTCGATTTCGCCGACGCGCTCGGCGAGCGCTATCTGTCCTACGCGCTCTCGACGATCATGGCGCGCTCGCTGCCCGATGTGCGCGACGGGCTGAAGCCGGTGCATCGCCGCATCCTCCACGCGATGAACCAGCTGCGCATGGACCCGGACAGCGCCTACAAGAAATGCGCCCGGGTCGTCGGCGACGTCATCGGCAAGTATCATCCGCATGGCGATGTCGCGGTCTACGACGCGCTGGTGCGGCTGGCGCAGGACTTTGCCCAGCGCTATCCGCTGGTCGACGGCCAGGGCAATTTCGGCAATATCGACGGCGATAACGCCGCGGCGATGCGCTACACCGAAAGCCGCATGTCGGCGGTGGCGCAGGCGATGCTCGAAGGCATCGGCGAGGACGCGGTCGATTTCCGCGACACCTATGACGGCGAGGATTCGGAGCCGGTAGTGCTGCCGGCGCGGTTCCCAAACCTGCTCGCCAATGGCGGGTCGGGCATTGCCGTCGGCATGGCGACCAGCGTGCCGCCGCACAATGTCGGTGAGATATGCGCGGCGCTCCTGCACCTGATCGACAACCCGGCCTGCCCGGTCGCGGAGCTGGTGGCGCTGATGCCCGGCCCGGATTTCCCCACCGGGGGCATCCTGGTCGAGCCGGCCGACAGCATCCGCACCGCCTACGAGACCGGCCGCGGCAGTTTTCGCCTGCGGGCGCGCTGGGTAAAGGAGCCGTTGGCGCACGGGCTCTACCAGATCATCGTCACCGAGGTGCCGTACCAGGTGCAGAAAAGCCGGCTGATCGAAAAGATCGCCGCGCTGCTCGAAGAAAAAAAGCTGCCGCTGCTTGCCGACATCCGCGACGAGTCGGCGGAGGATGTCCGCCTCGTCTTCGAGCCGAAGACGCGCAATATCGACGCCGACATGCTGATGGAGCAGCTGTTTCGGCTGACCGAGCTCGAAACCCGCGCGCCGCTCAACCTCAATGTCCTCGATCCGCAAGGCGTGCCGCGGGTGATGACGCTGAAGGAGGCGCTGCAGGAATTCCTCGACCACCGCCGCGTCGTCCTGCAGCGGCGCAGCCGGCACCGGCTGGCGGCGGTGGCGCGGCGGATGGAGGTGCTGCGCGGCCTGGTCATCGTCTATGTCAACCTCGACGAGGTCATCCGCATCATCCGCGAGGAGGACGATCCCAAGGCCGAGATGATGGCGCGCTGGGACCTCACCGATACCCAGGCCGAGGCGATCCTCAATATGCGGCTGCGCGCGCTGCGCCGGCTCGAGGAAGTGGCGATCCGCAGGGAGCTGGAGCAGCTTGCCGCCGAGTCCGGCGCGATCGAGCGCCTGCTCGCCAGCGACAAGCGGCAATGGACCGCGCTGGCGAAGGAGGTGGCGGGGACTCGGGCGGAGTTTGGCGGCGACACCGCGCTGGGGCGGCGGCGCACCACGATCGGGGAAGCGCCGGCACCGATCGATATCCCGATGACGGCGCTGATCGAGCGCGAGGCGGTGACCGTGCTGTGCTCGGAGAAGGACTGGATCCGCACCGTGCGCGGCCACAACGTCGTTGCCGCCGAGCAGCGCTACAAGGAAGGCGATGGCCCGCGCTTTGCCGTGCCGGCGGAAACCACCGACCGGCTGATGATCTTTGCCAGCAACGGGCGGTTCTACACGCTGGGGGTCGATCGCTTGCCGTCGGGGCGCGGCCAGGGCGAGCCGCTGCGGCTGATGATCGACCTCGCCAACGAGTTCGAGGTCGTCACCATGTTTCCTTATCGCCTGGGGATGAAGCTGCTGGTCGCGGCGAGCGACGGGCGCGGCTTTGTCGTCGATGGGGAGGAGGCGGTGGCTCAGACCCGCGCCGGCAAACAGGTGCTGTCGCCCGGCAAGGGGGAAAAGGCCTGCGTCTGCGCGCCGGTCGACGGCGACGCCGCTGCCTTTGTCGGCGAGAACCGGCGGATGCTGATTGTCGATCTCGCCGAAATACCCGAGATCGCCCGCGGCCGCGGCGTGATTTTGCAGCGCTATCGCATGGGTAGGCTCGCCGACGCCAAAGTGTTTCGCCTCGCCGACGGCCTCTCCTGGCGCCAGGGCGAAAGCCGCACCCGCACCGAGACCGACCTCGCCCCGTGGCGCGGTGCCCGGGGCGGCGCGGGACGGAGCGTGCCGCAGGGTTTCCCGCGGAACGGCAAGTTCGGGTGAAATAAAGCCCGCCGGTCGAGCCATTGCAACTCGCGCAAGCGGCAAACGTTTTCCTGTCGATTTCTACAGATCTGCGGGTAACGGGCATGTCGGCTTCGCAATTCTTTTCACGGGCGGCGCATTGGACATCGCGACAATGCGGCAGGCCGTTCACGTTCGGTCTGGCGGTCGCGGTCGTGCTGGTCTGGGCCGCAACCGGACCGATGTTCGGCTACTCCGATACCTGGCAGCTCGTGATCAACACGGGCACGACCATCGTGACTTTTCTGATGGTGTTCCTGATCCAGAACACCCAGAACCGCGATTCGAGCGCCGTTCAGCTCAAATTGGACGAGCTGATCCGCGTTAGCAGCAGCGCTCGCAACCGGCTGTTGACGCTGGAGGATCTGACCGAGGCGGAGCTCGATCAGGTCAAGGAGGGCTTCGCGCGCATCGCAGAACGCGGCGGGATCGAGAAGGCGGAAGTCGAGGAAGTGGAAGCCGACCTCGCCCGGGCCGAAAAAGTGATCGAAAAGGCTGAAAGCAAGACGCCTTCTCGCAGAACCCGCCAGAAAGCCGGGTGACACGATCCGACGATCGGCTATCCCCCGAAATCGACCGCCGCCGTGTTGGCGCCGCACAGCAGCACGGCCACGCGCTCGTCCTTGGCCGGACGGTAGCGGCCCGACAGCAGCGCGGCCAGCGCCGCCGCCCCGCCCGGCTCGGCGGCAATGCGCAGCACATCCCACAGCCGCGCCTGGGCGTCACGGATCGCGTCGTCGCAGACCAGCACCGCCGCCGCCACATAACGCTGCGCGTTGGGGAACATCAGCCTCCCGACCTGTCGCGGTGCCAGCGAGTCGGCGGCGATCCCGCCGGCCGGCGCATCGACCGGGTGCCCGGCTTTGAGCGCGTCGTGCAAGGTCGGCGCCGCCTCGGGCTCGACCGCGACGACACGGGTGCCGCCCTCATACCAGGCGGCGATGCCGCCGATCAGCCCGCCGCCGCCGACCGCGACCAGCAGCGTGTCGATCTCCGGCCGATCGGCCTCCAGTTCGAGCCCGACCGAGCCTTGGCCCAGCAATGTCTCCGGCTGGTCGTAGGCGTGCACCGGCAGGGCCCCGGTGCGGGCGACATGCGCTTCGCTGGCGGCGAGCGCGTCCGCATAGACTTCGCCGGCGACCACCAGCTCGGCACCGTAGGCGCGGATGCGATCGAGCTTGGCCGCCGAGGTCACCTTCGGGACAAAGATCGCCGCCTTGATGCCGAGCCGCATCGCGGCAAAAGCGACCGCAGCGCCGTGATTGCCGCCCGAAGCCGCGACGACGCCGGCCGGCGGCGCGTTGCGGGTCAGCAGGTTGGCAAAGGCGCCGCGCGGCTTGAACGAGCCGGTATGCTGGAGAAATTCGAGCTTGAAGGCGAGCGGCGCCGACGCGAGCCCAAAATCGCCGGCATCGACGGTGATCGTCGGGGTGTGCCGGACGTGAGGATCGATCAGCCGGTGTGTCGCCTCGATCCCTGCGCGGTCGATGCTCAGCATGCCGCCTCCGGCGTGGCCAGCGGCAGCCGCCGGTCGATCCAGGCGCGCGCCTCGCCCAGCGCCTGGGCCACCGGCTCGGGCCCGCGGCTCAGCCCCTGCATGCGGATGAACTCGACCCGCGGCATCCCGATCGTCTCGAAGATCGCCTGCAGGTAGGGCGTGAGGAAATCGGGCTGACCCGGCGGCGTGTCGCCACAATATCCGCCATGGGCGCAGACCACGACCACCGGGCGGTCGCTCAGCATGCCGATCTTGCCCTCCGGGGTGGAGCGGAAGGTGCGGCGAATACGGACGATGTGGTCGATCCACGCCTTCAATGTCGAGGGCACCGTAAAATTGTTCATGGGTGTGCCGATCACCACCCAATCCGCCGCCTCCAGCTCGCCGATAAGGCGCTCGGACAGGGCAAAGCCAGGATGCTCGGGACCGGCCTCGCGCGACAGGATCGCGTTGTAGAGTGCGAGGTCGGGGTGCGGCGGCGGGTCGGCGGCGAGGTCGCGGTCGATCACCCGCGCGCCGGGGTGGAGCGCACGAAGCCGCGTGACGATCTCGCGGGCGATCAGCCGACTGTAAGATTGCGGGCGCGGGCTGGCGAGGATTTGCAGAATCGTGGTCATTGTGTGCGCCATCATAGACCCTATTGGGGGTCGGCGCGTCGAGGGTAGAATTGTACCGAGAGACCGATTTGAGGTGGCGGGGTGAGCGAGACGACGGCCGATACGACCCTCGACGCGACGGGGCTTTTATGTCCGCTTCCGGTGCTGAAGGCGCGGCGGGCGCTGCGCGATGTGCGGGCTGGCGGCATTCTCGAGGTGCTGGCCACGGATCCGGGGGCGACAAAGGATTTCGAGCATTTCTGCAAGACCACCGGCTGCGAACTGGTCGAGGCGAGCGAGGCCGGCGGGGTGCTGCGCTTTCGCCTCAAAAAGCCCGGTTGACAGCGCAGCGACGGGTCGCCATTTGCTGCGCCCATGACCGACGCCTCCTTCGCTTTGCGACGACGAATGCGCTAGCAGCCCCTGGCTTTGCCGGGGCTGCCGGCGGCGCGCCTCGGCGGCTTGCCGCTTCGTCTGGGCCTCGGGAGAGCAGGGCATTTTTCGATGAGTGAGAGCGTCATTGCCCGCCGCGCCATCGGCGGCCGGGCCTATGAAATCGATACGGCAAAGGATCGGCTCGACATCGCGCTGATCCACCATTTTCTCGGCGAATGCTCGCATTGGGCGCGCGGCATCCCGCGCGAGGTGCTGTGCCGGGCGATCGAGAATTCGCTGTGCTTCGGGCTGTATCGCGACGGCGCCCAGATCGGCTTTGCCCGCATCGTCAGCGACCAGGCAACCTTCGCCTATCTCGCCGATGTCTTCGTGGTTGCCGAAGCCCGCAATGCCGGGCTTGGGCAGTTTCTGGTCGAGACGATCCTCGCCCATCCGCCGCTGCAGGGATTGCGCCGCTGGCTTCTGGTGACGCGCGACGCCGCGACCCTCTACCGCCGCTGCGGCTTTGGCGAATTGCGCGCCGGGCTGACCTATTGCGAGCGGTTCGATGCGGACGCTTACCGGCCCGAAACGGCTGCGTCGCGGTGAGCGGCTTGTTATGCTGAAGCGCGGCTAGCGGGAGGAACGACATGGCGGCAGCGACGATCATCACACCGCGGCTGATGGCGGTCGGCGGCGGGGCGCTCGGCGAGCTGCCGGCGCTGATGGCGCGGCTCGGCCTCGCGCGGCCGCTGATCGTCACCGACCCGTTCATCGCCAGGAGCGGCATCCTCGACAAGGCGACCGGGCTGCTCGCCGGCGCCGGTATGGCGCCGGCGGTGTTCCAGGATACCGTTTCCGACCCGACGACCGAGGTGATCTCTGCCGGGGTCGAAAAGCTGCGCGAGGCGCCCTACGACAGCCTCATCGCGATCGGCGGCGGCAGCCCGATCGACACCGCAAAGGGCATGTCGGTGCTGCACGCCAATGGCGGGCAGATGCGCGACTACAAGGTTCCGAACGATATTCCCAAGATCGGCGTGCCGATCATCGCCATCCCGACCACTGCCGGCACCGGCTCGGAGGTGACGCGGTTCACCGTCATCACCGATACCGAAACCGACGAGAAGATGCTGGTCGCGGGGCTCGCCTGCTGCCCGACCGCGGCAATCGTCGATTACGAGCTGACCCTGGCGATGCCGCTGCGGCTTACCGCCGATACCGGGATCGACAGCCTGACCCATGCGATCGAGGCTTATGTCAGCAAGCGCGCCAACCCCTATACCGACGGGATGGCGAAGAACGCGATGGGCCTCATCGCGAAGAACATCCGCACCGCCTGCGCCGACCCGCAGAACCGCGCCGCGCGCGAAGCGATGATGCTCGGCGCGACCACGGCCGGGATGGCGTTTTCGAACGCCAGCGTCGCGCTGGTGCATGGGATGAGCCGGCCGATCGGCGCGTTCTTCCACGTGCCGCACGGGCTGTCGAACGCCATGCTGCTGCCCGAGATCACCGCGTTCTCCGCGCCGGCGGCGCTCGACCGCTATGCCGATTGCGCCCGCGCGATGGGGGTCGCCGAGGAAGGCGAGGGGAGCCAGGCCGCGGTTGCCCGCCTGCTCGATGCGCTGCGCGCGCTCAACGACGATCTGAAAGTGCCGAGCCCCAGGGATTACGGCATCAAGAAAGACCGCTACGACGAGCTGCTGCCGACGATGGCGAGCCAGGCGATCGCCTCCGGCTCACCCGCCAACAACCCGCGCGTGCCGTCAGAGGGTGAGATTATCGAGCTGTACCGGCGGGTGTACGGGTAATCGGACCCCGCTTACTCAGCCTGACAGAGAGATGTGTGTGGAGATGAGGCACTCAACCAACCGCCGCCCATCGCCTTCACGCCACAAAGCTTGAGCCTTCGGATGCGCGTTCCATCGGATGCAAAATCCAAATCGGTGAGCGCATAAGGAGCAGGCTGTGTATCGCCAAGCTCCTTGGCAACTGCCTGGCAAAATGTCCCGAATTGTAGGCTGAGCGTTCCGGCCCCAAATTCGTTGCGAAGGTCCGGCTGGGACAATTCGTGATTTGGTGCCGTCAGGTATCGGTGGAAGATTTTTTCGCAAGCGAAAGACCGGGGATAGCAATCACGATAGCCTCCCGGATTTCGGAAGGTGATTTGCTTTCCCAGACTGCGACCATCTCTTCGCCCTTCCGTCGTTCTGTTGTCAGGCTCGCAATAGAGCAAAGGCCCGGCGGTCAGCGTAGGGCGGAAAAGCGCAGCGCATTCCGCCGAATCCGATGATGAGAGCAGCGGCGGATGACGCTTCGCTGATCCGCCCTATGGCAGGCGGTCAGTCCAGCTTTACCAGGATCTCGCCGTCTTCGACGCGGACCGGATAGGTCTTGAGG
>DASQGR010000101.1:0-5413 GCA_035632515.1 Allostellaceae bacterium | reverse complement strand
CGTACGCGGGTGCGCACGAGACCGCGGCCGGGCCGGCTCTTCGACAGCCGCGCCTCGATCACTTCGCATTCGGCATGGATCGTGTCGCCGGCCAGCACCGGGCCTTCGATGTTGAGCTCCATATGCAGAAAGGCAAAGCCGGTGTGCTGCATCGTCGATTGCGTCAGCAGCCCCTCGGCAAAGGCGTAGACAAGGGCGCCCGGCGCCGGGCGCCCCTTGATGTCGCTTTCCTCGGCGAGAAATTCGAGGTTGGTGAACAGCACCTCGACCATGCCGGTGCAGTTGACGAAATTGGTGATGTCCGCCTCGGTGACGGTACGGCCGATGGTCTGGAATGTCCGCCCCACCGGCAGATCCTCGAAAAAGAAGCCGAGACCGACCGTTTCCATTCTTCTCCTCCCGAGCTTTGCCGAGGATACCGTCGCAGCATGCGGCCATGCTAGCATCGGCGCATCGCCGCCACGACCGAGGTCAGGATGCCCCGCATCGCGCTTATCCATGCCGTCACCGTCGCGATGGCGCCGGTGCGCGATGCCTTTGCCCAGCTATGGCCCGAGGCGGAATGCGTCGACATCCTCGACACGTCGCTGGCGCGCGACCGCGAGCGCGACGGGCGGCTGACCGAAACGATGATCGGGCGGTTCCTGCTGCTGGCGCGCTATGCCGAGGACAACGGCGCCGACGGCATCCTCTTCACCTGCTCGGCTTTTGGCGAGGCAATCGAACGGGTCGCGGCAGAGGCCCGCATTCCCGTCCTCAAGCCGAACGAGGCGATGTTCGACGCGGCGCTCGCAGCGGGGAAGCGGCTCGGCATGCTGGCGACGTTCGCGCCGAGCGTCGCCGGGATGGAGGCCGAGTTCCGCGACATCGCCGGGGCCGCCAAATCGCCGTCCGCGCTCGACAGCTACTGCGTTGCCGGGGCTATGAAGGCGCTGCAAGCGGGCGATGGCGCGACCCATGATCGCCTGCTTGCCGAGGCCGCGCCGCGCTTTGCCGACCGCGATGCGGTGCTGCTGGCGCATTTCTCGACCTCGCGCGCGGCAAAGGCGGTGCAGGCGGCGCTGGGATGCCCGGTACTGACCGCGCCGGGCGCAGCGGTGGCGAAGCTGAAGGAGACGCTGGGCTGACCTGCATCCCAGCGTCTCGGTAGCGTTTCTTCGCGCCGGCCGACAGGGCGGCCGGAGACGATCCTCGGTGCGCTTCGCCGCTACGAGCGCTTGCCGGGGTAATTGACCGTGAGGCCGAGCGCCTTGACGATCTCGTCGGCGGTCTTCGCCTTTTCGAGCGAGGCCATCGACGCCTTGTCGGGCGGGTTGAGGGTGATGCGCAACGGACCCTTCGGCTTCTCGTAATCCTGGAGATAGGCGACCAGGGAATCGATCGCCTTCTTGGAATCCTCGCTCTGGCCTTCCTTCATCGCGTCGAGCGTCGTCTTCGCCATCTCGATCACCGCCTTCGCGTCGCTGCCCTGCATCACCGCGGCGATCGGCACGGCCTTGCCGAGCAGCGACTTGTCGTCATAGACGACGCTGGCGGTGCGCAGCTCGGCGTCGTTCATGGCTGCATCGGGCTTGGTGATCGCTTCGGCGCTGACGCCGTCGACGATCATCGACAGCTCCAGCCGGCCGAGCCCGTTGAGGTTCAGTTCGAGCCGGCTCAACGTGAAGGTCTCTTTGTCGGTATCGAGCTTGTATTCGAGCTGGAAGTCGGCGCTCAGCTTGTCGATCCCGGTCATCTGCTTGAGGTCGATGCCGCCCCCCGGATTGTTGCCCACGGCGACGCCCTCGAGGCGAAGCTTGGCGTTGAGCGGCGCTTCGTTCTTTTCGATCGAGTCGAAATCGAGGTCCTCGACGGTGATTGTCTTGATCGTGACCGGCTCCGACTTGTCGCCCTTTGCCGGATCGGAGGGCGGAGTGGTTATGACCACCCCCTCGAGGATGAACCCGTCATCGCCAAGCGCCTTAGCGCTTTTATACGTCAACGTGTCGGGCGGAATTTGCGGCTTCAGCGTCTTTTCAAACTTGGCGAGGCCATCGGCCGCCGCCGGGCCCGCCATCGCCAACCCGGCCCACAAGCCGACGGCCGCCAGGCCGATGATCCGCGTCTTTGCCATTTCCACTCCGCGTATAAATGTCTTCGAGGGAATTGTTGCCTTTATACGAACCGCTGCGGCGACACAACGGCCGCAGATACTTAAGGCCATGCAGGAACCGCGCCGGCGCTCGGCGTTTCCGCTTGGCGTTTTTGCCTGCCGTTTTTGCCCGGGTTTTTTGCCCGGGTTTTTGCTTGGCGTTACTGCCCGGGGTTGCCGGTCAGCGGTTTTGGCCGAACGAGACGCTCGGCACGTCGCGGAACAGCGACATGTGGGTGTGGTCGGCAACCCAATCCTCGCCGACCGCCTTGCGCGAAAACGCGGCGGTGGTGCGTCCCGGGCGGGCATAGGCGGTGCCGTCGGCGAGATATCCGGTCGAATCGAAGACGCCCATGCCGATCGCGGTCAGCCGGTCGGCCGAGACGATCGCCCTGATGTCGTCCATCCGATAGCGAAAGCCGGTCGTCACCGGCCAGACGTTGCGCCATTGCGCCGCCTCAACCCGGTCGCGCCCGGTGATAAAGTTCTCGAACGTGCCGAAGGCGATCATGTCGTCGGCGAACAGCGGGTGCGCGCCGGCGAAATCGACCGCGCGGACATGGCTCGACAGGCGCTCGAACCAGGCTTTGACCCGGGCGAGGTCGTCGGGATGGGGAGGGGCAATCACGGTTATTCCTCCTGCAAAAGCGCCGCCACGCTACTCTTTTTCGTCACCTCCGCGAAAGCGCGGGTCCAGGGGTGACGACGCGACGCTTGCCCTGGATTCCCGGCTGCGCAGGAATGGCGGCGCTATTGGACGATTGGAGGAGGGGAACGCCATGGCCGGGCCGCTTGCGGGGGTTCGCGTCATCGATCTGACGGTCGCGGTCCTGGGGCCGGTGGCGACGCAGATCCTGGGCGATCTCGGCGCCGAGGTGATCAAGATCGAGGCGCCGGAAGGCGACATGATGCGTTACATCGGGCCCCGCCGGAATCCCGGCATGGCGGCCTACTTCCTCAACATCAACCGCAACAAGAAAAGCGTCGTGCTCGACCTCAAGCGGCCGGCGGCGCGGGGGGCGCTGCTGCGGCTGGCGACCGGCGCCGATGTGCTGGTGCATAACATGCGGCCCGGCGCCGCGCGGCGGCTCGGCATCGGCTACGACGCGGTCGCCAAGGCCAATCCGCGCATCGTCTACGCCTCGGCGAGCGGCTATCGGCCCGACAGCCCCGCCGGCGACCGCGCCGCCTTTGACGATGTGATCCAGGGCGACAGCGGCTTTGCCGCGCTCAACGCCGACAGCGACGGCGCGCCGCGCTACGCGCCGATGGTGATTTGCGACAAGCTCTGCGGCTACTTCCTGGCCTCGATGGTCGGAATGGCGCTCTACGCCCGCGAGAAGACCGGCCGGGGCCAGGAGGTGCACGTCCCGATGTTCGACACGATGGCCGCGTTCAACCTCGTCGACCATCTGTGGTACGGCGTCTTCGGCGAGCCGGAGAAGGGGCTTGGCTATCCGCGCATGCTGACCCCGCACCGCCGGCCTTATGCGACGACCGACGGGCATGTCTGCCTGCTGGCGACGACCGACCGGCAATGGCGCAACCTGTTCGGGGCGCTCGGCGCGCCGGAACTCGCCGACGACCCGCGCTTTTCGACGATCGCGGCGCGCACCGCCAATATCGACGAGCTCTACACCTGGCTCGCCGGACGGATGAAGACACAAAGCACCGCCGAGTGGCGCGCCCGGCTCGACGCCGCCGACGTGCCGAATGGCGGGGTCAACGATTTGATGGGCGTGGTGCGCGACCCCTATCTGCACGCGGCCGGCTTTTTCCAGCCGCTCGATCACCCGACCGAGGGGCGCCTGACGACGATGCCGTTTCCGGTCAGCTTTTCGGCCACCGCGCCCGACCGAAATGCGCCGCCGGCGCATCTCGGCGAGCACACCGAAGCGGTTCTCGCCGGACTCGGCTACTCAGAAGAGGAGATCGCCGCAATCCGGGATTGACCGGGGCCGGCGGGTGGTATCCCATCCATGCCGTCGCCAGGGGGACGGGCCAGGAGGACTACAGCGCGATGAGCATCAAAGGCAAATCGTACATTATCGGCGTCTACGAGCATCCGACGCGGCTCGCGACCGATAAGACGATACCGCAGCTCCACGTCGAAAGCGCCAAGGGCGCGATCGCGGATGCCGGGATCACCAAGGATGATATCGACGGCTATTTCTGCGCCGCCGGCGACACGCCGGGCCTCGGCGCGCTGTCGATGATCGACTACATGGGACTGAAGCTGAAGCATTGGGATTCGACCGACACCGGCGGTTCGTCCTATCTGCTGCAGGTCGGGCACGCGGCCGAGGCGATCGCCGCCGGCAAGTGCAACATCGCCCTGATCACCTTGGCCGGCCGGCCGCGGGCCGAGGGCATGGCGACCGGCACCGCGCCCCGCCAGCCGCCGGTGCCGTTCCCCGAAACGCAGTTCGAGACGCCTTACGGCCCGGCGACTGCGAACATGTACGCGATGTGCGCGATGCGCCACATGCACCAGTACGGCACCACGAGCGAGCAGCTTGCCTGGGTCAAGGTCGCCGCCTCGCACCACGCCCAATACAACGAGCACGCGATGCTGCGCGACGTGGTCACGGTCGAGGATGTGGTCAACTCGCCGATGATCGCCGATCCGCTGCACCGGCTCGATTGCTGCGTCATCAGCGATGGCGGCGGCGCGATCATCCTCGCCCGGCCCGAAATCGCCAAGAGTCTGAAGCGGCCTTTGGTCAGCGTCATCGGCTGCGGCGAAGCGCCAAAGAACCAGAACGGCGGCAAGGTCGACCTGACCTATTCGGGCGCGGTGTGGTCGGGACCGCCGGCGTTTGCCGAGGCCGGGGTCAAGCCCGCCGACGTCAAATACGCCTCGATCTACGACAGCTTCACCATCACCGTGGTGATGCAGATCGAGGATCTCGGCTTTTGCGAAAAGGGCCAGGGCGGCAAGTTCGTGTCGGACGGCAACCTGATCTCCGGGGTCGGCAAGTTTCCGTTCAACACCGATGGCGGCGGGTTGTGCAACAACCACCCGTCGAACCGCGGCGGCCTCACCAAGGTGGTCGAGGCGGTGCGGCAGCTGCGCGGCGAGGCGCACCCGAAAGTGCAGGTGCCGAACTGCGACATCGCACTCGCGCACGGCACCGGTGGCTCGCTCGGGCTGCGGCACGGCTCCGGCACCGTCATTCTGGAGAGGGAGTAGTCCGATGGCCGACTCAAAGGAACGCAAGCTCCCCGCACCGTCCGTCTCAGCCGAGACGAAGCCCTACTGGGACGCCGCCGCCAGGGGCA
>DASQGR010000100.1:0-13910 GCA_035632515.1 Allostellaceae bacterium | reverse complement strand
GACCGAGTTCCGCGATATCTATGCGCGGATCTGGAGCGAATTGCGCGACGAGGTCCGCGTCTTCGAGTGATCGCCTTCGGCGGAGCCCGGTCGCCCAGCTTCGCTGTCCTGGGGTGACCACGTAAGCCGCCATCGCCGCCGCGCCTGCGTCAGGTGGCGTTGTTTGCTGCCAGCTCCTCGCTTAGGCTGGGTTTGTGGATCTTGCCGGTCGGTGTCCGCGGGAGTTCCGCGGCTGTGCGGAAAGCGAGTTGCGCCGGTACCTTGTAGCTCGCCAGGCGCTCGCGGCAGAAGGCGGTGATCGACACGGTGTCGGCCGCGGCCCCGGCACGCAGCTCGATCGCTGCTGCGACGACCTCGCCTTTTGACGGGTCCGGCACACCCACGACGTAGGCCTGCACGATGTCGGGATGCTGCAACAGGACTTGTTCGACCTCGAGCGGGGCGACGTTGACGCCGCCGGTCTTGATCATCTCCTTCAGCCGTCCGCGAAAGCAGATGCGCCCGTCCGCCTCGACCGAGCCGAGATCGCCGGTGAAAAAATAGCCCTCGCGGTCGAACGCCTCGGCATCGAGTTCGGGCGCCCGGTAATAGCCGGGGGTGACGTAACCGCCGATGGTGAGTTCGCCGATCTCGCCTTGCGGCAGAGGCCGCCTCGTCACGATATCCACGGCGCGGATCGTCATGCCGGGAAGCGGCAGGCCTTGGCTGCGCAACCGGAGCGCCAGGGGGTCATGGGCATCGGTCACGGCGCAATTGCCATAGGTCTCCGTCGATCCATAGACATTGCACAGGTCCACGGCCCCCAGCGCCTCGATGGTCGTGGCGATGTCCTCCGGCGGGCCGATGGTGAGGCCGGTCCGCATGGCCCCCAAACGACGCCCGGGATGGTCCGGGTGCTCCCGTAGGGCCCGCGCCATATTGCCCATGCCGTAATAGACGCTGCAGCGCTCGCGCTCGATCAGCGCCAGAGCCTCGCCCGCTTCGAAGCTCTCCTGCAGCACGGCGCAGCCGCCGTGGGTCATGATCGCGGGGAGGGCATTGGCCGAGCCGAACGACCAGAACAGCGGCACGGCGAGCCAAACGCGATCGGCCGCGCCCAGATGCATGCGTTCGCCGATGTCGAAACCGTTGGCGATCAGCGTCCCGTGCACCAGGGTCACACCTTTGGGCGCGGCGGTGGAGCCCGACGTGTAGAGGATGTAGCAGACATCCTCCGGCGTCACCGTCCGCTGCGCGGCAGCAAGTGCCGCCGCATCGGCCGAAGCGCCCCGCGCCAGAAACTCCGCCAGCGAAAAGACGCCGGCGGGTGCCGGGCCACCGACCGCCACGACGGTGCGCAAGGCCGGGAGCCGCTTGCTCGTGAGGCTGCCCGGCGCCGAGCCATCGAGCTCGGGGCAGAGGTCGCGCAGCGCGTCGAGAAAGCGCCGGCCGCGAAAAGCGTCGAGCGTGATCAAGGCCGTCGCACCGGAATGCTCCAGCGTCCAGGCAAGCTCGCGCGGTGTCGAAAATGTGCTGACGGCGGCCGTGATGGCGCCGATCTTGGCGGCCGCGAACGCGGCGATGATCCATTCGGTCCGGTTCGTGACCAGCAGCGCGGCCCGGTCGCCACGCCCCATCCCGACGGCGAGGAGCGCCCGGGCGAAGGCATCCACCCGCGCCTTGAGGCCGGCGTAGTCGAGCCGCTCGTCGCGGAACACAACGGCCTCCGCGCCGGGGGTGGCGGCCGCCATCTCGTCAACCAGATCGCCAAGCGTGCGGCTGGCCGGGTGTCCGTTCGTGTCTTTGGTCATGGCGCATCCTCATTCATAACGAGGCTTGCGCTTCTCGCGGAACGCGGCGATGCCCTCGGCGAAGTGAGGGCTGGCCCGCACCTCGTCGCCGAGCTGCTGCTCCAGGGTTTCGCGGGTCAACGCGTGATCGGCGATGGTGGCGCTGACCTGCCGCTTCACCGCCTGCACCGCCGATGGGCTGTTCGCCGCGATCATCTCCGCGGTCTCGATCGCCCAGCCCATCAGAGCGCCGCGCGGCACCAGCCGGTTGACCAGGCCGAGCCGAGCGGCCTCCCCGGCATCGATCAATCGCGCCGTCAGCAGCAAATCCATCGCGTGAACGTAGCCGATCTGCTGGATCAGCTTGATGGTCGAGCCGCCGAACGGATAGATCGACCACTTGACCTCGGTCAGGCCAAAACGCGCCTCGGGCGCGGCGGCGCGGATGTCGGTCGAGAGCATCAATTCGAGGCCGCCGCCGACGCAGTCGCCGTTGACCGCGGCGATGATCGGCTTCGAATACGGGTCGTTCTTCAACAGGGCGTGGTTCACCATGCGCGCCATCTCCGGCCCGGCCGACAGATCGCCGCTGACATCGGCGCCGACGGTAAAGGCGCGCTCGCCGGCGCCGGTCAAAACGATGCAGCGGCAGTCGCCGTCGCGCTCCAGCTCGTCCCAGAGGCGCCCGAGTTCGCTCAGCATCTGTCGCGTCATGGCGTTGAGGCGCGGCTGGTTGTCGACGGTGACGATAGCGACATGCCGGCCATGCCGGGCCAGACGGATCTCCATGACTCGGGCTCCAACTCGATACCGGCGTTACCGTACACGAGACCCGCGAGCAGGTGGATCGCAACCGACCGCTCGCGATGGTTTTGCGATATCGTCGGGGCGCGGTCGGTGCATGGCGAGGAGCAGAGAATGAAGGCGATCCGTTGCCGGGAATGGGGAGCGCCCGAGGTGCTGCGGCTCGAAGAGGCCGAGAGCCCCGGCCTCAAGCCGCACGAGGTGCGCATCCGCGTGCGCGCCGCCGGCGTGAACTTCGCCGACAGCCTGATGGTGGGCGGCACCTATCAGGTGAAGCCGCCGTTCCCCTTTACCCCGGGGCTCGAAGCCGCCGGGGAGATCGTCGAGACCGGCAGCGCCGTCGATGGCTTGCGGGTGGGGCAGCGGGTGCTGGCGGTGTTGCGCAACGGCGGTGGCTACGCCGAGGAAATCGTGCTCAACGCCGCCGCGGTGGTGCCGATCCCGGCGGCGATGGATTTCGTCACCGCCGCGGCCTTCCCGGTTGCTTACGGCACCTCGCATTTTGCGCTGACCCATCGCGGCCATCTGCAACCCGGGGAGACGCTGCTCGTGCTTGGCGCCGCCGGCGGCGTCGGGCTGACTGCGGTCGAGATCGGCAAGGCGATGGGCGCGCGGGTCATTGCCGCGGCAGGCGGCGCGGAAAAGCTCTCGGTGGCGCGTTCACGCGGGGCCGACGAGCTTATCGACTACAAAGAGGAAAGCATCCGCGACCGGGTGCGCGCGCTGACCGGCGGCAACGGCGCCGACGTCGTCTACGACCCGGTCGGCGGCGACGCCTTCGACCAGGCGCTGCGTGCGGTCAATTGGGAGGCGCGGATGCTGATCATCGGCTTTGCCGGCGGGCGCATCCAGGCGGTCCCGGCCAATCTGATCCTGGTCAAGAACGTCTCGGTCATCGGCGTCGTCTGGGGCGCGCAGGCCGAGCGCGACCCTGCCCTGATCAGCCGCAACCTGGCCGAATTGCTGCGCTGGTGGGAAGCGGGGAAGCTGAAGCCGCTGGTGGCGAAAAGCTTTCCGCTGGCCCAGGCCGGCACAGCGCTCAATGCGCTGCTGTCGCGCGGTTATGCCGGCAAGATCGTCCTCGAAACCTGAGCGCCGACGACGCGGCAAACGCAGGCGCGGTTCGCCCCGGTCCCAGCTTCACACCAGCCGCTCGCTCGCCTGTGCCAATTCGGCGCGAAAGCCGGGGTCGGCGACCGCGATAAGCGCACGGGCGCGTTCGGCCAGGGTGCGGCCGCGCAATTCGGCGATGCCGTGTTCCGTGACCACGAGATCGGCCTCGGCGCGCGGCGTGGTGACGACGCCATCGGCCAGCCTTGCGACGATGCGCGAACGGGTCCTTTCGCGATTGGTCGATTGCAGCGCGATGATCGAGCGGCCCTGCGCCGCGCGGTTGGCGGCGCGGCCGAAATCCATCTGTCCGCCGACAAGACCGATATGCCTTCGCCCTGCGGTCTCGGCATTGACCTGGCCGGTGAGGTCGACCTCGAGCGCGCCGTTGATCGCGACGAAGCGGCGGAAATTGCCGAGCACCAGCGCGTCATGCGTGTATGACGTCGCGCGAACATGGACCGCCGGGTTGCGGTCGGCGAAGCGATAGATCCGCCCGGTTCCCATCAGCATCGTCGCGACGGTGACGCCGAGGTCGATCTCCTTGTGCCGGTTGTCGACGATGCCGGCCTCCATCAGATCGGCAATCCCGTCTCCGACCGCCCCCGAATGGACGCCGAGACCCCGTTTGCCGCCGAGCGCGCGGGTCACCGCCTCCGGGATCGCGCCAAGGCCGAGCTCGATCGTCGCGCGGTCGGGGATCAGCCGGGCGACATGATCGGCGATGGCGCGATCGATCGGCCCCGTCGGCCGCGCCGGCAACTGGATCGGCAGTTCGGCGACTGGCACCAGCACATCGATCGCCCCCGACGCGATCGTCGTGTCGCCGTGGGTCCACGGCAGGTCCGGGTTGATTTGCGCGATGACCAGCCGCGCCCGGCCGAGCGCCGCGTGCAGATGCTCGATCCCCAGCCCGGCATTATACCGCCCCGTCTCGTCCGGGCCGCTGACCTGCAGCAGCACGACATCGATCGGCAGGCGGCCGTCGGCGACGAGACCGGGCACATCGGAAATATTGGCCGGGACGACGTGGTCGGCGCCATCGGCGAAAAACCGTCGCCCGGCACTGGCGCCGCCCAAAGCAGTGACGGTGACGTGGGGATGGCCGGCGGCGAAGCTGTCGCTGAAGGTCAGCGGAAAGAACACGCGGAACGGCGGGCAGCGCTCCGCCTGGGCGTCGAGCATTCGGGTGAGGAATACCGGTTCCGCCGTCGCCTCCGCCCAGCCGATTGTCTCGCCGGCACGGATCAACCGGGCGAAATCGAGCGCTTCGGGCGCGATAGTGGCCGGGGTCTTCATGCGCAACTCAGCGCCGTCATCTCGCGGGGCAAGGGGCGAAGCTTGGCAAGCCGCGGCCGCGTCCCATCGGAAGGTCGCGATCCCGGCCGCCCGCTGCGCCCCGTCCGGAGAAGCGGTGGAAATTTGCGGGCCCCCATCCGGTCACCTTGTTTGCGCCGCCGAGCAGTTCGGTATCATCATGCAAGGGAATATGACCCGTAAGAGCCATTTCCGATATGCCGGCCGGATGGCGCTTTCCGCCCAACCCGGCAGCCCGCACATCGCGGTCTGCCCGACGCCCCCGAGCGGCGCGCAGTGGCCAACCCGACTTTTGAGCCGATTGGCGACATCACCTTTCCCGGTGCCGCATCACGGCTCGATTGCGAGGCGGTTGACGACATCTTCGACGCCGAAAACATACCAGGCATCGTGCTCGGCCATGTCCCGCTCGGACTCGGTTGGCACCAACCCCTCAAGCGTGACCACGGCGTTGCTGCTCGCCACCCGGACTTGGTCGGGATTTACAAACGGGTCCTTTTCCAGGACCAGCCGGACGGCGTCGGTAATTTCCGGGTCATTGTCGGCCTCGGGCGGAACGACCCCGAGGCCATTGATCACGTCACGACTGCCGGGCACCCACCAGGCAAGGGCGCCGGCGAGCCGCTTCCGGCCGAGTCCTAGAACTTCGCCATCGAGCGTGACGACGCCGTCTTCGACGCGGATATCGATTGCCCCTCGACCGGATGGCGGATCGCTCACCATTTCCGGCTGACCCTTCACCCAAAGCCGCAGGCGGCAATCCGTAAGAGCGGGCTCGCCGACCAGTGCATCGCGCACGAGATCGCCAATCATGCCGTCGGCCATCGCCTGCGCCGGCCGGACGTGAAGCCGGTCGATGATCGGACGCGGCGCCACCACGGCGGCGGCGATGCGCGAGGTTCGGCGTTTGATCGAAACGTCAGCGACCTCGCCGTCAATAACCAGAGCACCGTCGGACAGAGCGAGGACGATCGACTCGTCATCGAAGCGGACGCGGGTATCGCTGCGCAGCGCGTCGCGGACCCGCTCGAGCAGTTCGGTTTCGGTCGTCATCGGCTGCACCCGTCGTTAGCGAATGACAGATCGCATGGCATCGCGGCGACTTACCCCTTGATGCAGATCACCGGCTCAAGTGCGGCGACCTTTCGCGACAGGCCGGCCTCGTGTGCAGCGTCGACCACTGCTGCGCTGTCCTTGTAGGCGCCCGGCGCCTCTTCGGCGATGCCGCGCATCGAAGGGCTCTTGATGATGATGCCGCGCTGACGCAACTCGTCGACAACCTGCCGGCCTCGCCAGTGTTTCAACGCCTGGTGCCGGCTCATCTGCCGCCCGGCGCCATGGCAAGACGAGGCAAACGCGTGTTCCGGGCGCTCGGCCGGTCCGACCATGATCGCCGACATCGTGCCCATGCTGCCGCCGATGAACACCGGCTGGCCGGTCGCGGCAAAAGCCGCAGGCAGATCGGGATGGCTCCTGCCAAAGGCTCGCGTCGCGCCCTTGCGATGAACGAAGAGGCGCCTGCGCTTGCCGCCGAAATCGTGCTCTTCCTCCTTGCAGGTGTTGTGCGAAACGTCGAACAGCACGGGCAGGGTCGCCTCCGGAAAGAAATGCGCGAACACGCGGCGGGTGAGGTGAGTGATGATCTGCCGGTTGGCCAGCGCGCAGTTGATGCCCGCGCGCATAGCACCCAGATAGCGCTCGCCCAATTCCGAGCGGATCGGCGCGCAGGCGAGTTCGAGATCAGGCAGCTCGATGCCGTGAGCCGGCGCTGCCAGCGCCATCTCGCGCAGAAAATCGGTGCCGATCTGATGACCGAGCCCGCGCGAGCCGCAATGGACGCTGACAACGATGTCTCCCCGGGCCAATCCAAAGCTTTTCGCGACAGCATCATCGGAGATCGCCACGACCTCCTGGACTTCGAGATAATGGTTTCCCGAGCCCAGTGTGCCCATTTCCTCACGCTGGCGGTGCCGCGCGCGCTCGGAGACGGCTTCGGGAAGCGCCCCCGACATGCTGCCGCCTTCTTCGATGTGGTCGAGGTCTTCGGCGCGGCCGTATCCTTGCTCGACCGCCCAGCGCGCGCCGCCGGCCAGCATGCGGTCCATCTCGATCTCGTCGAGGGTGATCTTCCCGGTGCTGCCGAGGCCAGCCGGAATCGAGCGGGAAAGGCTGTGGGCCAGGCTTTCCTGGCAGTTTTCCAGATCGGAACGTCTGAGCCCCGTCAGCAACATGCGCACGCCGCAGGAAATGTCGAATCCGACGCCGCCGGCCGACACGACCCCGCCTTCGTTGGGATCGAAGGCGGCCACGCCGCCGATCGGAAAGCCATAGCCCCAATGCGCATCCGGCATCGTGTAGGCGGCATCGACGATCCCCGGCAGGCAGGCGACATTGCCGATCTGCTCCAGGACCTTGTCGTCCATGTCGGCGATCAATGGCTCGCTGCCGTAGAGCACCGCGGGCACGCGCATGGCGCCCTGCGGCTCAAGACGCCACTCGGTCGCGGAGACTCGCAGCAGACGCGAAAGGTCCATGCCTCGCTCCTGTCTCAGACGTCGACGACGCACTGGGCAATCCAGGCGCCGTCATTCCCCCTTTCGACCTTGAGTGACGTCAGGGTCGCCCCTTTCGGTTCGACCGCCGGCGCGTGCCGGGCGCGATCGATGGGTTCTCCCCAAGCCTGCCCGCGCAGCCGATCGCCTTCGATGGCCACCGTGAAGCGTCCCAGGACCAATCGGCGAACGCTCATCTCGTAGATCAGTGCGTTGAGCCAATCGAGCAGCAGAAACGCGCCGCTTGGCGCCTCGCAGACGATGTCAATCTTGATTTGCGACGCGATCCGAGCCGGATTGGTGACTGCCATCGTCAGCGCCAACGCCGCCTGCTCAAAAGCGGCCGCCGGGGTGGCGCCGATGCCGCGGATGCCGATATCAGCCCCGTGGGAGAACAACTCGGCACGCGGTTGAACCGAATTTGGCGATGGGGTCACGGCTTCGCCTCCCGCTCTAGCGTCTGAAAAAATTCGGACGTGGTGCGGGCGCGGCAGCGATGGACGCCGCCTTCTCGCGAAATATGATGCGTCCCTTCGAGAGATCGTACGGGGTCATCTCGACAGTGATGCGATCGCCCGCCAACACCCGGATATGGGCCTGCTTCATTCGGCCGGAAACGTAGGCGAGGACCTTGTGGCCGTTGTCGAGCACAACCGCAAAGCGGTTATCTGGAAGCATTTCCAGAACCGTGCCGTCAAAATGGACCAGTTCTTCCTTGTTCATGGCGCAGCCTCCGAGGAGGAGATGGCCGTACTATCCGGCTTTCTCCCGCAGGCGCCCTGATCCAGGTCAATAAGTCCAGGCCTGCCAATTCCCGTGGCGATGGCTTTGCAGCCATCGGGGCCCGCGGAAGGCAGCCGGCTCGGCGTTAGACCGCTGCGCGGGCGCCTTCGATGGCCGCCAGCCAGCGACTGTGCTCGGTCAAAAACGGCGCCGGTACGGTGGTATTCAGGCCAATGAGCCGAGCATCTTCCAGCGCGGCTTTGAGCCCTTCACGATCCTTTTTGCTTGCCCCTTCCTTGAACTTCCGCACGATTTGAGCGGCAGCAGGCCGTGGGTCTTCCGCCGCAGAGCTGGCCAAGCGTTTAAGCTCGGCCATGCAGTTCTGAACCGAACCCTCCATCAACCCCTCCAAGTGGACCGTAGCCGTGCGCGGTCTCCGCTCGATGTGGCATCGGGCGCAGCAGATCACCGGGCGGACGGGCAATCATTGATCTCGGTCAACCGCCGGCGGATCAGAAGACCGCGAAGGCCCCAAAACGGGCCCGATGCGGTACTCTCGTGATCGCTATCGGCCCGGCCGGCAAACGCGCGTTTAGGCCCCTTTAACGCTTTTGTTGCCGGTAGCAGAAGTGGATCATAGCTCCGGCCACCGGCTTTTGACCAAGGCGTGCCATCCGCTGCAAGCTTGGTAACGGGGCAATCGCCTTGTGGAGGAAGCGCATGAACCGATTTCTCGCGAGCGTGGCGGCGACCGCGGCTGCGCTGCTGATCTTCTTCGCGGCCACGGGGGCGGTTGCTCAGAACGCGGGCGGGGTGCTGAAAATGCCGAACTTCGCCAGCCCGGCCAGCATGTCGATCCATGAGGAGGTCACCCGCGCGGCGGTAACTGCGCTGATGCCGGTGTTCAACAACCTGGTGCTGTTCGATCAGCACAAGGCGCGGAATTCGATTGACACGGTTGTGCCCGACCTCGCCGAGAGCTGGTCGTGGGATGCGGCCAACACCGCGCTGACCTTCAAATTGCGCCACGGCGTCAAGTGGCATGACGGCGCGCCGTTCACTGCCGCCGACGTCAAATGCACCTGGGACCTGCTGCAAGGCAACGCGCCCGAGAAGCTTCGCCTCAATCCGCGCAAATCCTGGTACCGCAACCTCGACAGCGTCACCACCAACGGCGACGACGAGGTCACCTTTCACTTGAAGCGGCCGCAGCCCTACCTGCTGGTGCTGCTCGCTTCCGGCGTGTCGCCGGTCTATCCCTGCCACGTCACCCCGGCGCAGATGCGCCAGCACCCGATTGGCACCGGGCCGTTCAAGTTTGTCGAGTACAAGCCCAACGAGACCATCAAGCTGACCCGGAACACCGATTACTGGAAACCCGGCCGGCCGTATCTCGACGCGATCGAATTCCCGATCGTCGCCAGCGTCGCAACCCGCAACCTGATGTTCATCGCCGGGAATGTCGATATGACCCTGTCCTATGGGGTGTCGATGCCGCTGCTCCGCGACATCAAGAGCCAGGTCACCAACGCGATCTGTGAGATGACGATCGACAACGGCGCCCGCAACCTGATCATCAACCCCAGTAAGCCGCCCTTCGACAATCCCGAACTGCGCCGCGCCGTGTCGCTTACCCTCGACCGCAAAGCCTTTATCGACATTCTGGTCGAAGGCCAGGGCCAGCTCGGCGGCGCGATGCAGCCGCCGCCCGACGGCCTTTGGGGCATCCCGCCTGACATGCTGGCGACCCTGCCGGGCTACGATCCCGATATCGCAAAGAACCGCGCCGAGGCCCGCGCGATCATGGCAAAGCTCGGCTACGGGCCCGACAAGCGGCTCGCCGTCACCGTGTCGACGCGCAACACCGCGGGTTATCGCGATCCGGCAGTCATCGCCATCGATCAGATGAAGGAGATCTACATCGATGCGGTGCTCGAGCCGATCGAGACCGCCAACTGGTTCCCCAAGGTGATCCGCAAGGACTACACGATCGGGGTCAATGTCAGCGAGACCGCGGTCGATGATCCCGACCAGATGTTCTATGAGAACTACGCCTGCGGCTCGGACCGCAATTACACCGGTTTTTGCGACAAGCAGGTTGACGCGCTCATCGAGCGGCAATCGGCGGCGGCCGACCCGGAAAAGCGCCGGCAACTGGTGTGGGAGATCGAGCGCGCGCTCGCCCGCGACGCCTCCCGTCCGATCATCTTCTACACCCGCGTCGCCACCTGCTGGCATCCGCGGGTCAAGGGGCTGACCATCGTCGCCAACAGCGTCTTCAACGGCTGGCGATTCGAGGATGTGTGGCTGGATCGATAGAAGCAAGCAAGCGGCCAGCCGCATCGACACACGCACGCTTGGGGCAAAAGACCCACGCGACGGTCCAAGTGACCGTTCGTCACGCGATACGGGTGTGCACCGTTTATCGTGAACGATAACAAGGCTAACTTCTACTAATCAACAAACAGCAATCACCAATATCGCAAGCTGCGTCCCGCAGCACAGCTGGGATTGCCACACCTCTCCCAATATTAGATCGCCAGCGACGACCATTGACATTGGGAGGCGCCGGGCTATCCGTTTCGCAGCCCCGCCGGGAACCTCGAAATGCTGTCCGCGTTCGTTCGATATGACCCGCAGTTCCTTTCAGGCGCTGCACTGAACCGTTGGAGGAGTTAAATGGATCAGAAGATCGTCGGGCTGCTGGGCGCTGTTGCCGGGCTCGCAACGATGAGTTCAGCGATGGCGCGCCCGGCTCCGGACCCCGCGGAGCTCAGCCAAGCGCCGTCTTATGCCGACCTGTTGGCCCCCATCCCCGATGCCGTGGCGCTCCTGAAGGCCGATGACGCCGCCCGTGCTCGAGAACCGGCAGTCCGGGTCGCTCAAGGCTACTACGATCCTTATTATTCCCCGTACTACAATTACCCGCCTCCTTATTATCGCTATCGTCATCATCACCACCATCACCATCATCATCACCACCATCACCATCAAGGCGCCTTCATCGGCGTTCCTGGTGTGGGAGGCGTGGTGGTTCGCGAACGTTAGGGCAGGGCCGAGGGCGGCTCCGACCGGGTTAGGCGCCGTCGCCCTCTCTTGCCTTTGTCCGTGCTGCGCGCAGGATGTTGCGGTAGGTACCGTCGAACACCGTATTGGTCGACGAAGTCCAGGTGGATTCCTTTCCCAAGGTATCGCGGCTGGCATGAATGCGACGGCTGCGCATTTCGCGCTCGGCTGCTTCCTCCTCGTCCATCGGCACGAGTTCGAAATCCGCTGCCGCCGGCAAGAAAAGCAGCTGCATAAAGGGCTCGCCGGGCCGGAAAATATGAGTCCGACCCTCGGCCGGCGCCTTGAACACCACGAACGAGATCATCGGCCACCAGCTCGTGCGCAATAGTGCCGGGACCGCGATCGGCACGTCGTCGGTGGATGAGGTGTAGAAGCGCGGATGCGGCTCGGTCCTGACCGCCATATCGTCCGCCGCCTTGAGATCGAGCAGCAGCTGATACGTGTAGTAGTCTTCGCCGAACGATCGGAACGGCGGCCACTGAACCCCGGTCCCCGGATCCGGACCAAAGTCGCCTTCGAGCACGACTTGGCCGTTCCGCTTGGATGCATGCAGCTCGTTATCAAAAGGATAGAACAGCTCGACGCCGTATTGTGCGCCTTCGACGAACGGCATGCAGTGCCAGGCATATTCGTGCGAACCGTCTCGGCGCGGTTCCGGCCTGCCCGCCCACCCCGGTACCTCTAATTTCGTGCGGCGCGGCGCGAGACGCGGTTCAAACAATCGGTATTTGACTGTGGCCATAGAGCGTTCCTCGATCGTCAGGTCGACATAGCGTCAGGTCGACATAGGAAGGCGGCGGATCGCCGAAAAACGTCGGAATCTGCAGGTTGGTTCCGATGGTGCCGTTGTCTTCGAGTTCTGCCGAGCCGGTGATCTCGCCGCCTTCGTCGAAACCGGACAAATGAGGACAAGATACTATCGCCTCATCCGAGCTTCATGATGGCGTCGTGGTGCCGATGCGCGGTTGGAGCAGTTCGCCTGATTGAATGGAGAGTGGCCGGGCCGTTCTGCCACAATCGTCGACCGCCGGGATTTGGCTGCCTTCGTCTTCGGCTTGGCGACAGGTGGAGCAAACAGCGCTGCGTCCTTCTGAAGGATAAAATAAGCCAACGGCGCCTCGGAGGGTAACTTTCCCCAGGCGGCGTTTAAGGATTTCCGCGTGGCGAAGAGTTATTGGCCGGTTCAGACCGGGTTGTGTTCTCCGGTGACGCGGTGCGCGCGAACGGGTCCCTGACACTTGACGGCAGTAATGACCGGTGGCCGGGCGTTGATGACCGGCAGGACAATGTCTGGCATGTCGCAATGGCCCGTGCCTCGCGCTGACCGCCGCCGCCTGAAATTCGGAACAAAACTGACGACGCGCGTGTTTCAACACGCGGTCCGCGATCTTGAAATGTTCGGGGCATCTGCCCAGCTTCGAGGTCTCGCTTACCACTAAGTTTTGAACTCTTTCGCTGGCCTGTGAGCAGCGAAACTATTTGGAGCCGGCCAATCCTTGTTGAATCGATCGCGACAACTGCATCTCGATAGCGGCGACCGCCGCGAGGGGATCACGAGCGCCCGTCAAGCGGCCGAGGCGCTCTTCAAGCCCAAACGACAACCTACCGAGCCGTCGGACCGGGAACCCGCGCCAGCCGTGGGTGAATCGGTGCGCAAACCGCGGGTGTTGCCGGTCTCCCCGCCGGCGCCGGCTCGTCCTGCGGCGGCGGAAACGCCGAAGGGTCCGCAGCAGCGTCCGGAGCAGCCGCGGCTCGCAGAAATCCCCCGGTCGCAATTTGCCCGCATCCGCACCTGGGCAAAGTATGGCATGACGGCTCGCCAGGTTGCCGAGGTGTACAGGGTTCCCGTCCATCTGATCGAGCGCATTCTGCGAAAGGCCTGAGTCTCCCGGGCACGACCCAGGAGGGCGCAGCGGCGAAGGCCGGCATCAGTTGGCGAGCGACAGATCTTCAAAGCGCGAGCCGTTGTAGATGCTGTTGACCATCAGCGTCAGCCCCTTGAGCTTGGGCTGCCAGCACACCACCCCGTAAGGGAAGAACAAGATCGGGCGGGCGGCCTCTTTGGCCAATTTCTGCTCGATCTGCCACACGATCCGCCGGCGCTTTTCAATGTCGGATTCGGCAGATTGCTGATCGACGAGCTTGTCGACCTCCGGATTGCAGTAATTTGTATAATTTCGTACCGCGCCGCAGACATAATTTTCGTAAAATTGCGGATCCGGATCGTCAACCTCGCTTTCCGTGACATTGAGCGCCAGCTTATAGTCCTTGCGCATCAATGTTGGATACCACTGCGCCGTGTCGATCGGCTGCAGCTCCGCGTTGATGTAGATGTGCTTGAGCTGGTCGATCAGGAGAACCGCGGGGTCGCGGTAGGGCGGTATGTCGCGAGTTGCAACCTTCACCTGAAGGGGCTTGTCCGGGCCGTAACCCAGCTTCTCCATGATCTTTCTGGCTTCGGCGCGGCGCTCGGCGACGTCGGGTCCATAGCCCGGCAATTTCTCGACCATTTTTTCAGGCATGCCCCACATCCCGTAAGGCTGCGGCAGCATCGTACCGCCGATCG
>DASQGR010000099.1:0-11785 GCA_035632515.1 Allostellaceae bacterium | reverse complement strand
AAGATTTCCTGAGCCTCCTTGGAGAAAAGGAAGCTGTAGAAGAGGCGCGCCGCGTTGGGATGTGCCGCCGCCTTCATCAGGACACCGTTGAGCGGCACCGCCGGAGTGCCTTCGCTCGGGTAGATGAGGGCAATCGGTCCGCCCTGCTCCTGCACCTGCAGCGAGGCGGCTTCGGCGCCGTCGACCATGACGGCGCGCTCGCCGAGCGCGAGCTTTTTCGGCGGTTCGGTCGAGGACTGCACCTGCATGATCTGCTGCTGGCCGAGCTTCTTGAAATAGTCCCAGCCGAGCGCGTGCGAGAGCTCGAAGGTCGCGGTCATGATGTTGCCGCTGTAGCCGGGATGCGCCTTGACGAGGCGCCCGCTCCATTTCGGATCGAGCAGATCGGCATAGCTCCTGGGCGCGTCCTCGGGCTTCACCAGCTTGGTGTTGTAGCCCATCACCGCCAAGGTCAGGCAATCGACCGCGTAGTAGCCGTCGGGATCGCGCGCCTTCGCCGGCCAGCGGGCGACGTCCGCCGCGACGAACGGGGCCAGCATGTCGTGGGCCTTCCAGTAGAGCACCGGCCCCGGGTTGGACGAGGTGATGACATCGACCGCGTGGATGTTGCTGCCGTATTCCTGGCTGACCCGCTGGAAATTGCGTTCGGCGCCGTTGCGCTCGCCCTGAGCGCTGATGCCGGGGTATTTGGCCTCGAACGCCTTGGTCACCGCGGCGACGACCTGCGCATCCTCCGAGGCGTACCACACCACCTTGCCCTCCTGGGTCGCGGCGGCGACCAGTTCGGGCGTGACCGGCGTGGGCTCGACCGCGCCGGCTGCGCCAGCGCCGCCGCTCAGCATCAATGCGGCGCCGGCCAGCATGCGCAGGCTTTTCTGTCGTGATTGAACCATCCCCGAATCCTCCCCGCGCCGATCTTCGCACGGGGCGGGGCGAGGGCAATAGGGTCGTGGTCCTTGACCCCGCGGCGCGCGCGCCGTAGAACCCGCGCTCCCGCAGCCGGTGGGTCGAGCGGGCTGGTCTTTCAGAGTTGCAGAGCGAGGTGCGGCATGGCGCGCAGGTGCCCGGTTACCGGCAAGGGTGTCCAGGTCGGCAACAATGTCAGCCATTCCAACCGCAAGACCAAGCGGCGCTTCCTGCCCAATCTGCAGACGATCTCGGTATTGTCCGAGGCGATCGGCTCGGTGCGCTTGAAGCTATCGACCAATGCGATCCGCACGATCGAGTTCAAGGGCGGCATCGACGCGTTCCTCAAGGCAACCCCCGACCGCAAATTGTCGCCGGAAATCCGCCGGTTGAAACGCCGCATCGAAGGCGCCGCCGAAAAGCGCGCCTAGGGTCCGCGGCGCATCCAAAAAGCGCCGACTCCGCGCGGTATTCCAGGCCTCGGTCAGCGGCTTTCGTAGGTCTGGCCGTGCGATCCGCTGCAGGTGCTCGTCGGGTCGTCGTTCTCCGGGCACCGCCTCGTGGTGCCGCCGCATCCCGCGAGGATGAAGATCAAGGCAATCAGTGCTGCAAGCCTGGACACCGCTTCCTCCGCCCGGCCCGGTAATTCGCACGGGTAGGGTAGCAGGGGGAGCGACCGGACCCGTAATCACCTTCGGGTGAGACCGGCTGCCGCCTCGCCTTCGCGCGATCGCGGCGCGAGCCGGGCGAAATATTAATCCCGATTCGTTCTTTCGCTTGAATCGCTCGAAAGGACACCAGCGGCCTTGCGGATGCTATGATGGCCGGGTGCAGCGGAGGGCGAGCCGGATGGTCATCAAGGAACACGCTTACGCCGACATCGCCACCCCGACCGGGACGATGCGGACGCATCTCTTCGAGCCGGCGGCGGCGGGCCGCTATCCCGGCATCGTGCTTTATTCCGAGATCTATCAGATCACCGGCCCGGTGCGTCGCATGGCGGCATTTCTCGCCGGCCAGGGCTTTGTCGTCTCGGCGCCCGAGGTCTATCACGAGTATGAGCGGCCCGGCACCGTGCTGGCCTATGACGCGCCCGGCACCGATCGCGGCAACGCGCTGAAATTCGAGAAAACGACCGCCGCCTATGACAGCGACGCGCGGGCGGCGCTCGACCACCTGAAAGGACACCCCGCCTGCAACGGCCGGCTCGGCGCGATGGGCATCTGCCTTGGCGGGCATTTGGCGTTCCGCGCGGCGCTCAACCCGGACGTGCTGGCGACGGCGTGCTTCTATGCCACCGACATCCACAGTGCGACCCTGGGCCACGGCGACGACAGCCTCGCTCGCGCCGGTGACGTCAAGGGCGAGCTGCTGACCATCTGGGGTCGGCAGGACCCGCATATCCCGCTCGATGGCCGCAACCTGATCCGTGCCCGGCTGGAAGAGGTCGGCGCCGATTTCACCTGGCACGAGTTCAACGCGGCGCACGCCTTTATGCGCGACGAGGGCCTGCGCTACGACCCGGCCCTGGCCTGGCACTGCTACGGGCTCGTTACCGAGCTGTTTCACCGCCGATTGCGCTAGGCCGACCTGCGGGATTCGGTGCCGCTAGAACGGCGCCGTCACGTATTGGTGCAGCGCGTATAGCAGCGCTAACGCCGCAACACCGCTAAGGAAAACCAGTCGCATCGCCCGGGCTCCTGCCGCAGGGACAGAGAACACCTGAGGTTTCGTTGCATTGGTCAACAAAGTCTTAACGCGGCTGCCCCGCCGCCAGAATAAACAGCCGTTAACTATAATGCTGCCGTAACCGGGATAGGCGCCTCGCCTTTCAGCATCAGGCGGTAGAGAAATCGCCGCTCATTCATGTCGTAATCCGGGTTTGCCTTGTGCAGCACGCTGCGGTTGTCCCAGATCACCATGTCGCCGTAGCGCCATTGATGGCGGTATTCGTATTTCTTTTGCGTTGCATGGGCCATCAGCTCGGTGACGAGATCGAGCGCCTCGTCGTCGGGCATGCCGACGATCGACTCGATCCGCACCGGGTTCATGAACAGCGCCTTGCGGCCGTTATCGGGATGGACGCGCACGAGCGGGTGGATGCCCGGCGGCGGCAATGCCTTGAGGCTTTCCTCACTCAGCGGCCGCAGCTCGCGCGGGCTGTACTTGCTGAGGTAGACGTGCACCGCCTTGAGCCCGTCGATCTTCTTTTTCATCGCCTCGGGCAGCTCGTCATAGGCGAGGTGCATATTGGCGTATTGGGTATCGCCGCCATGGCTCGGCAACGACACCGGATAGAGGATCGTCGCCTTGGGTGGCGCGGGGTGGTTCGAGTGGTCGGTGTGAAAGGTTTCGCCGGCGATGAAGCGCTTGCCCGGGATCGTCTGCTCGTTCGAGACGTAATACATCTCCGGAAAGCCGGGGATGTGGATCTCCTTCTTGTCGTGCGGCTGCAATTCGCCAAACACCTGCACCGCCTTGATGAAATCCCCCGGCTCGTATTTCTGCTCGCGGATCACCAGCACGTGGTGCTTGGCCCAGGCGCGGTTGAGCGCCGCCCTGGTCTCGGGATCGAGCGGGCGGCTGATGTCGACGCCCTTGACCTCGGCCCCGGTGTGCTCGGTCAGCGGGGTGATCGTGTAGGCCATCGCGAGTTCCTCCGTCCGGCTGCGTCGTGACGGAAAAGCGTAGGACGTTCGCTCGGGGGAAGCAAACCGCAAGACCCGGATAGAGCGCCGGCGCCGATCCGCGCGACAAGGCCGTCATGTTGCCTTTGGAGCGAACATGATGTCGCGCCCGACCGCCTTGACGATGATGCTGCCCTGCCTCGGATGGACCGCGTCGGGCCGGCAGGGGCGCTGGCTCGCCCTGTGGCGCCAATGGCGCCAGCGGGTTCGCGATGCTCATGCCGCGGCGCTGTTGTCCCCTCGCGAACTCGATCGGCTGGCGGCCGATATCGGCGTGTCGCCGGCGGCGCTCAAGTCCGAGCTGTCGTGGCCCCTCTGGCGCTGTCGCCGCAAGCGGTAGGTTCCGCGATCGGTTGACCAAAGCCGGCATGGCCGGTAGGAGACCGGCGCAATCCCGCTGCCCTTCCCTTTCTGAACGCCATGGTCCCGGCTGTCATCTCCGAGATCCGGGCGACGCTCGCCGTCGCCGTACCCTTGGCTGCCGCGAACCTGGCGCAGATCGCGATGGGCGTCATCGACACGGTGATGGTCGGCGCGCTCGGCGCGGTGCCGCTAGCGGCGGTCGGGCTCGGCGGCGGCATCTATTTCACCACCGCAGTGACGTGCCAGGGCCTGCTCAACGCCGTGGCGCCGCTGGCCGCCTTTTCGGTCGGCGCCGGAGATCGCGCGGCGGCGGGCCGGGTCGCCGGCAGCGGGTTGATGCTTGCCGTGGTGCTGGTGGTGCCGGTGGTCGCGGCGATGATGACCGCCGACCGGCTGCTCGACGGGCTCGGCTACGACCCGGCGCTGTCGCGCGAGATCGGCCGCTTCCTGCGCGCTGTCGGCTGGGGCGCGCCGGGGTTTCTCGGCTTTGCCGTATTGCGCAGCCTGCTGTCGGCGCTGGACCGAGCACGCGTGGTGATGCTGGTGCTGGTGCTGTGCGTGCCGACCAATGCCGGGCTCAACTGGGTCTTCATCTACGGGCATCTGGGGATGCCGGCGCTGGGCCTGGTCGGCTGCGCCTACGCGTCGGCGACGACCCAGTGGGCGATGCTCGTCGGCCTCGCCGTGGCCTTCTGGGCGCTGCCGAGGGGCGATCCGGCGCACCGCCTGCGCGGTTCGCTCGCCGGGAGGATCGCCGATATCCGCCGGATCCTGGTCCTGGGATTGCCGATCGCCGGGCTGCAGGCGATGGAGATCGGCGTCTTTGTCACCTCGATGCTGCTGATGGGTCTGTTCGGCGCCGACGCGCTCGCTGCGCACCAGATCGCGATCAATTGCGCCAGCATCTCGTTCATGGTGCCGCTCGGCATCGGCCAGGCGGCGACGGTGCGGATCGCCGCCGAGCGCGGCGGGGGCAGAGGCGCCGCGGCGCGGCAGGCCGGGCTTGTCGCGCTCGGGCTCGGCGTGGCGTTCATGGCCGCGTCGGCGGTGGTGCTGGCGACATTGCCGGGTACGATCGTCGGCGCCTATGTCGCGACCGGCGATCCCGCCAACCGGGTGCTGGTCGCGCTGGCGCTGCAATTCCTGGTGATCGCGGCGATCTTCCAGATTGTCGACGGAATACAGGTGGTCGCCGCCGGGGCGCTGCGCGGCTATCAGGACACCGCGGTGCCGATGCTGCTGGCGGCGCTCGGCTACTGGGGGATCGGCTTTGCCGGCGGCTGGCTGTTCGCCTTCCCGCTCAAGCTCGGCCCGGTTGGCTTATGGTGGGGCTTCGTACTCGGGTTGGGTACCGTGGCGCTGCTGCTGACGCTGCGGCTGTTACGCCGCAGCCGTCACGACACCTGAGCCAGCTCGCGCGCCCGCTGCGAATGCCGGGCGGCGGCATGGTCCTTGGCCAGCACGGTATAGACCGCCGGCAGCACGAACAGCGTGAACAGCGTGCCGATCGACATGCCGGCGACGACGACGACGCCGATCGAGAAGCGGCTCGCCGCGCCGGCGCCGCTGGCGATCAGCAGCGGCACGAGCCCGACCACCATCGCCGCGGTCGTCATCAGGATCGGGCGCAGGCGGACGCGGGCGGCGCGCTCGATGGCGCGGCGGCGGTCGAGCCCCTCGCTCAATTGCAGCTGGTTGGCGAATTCGACCATCAGGATGCCGTGTTTGCTGATCAGCCCGATCAGCGTGACCAACCCGACCTGGGTGTAGATGTTCATCGTCGCCAGGCCGAAGAACAGCGGGAACAGCGCGCCGCAGATCGACAGCGGCACGCTGACCATGATCACCAGCGGATCGCGCAAGCTCTCGAACTGCGCCGCCAGCACGAGGAAGATGACGATCAGCGCAAAGACGAAGGTGGCGACGAGCTGCTTGCCTTCGCGAACGTATTGGCGCGAGTCGGACAGGTAGTCGTGGCCGAAGCCCTGAGGCAGGCTCGCCGCTTGCTGTTCGAGGAAATCGACCGCCTGGCCGATCGTCACCCCGGGCATCGGCACCGCCTGGAAGGTTGCCGAATTGAGCTGGTTGTAGCGGGTCAGCGCATTGGGCGCGGTCGTGGTGGTGACCTTGACCAGGTTCGACAGCGGCACTGGCTGGCCCGCGGCGGAATTGACGTAATAGCGGGTCAGGGTGTCGGGATTGAGCCGATCGAGGCGCGGCACTTGCGGGATCACCTCGTAGGAGCGGCCGTTGAGATTGAAGCGGTTGACGAAATTCTCACCGACCAGCAGCGCCAGCGTGTCGCCGATCGATTGCATCGTGATGCCGAGCTCGTTGGCCTTGCTGCGCTCGATATCGACACGGGCGGTCGGCTGATTGAAATCGAGATCGCTGTCGACGACCATGAACAGGCCGCTCTTGCGCGCCGCGTTCTTAATCTTGTCCATTGCGTTGTAGATCGTGACGAAATCGCCGGTCGAATCGATCACCATCTGCACCGGCAGGCCGCCGATCGAGGCCGGCAGCGGCGGCAGCGAGAAGACGAAGGCGTTCATCCCCTCGACGGCGTTGACCTTCTGCTGCATCACCGGCTTGATCTGCGCGGCGGTACGGCTGCGCTCGCTCCAGGGCTGGAGGATCACCCCGGCAATGCCCTGGTTCGGCCCCTGCCTGCCGTTGACGACAAAGCGCAGATCGGCCTCGGGAAAGGCGGTCAGCGCCTTGTCGAGCTCGGTGCCGTAGGAGTCGAGGTAGTCGAGATTGGCGTATTGCGGCGCCTTGGTCAGCGCGAACAGCACGCCCTGGTCTTCCTCCGGCGCCAGCTCGGCTTTGGTGTGCAGGTACATGAAGCCGAGCGCGATAAAGATCGCGGCGGCGAACAGCGCCGTCACCGGGCGATAATCGAGCGAACGCTCGAGCCGGCGACCGTACCAGTTGGCCAGGCGGTTGAAATTGCGGTCGAGAAAGCCGGTAAAGCCACGAGCGCTGACGCCGCGCTTGAGAAATAGCGAGCACATCATCGGCGACAGGGTCACCGCGACGATGCCGGAGATGATCACCGCACCGGCCAGGGTAAACGCGAACTCGCGGAACAAGGTGCCGGTGACCCCGCCGAGAAACCCGATCGGGGCATAGACCGCGGCCAGGGTCAGGGTCATCGAGATGACCGGCCCGGCGATCTCGCGCGCCCCGATCAGCGCCGCCTGGGGCGGACTCCTGCCTTCCTCGATGTGGCGATAGACGTTTTCAACGACCACGATCGCATCGTCGACGACGAGCCCGATCGCCAGCACCATCGCCAGAAGGGTCAGCAGATTGAGGCTGAACCCGAGTGCCGCCATGATCGTGCCGGCCCCGATCAGCGACAACGGGATGGTGACGATTGGGATCACCACCGAGCGGAAGTTGCCGAGGAAGAGGAAGATCACGACCACGACGATGATGACCGCCTGGCCGAGGGTGAACTTGACCTCGTCGATCGAGGCCTGGATGAAGCGGGTGGAATCGTAGGCCACCTGCATCTTGACCGAAGGCGGCAAGGTGCGCTCGATCTCCGGCAGGAGCGCACGCACCCCGGCGACCAGCGACAGCGGATTGCCGGTCGGCGTCGCCTGGATGCCGATGAAGACGGCATGCTGGCCGTTCATCATCACGCTCGAATTCCAGCTCTGCGCGCCGAGATCGACGTCGGCGATGTCTTCCAGCCGCACCACGGCGCCGTTCGCGGATTTGACCACCATGCGCTTGAACTGGGCGACGTCGGTGAGCCCGGTCTTGGCCTCGACATTGGTGACCGTGAAGAAACCCTTCGCCTGGCCCGGGGCCGATTGGTAATTGTTGGCGCGGATCGCCGCCGCGACGTCGCTGGCGGAAATGCCGCGCGCCGCCATCCGGGCGGGGTCGAGCCACAGCCGCATGGCAAAGATCTGGCCGCCGAGGATGTCGGCCGAAGCCACCCCGTCGACTGTCGACATCAACGGCTGCACCACCCTCGTCAGGTAGTCGGAGATCGCCGCCGCCTGCAATTGCGAACTGGCGAAGCCGATATACATGACCGCGGTGGTCTGCCCGGTCGATTTGAGGATGACCGGGTCTTGCGCCTCGGTCGGGATCAAGTACTTGACCTGCTGCACCTTGGCCATAACGTCGGTCAGCGCCTGGCTCGGGTCGTAGTTGAGCTTGATGTAGGCGGTGATCGTGCTGGTGCCCTGGATCGAGTTCGAGGTCAGATAGTCGATGCCCTCGGCGGTGGCGACCGCCTGCTCGATCGGCGTGGTGATAAAGCCCTGGATCAAATCCGGGGAGGCGCCGGGATAGGTTGTCGTGACCGTGATGGTCGTGTTCGACAGCCGCGGATACTGCCGGATCTGCAGCCCCAGCAGGGCCTTGAGGCCGATCAGCAGGATCAGGAGGCTGACAACCAGGGCCAGTACCGGCCGGCGAATGAAGATGTCGGTGAAATGCATCCTGCTGACCCCGCGAGATCAGTGCTGCGTCGGATTGGTCGGCGGTTGCGGCGGCGGGTTGCCGGTGACGGTGACCGCGGCGCCGTTCTGCACCTTGAGCTGACCGGCGGCGACAACTTCGTCGCCGGGCTTCAGCCCCGACAAGATCTCCACCTTGCCGTCCCATCGCTGACCGGTCTTGACCGGGGTGCGGAACGCTTTCAGCACCGGCTTGCCGGTGCCGTCGGTGCCGTCGGTGCGGACGACATAGACGCTGTCGCCATAGAGCGTGTAATCGACGGCGGTCTCGGGCAGGACCACCTGATCGGCTTCGGCCGGCAGCACCACCTTGGCGTCGACGAACATCCCCGGCAGCAGCGCCTCGTCCGGGTTCGCCATCGTCGCCTGCACCGTGATCGTCCGGGTGTCGGCGCGGATTTGCGGCTCGATCGTGGTGAGTTTCGCGGTGAACGAGCGGCCCGGGAACGCGTCGGTGGTGACGTCGACGGTCTGGCCGAGGGCAATCGCCGAACGCAGGTTCGACGGCAGCGTGAAATTGACGTAGAGCATCGACAGATCGGTCAGCGACACCAGCGCCGCGCCCGGGTTGACGTATTGGCCGAGCTCGACCTGGCGCACGCCGAGGCGGCCGGCAAACGGGGCGCGGATCTGCTTTTGCGCGATGATCGCCTGGGTCTTCTGGATTTGCGCGTTGGCCTGGTCAAGCTGAGTCTGCGCCTGGTCGACGCTTTCCTGCGAGGCGTACTGGCGGCTTGCCAGGGTCTGGGCGCGCTGCAATGACAGCGTGGCCATGCGCTTCTGCGCCTGGTAGTTGGCGAGGTCGCCGACCTCCGGCGTCACGGTGACCTGGTGCACCGCCGCCAGCGAGCCGATGCCGTTGGCAAAGTGCGGAACCGCCGCGCTTGCCGCCTTGACCGCGGCGATCTGCGCCGGCGGCGGCTTGTTGTTCGCAAAGAAATTGGCGATCGCCTTGTCGCGAAAGGTGTTGAAGCCGTAAAGCCCGCCCAGGACCAGCGCGACCAGCACCGCGACGATGACGAACCAGCGGACCCGCTTGGCCCGGCTCGGCGCGGCGTGGGTTTGGCGTTGGGCCGGTTCTGCGGGCTTCGCAGGGGTTAGGATATCGCCGTCCATATCCGCCTCGTCCTATTCAGCCGCCGGCAGCAGCGTCGTCTGATCGCGCGAGGCGGCTATCATCAATTCGTTCATGCCGATCGCGCGTAAAATAAAATCGCTGGCTTCCTCGACCACCTGCTCGATCCCGCCTTCATAAGGAACGCAGCCGTCCTTCGGCAGAAAAGCAAACGCCATCATTGCGGCGATATGTTGGGCAAACCAGAACTGGTTGGCGCCGCTGCCCGGCACCGGAGCGAGGTCGCCGGCCGCCTGCGCTGCCGCGAGCGAGGCAGTGAACAGCGGCACGACCCGCGGGCAGATCGCGGCAAAGAGCTCGCGGGCATAGGCGCCGTCTTCGAGGAAGCTGTGCGCGACCAGGCGCATCCGGAGGTCGAGTTCGCGTCGCTCGATCTCGCAGCCGAGCACAAATCGCCGCACCATGAAACGCACGATCGAGACCAATGTCCGGGTCGATGCCGGCAGGGTTGCCAGCTTTTCCAGCGCCGGGTCGCCCTCGCAGCCGAGCGCCAGGATTTCATGGTAGAGCGATTGTTTGCTGGGAAAATGCCGGAACAGCAGAGCCTCGGAGACGCCGGCCGCGGCGGCGAGTTCGCGCGTCGTCGTCCCGGCAAAGCCGCGACGGGCAAACAGCGGCACCGCTGCCATGACGATGGCCCGGCGACGTTCGTCGCTATCCAATCGAGGCGTCGACATCCGCGCACAAGTAAGTGCTTACTCACATCGTGTCAAGCCGCATGTTGCAGCGCAACATAATAGCGATCGGCCGCCGTCGCCAGACTTCTCGTCAACGTGCCGCCAGACGTTCTCGTTAACGTGCCGCCAGGTTCCTTGTTAACCGGACATTGCTAACCCGGGAGTAGATTTGCAAAAAGCTCGCATGGGTTGCTGCGAGCGACACCAGCGCCATCACCTGTCGGCCGCCAATGCGCTTCGTCCTTGCTCTCGTCATCGTGTTGCTCGGAGCGGCCTTTTTTGCCTATCCGCCTCTGTTGGAGGGTACCGGAGGCGAATGCAGCGCCCTGGGGCAGCGGGTCGCCGGCCTTGCCTCCCACGACAGCGCCGGGCTGCTGATCGTCGGGGCGCTTTACGGTTCCAGCTCGAGCCGCCCGAGCGCCGCCGCGTTCGTCAAGGACCGATATCCGCTGCTGCCCCCGGCGGTCGGTTGCGCCGTGGCCTATTGGCAGACCGCGTTCAATCCGACGGCCCCGGCGCTGCCCGCCGCGCCCGGACCGAAGCTGCCGCCCGGGCTGCCGCCGCCTGCCGAAGCCCGCAACGCGAACAACGGGGTAACACCGATCGTCGCGCGTGACATCACGCCCAACGGCGACCCGATTTCACCGGCGACGGTTTTTACCCTCCCGATGAACTCTGTCGCCGTCCGCGTCGACTACCCGGGCGCCAGCACCGATGCCGTCAGCTTTCAGCTGCGCCAGGGAGGGGTGGCCCTGTCTTCGTGCATCGCGCAGAAAGGCGCACCGGGAACAGCCTGGTGCAAATTCGATGCGGGCCTGCGCAAAGGCAATTATTCGATCTCCCTGACCGTCAACCGCACGCTCCTCGGCCAATTTCCGTTCACCGTGATCGGCCGGTAGCGCCCAACGGTGGTATCGGCATGGCGGCGGGACCTATACTGAGCCGGCGGCGACCGCCAAATCCGGCAGCACCGCTGTTTAATAAGGATTGTCAACTAGATGCCCGCGTATCAGTACGTCTATGTGATGAAGGGGCTCGGCAAGAGCTATCCCGGGGGCCGCGAGGTGCTGCGGGATATCTGGCTGTCGTTTCTGCCCGGCGCCAAGATTGGGGTGCTTGGCCTTAACGGCGCCGGCAAATCGACCCTGCTGCGGATCATGGCCGGGGTCGAAAAGGAGTTCTCCGGCGAGGCCTGGGCGGCCGAGGGCGCCTCGGTCGGCTATCTGCCGCAAGAGCCGGTGCTCGATCCCGCCAAGGACGTGTTCGGCAATGTCAGCGAAGGGCTGGCCGAGGCCAAGGCGCTGCTCGAGCGTTTCGAGGCGGTCAGCGCCCGCTTTGGCGAGGAGTTGTCGGACAATGAGATGAACGCGCTCATCACCGAGCAGGGCGAGCTGCAGGAGCGCATCGACCAGCTCGACGCCTGGGAGCTCGACCGCGCCATCGAGATCGCGATGGACGCGTTGCGCTGTCCGCCGGGCGATACGCCGGTGACCAATCTGTCGGGTGGCGAACGGCGCCGGGTGGCGCTGTGCC